>JAICKN010000033.1 GCA_025927855.1 Terriglobales bacterium
AAATCCGGCTGGCAATCATGCCAGCCGGTTGTTGCTGCGTCAATCCGTACGAATCAACGGCATCTTTCGGAACGAAAATTAGTGCCAACTACCGCCGGTTCCGCTCCTCGTGGTGATTGTCGTCATGATGCTCGCCACCGAAATGCCCACCGCCGTTGTGTGGATGATCGTTGCCCATATTGCCGTGATGCTCATCCGGATGCGGATGGTCCATGTTGCCGTGGGGCTGATTCATATTGCCGTGAGGACGGTCCATATTGTTATTGTGCGGGTGGTTATTATGCATCGCCATGGGCCGGTTCTCCGGACGAGGCACATCATGCCGCGGCCCAAAATTTTCATGGCGCGTGCTGGCCACATGCTCGCGTTCTACCTGAGCATTGGTGCGCTCGAAATGCCGCTCATGCTCGAACCGCTCCTGCTCCCGCGTGGGCCGCATGTTAATTCCTCCGCGGCCGTTGAAGCTCACACGGGTCACGTTACGATTAATCACCTCTGTGCGATAGGTATTGTGAATGACAGCGACATTCACGCGCGCAACCGCTGTGTTGTAAAAGAAGTGGCCGTGGTCCCAGCGTCCGCCGACAAAACCGACGCCATCATAGCCAAAACCATAATGCACGCCGCCGTAGAAACCGACGTGCGGGCCCCAATAACCGGCATGCCAGGCATATACGCCGCCGCTAAAACCCCAATAACCGGGGGTCCAAAGAAGGCCGGGTTGGGGAGCCAACACCCATGCTCCGTCCACCCAGTAATAGCCAGCCGGCCCATAAGCCCAATAGCCCGGCGTCCAAATGTATCCATCGCCCGGACACACAGGCTGCGTGTATACGCGCAGCGGAGGCGGCGCAATCCTCACCGAGACTACGACTCCGGCAAACGATGCAAGAGGGACTGCCAACACGATTGCAAATAACAACGTGCGAATTGAGCGTATAGAGCGCATAAATGGCTCCTTTCCAAATGGTCCTGCTTGCTACCTGATATAAACCCGCCGTTGAAGAGATTGTTGCTGCTGGCCCGATCTGCTTTCGGCTCTTGCATATCCGGCGCATCAAACACCGACAACAACATTTCAGAACTATTGCACACGGACAGAATGCGCCAACTTAAACGTTAGGACACTCTCCGCCGGCAGTACGATTTCATCGTTGCCCGTGTAAGCCGCGCCCGCTGTTCCTGCGCCACCCCCGGCAACCGCGCCAATTGCAGCGCCTTTACCGCCACCGGCAAGACCACCGATCAGTGCGCCAAGACCGGCACCCCCACCGGCAAGAATTGCGGTCCGCTTGCCTTTGCCTTTTTTAGTCATGGTCAGCGCGGAGGTCTGTACCTCTTGATCTGCGCCATGAATACGAATGGAGGTCAGCTTTAACTGCAACAGCGCACCGCCCTTGAAGTGGCCTAACGGCTTGGCGTCTTCCACGACTCCGGCAACAGAGGCTCCTGCTGGAACAACCCGGTCTCCCTTCACACTGATGGAATGGGAAAGTGTCGCAGTAAAATTCTGCCCGGGCTGGCTGGTTTTCGAGCCAAGCGCGTCGCTGAGGCGGACGGTAATGCTGGCGCCCGCCGGAATTACTACCGCTTCCGGTTTTGCCGGCGCGGAAGGTTGTTGGTCAGCAGAAGTTGCCGGAGCGGAAGCCGACGGAGAATTCGCATCCGGATTGGAAGTTGTCCCGGAAGCGTCATTCGTGGGCGTGGCCGGCTTACTGCACGCAAAAAATGCCATCGCCACGAAGGCGAGCAGCAGAATCAAAGTCCACCGTTTTCGCATAGTTCCCCCTCTGTATGTACCCAATAGAGTTTGCGGGAATGTAGTTCCCCTGACAAGTGGAAAGGAGGTAACAGAAGTACACAGTGGAAAGTGGCCTAGTGCTTTCCCTGCTGGAATGAGGGCAGGCCGGAGGCCGCCTGCGCGAGCTTGTCACGGAAGTTTGCGCCATCGGTTTGTGTAGACGGTTGCGCGGGATTTTGAGCTTGCGCGCTTGGCGCCGATTGTGTGAAACCTGGATTTTCCATTAGATCCTCCGGGAAATCACCGTCCGCACCTTGTTTACTTCCAACATTGCTTTCTTCTGCTTCCGAAGCGGGCTTCTTTTCCAGAAATTTTGCACTATTCAACAGAGAGCGCCCGAGCGAAGCGTTGTAGCTGGACCACGGGCTTTCTGTTCCGATCTCCCGCTCGAAATGCGCGCGCATGGCCTCCATTTTTGAATCAAGATCATCGAGGTAATGCAGCATTAACGCCTCAGGGAACATGGGCAATTTGGGCGAACCGAATTCATATTGCCCATGGTGGCTGATGATGAGGTGCTCGACGAGAATTTTCAGCTCATCGGGAAAGCCGGGAAGCTGCGCAATTTTGGCTTGCAGCATCTCCAATTCGATAATCATGTGGCCGAGCAACTGGCCCTTGGTCGTGTAAGAAAACGACCGGCTGTAAGTGAGTTCGTGAATTTTGCCGATGTCGTGCAGGAAGGCTCCGGTGAGCAGCAGGTCGCGGTTGATTTGAGGATAGTTCCGGCAGACCAAATCACACGAGCGAAACAATGAAACTACGTGGTCGAGCAGGCCGCCAATGTAAGCATGATGCAAAGTTTTGGCCGCGGGCGCATTGCGATAAGCCGCGGCAATTTCCCCATCACCCATGAACGCCTGCACAAGCTTCCTAAGATGTTCGTTGTGGAAGGTGGCCACGAACTCCTCAAGCGTGCGCCAGAGTTCATCAATGTTCTTGGAGGTCTTGGGGAGATAATCGGCAAAATCAATTTCAGATTCGCCCAGCTTGCGCAATTTATGAATGGTCACCTGAAAACGGTTTTTGTACTTGTTGATGAGGCCCTTGATCTTAACAAAATCGTCCTGCTCGAAAGCTTCCATCACTTCCTCGACGTTGTCCCACATTTTGCCTTCGAGATGGCCACTGCGGTCTCCCAGCGTCAATGCAAGGTAGGGCTCGCCAGTTTTCTTGGGCTTTACCTGCTTGGAAACAACGACGAAAGTGGAGGTAATGGTCTTGTTTTCCTGCTGAACGCAATCGCAGATAAAAAATTCTTTCATAGTGAACGCGGCAACCAGGGATGGGCCGTGAGCCAGTCTACACCGGATGGATGAAGCTTTGCATATGGCAGACACATCCTGTTTCAAATAAGGACGCGTCAATCCAGCGTTACATAAGAGTTTGGAATCAGAAACCTGCGCTAGAGAATTCCCAGCTTTTTCTTCTTTTTCAGCTCTTTGGCGTTGGCCTCTTTGGTATTGGTTTCGATGGGCTTGGTTTCATTCGGGCTCGCGCCTGTATCAACATAACCCGGCTTGATGTCTATGTAAGCGTCTTCCCGCAGCTTGGTGAGGTACGCGTCCAGCGCAGGGGTCATTTTCTCCATATAAACAGCATCCTGCACGCGCGGTTCGATGTCCTTAAAAGGAGGAATGCCGCCGGCATCGTGCTCGGTAACTTTCAGAATCACAAAACCCTGCTTGGTACGAATCACATCGGTCACATCGCCCGGCTTAAGCTTGAACGTAATATCTTCCAGTTGCTTCGCAAGCGCGCCACGCTTGAAGTAACCGAGGTCGCCGCCCTGGGCGGCGCTGGGGCCGTTAGAATCCGCCTTGGCTAAATCTTCATACTTTGCTCCGTTGTGGATTTGCGCCAAGATGCCGTCTGCCTTGGCTTTTGCCGCAGCAAGTTGCTGCGCATCCGCGTTGGCATCAACGGCAATCAGCAGTTCGCTCAGGCGGATCTGCTCCGGCTGGTCCATCTGACTTTTATGTTCGTTGTAATACTTTTCCTCTTCTTCTTTCGTGACCGTCAGTTTCGATCCGACTTCGCGCCCAATCACCTGCTGGGTGATGATCTGGTTTTTGATCTTTTGTTTAAAGTCCTCGAAGGAAACGCCTTGGGATTCTGCGGCCTTTTCCATTGCTTCCATGCTATCGAGGTGCATTTGCTTGCGCATTTCATCCAGACGCTTGATGGTTTCTGTCTCACCCGTGATGCCCAGGTCGGAACCTTTCTGAAGCAGCAGTTGCTGGTCAATCAAGCGGCGCAAAACATTCTTCTGCTCTTTGGCAAATTCCTGGTCGGCGGTCGCGGGATCGCGTTCCTGTAATTCCTGCTTCAAATCATCGCGGCTGTGTTCAACCTCGGTCTTTGTGATGATGGCATTGTTTACGCGGGCGACAATTTGCTCCACTACAGTGCTATCAGAGTTGCCGGACTGGGCCGTGGCAAAAGGTACTAGAAAAAAGAGCGGCAGCAGGACAGTTGTAAAAATTTTTCTCATGACAGTTCCCGAGGCCGTACAGTAGCCGGGAGCGGCACAGCACCGTGGATGACGACCTATAGATGACATTGTAACTCTGAGGAGGAACGCCGCCAAACCACTTCCCTGTATGATGACCTCAAAAATATGATGGCCTCGAAATCTAAGTACAACGTCATAATGGCTTACGGAGTGACAATGAAGGAGAACCCGGATGCGGCAATCTATAAAATTCCTTGCTCTTTTCCTGCTGGTAATATCGGTGGTTCCTGTGCTTGCGCAAACTAAAATGCAATTTCCCGGCCAAAAAGAATTGCAGGCGATGGCGGCGCAATTCGCGCCTACCCCCATAAAAGTTGATGTCTCGGCGTTGTCTCCGAATGACGAGCAGGCCCTGGTCAAACTGATTGAAGCTGCCCGGATTCTGAACCATACATTTATGCAGCAGTACTGGAGCGGCGATCTCGTACTTTACGAAAAACTCCAGAAAGACACGAGTCCTCTGGGCAAGGCGCGGTTGCACCTTTTCTGGATTGAAAAAGGGCCGTGGGAAAGCTTGAATGGCAACAAGGCCTTTTTGCCAGACGTTCCCGCGCGCAAGCCCCTGGGAGCGAATTTTTATCCGGAGGATATGAGCAAAGAGCAATTTGAGAGCTGGGTAGCAGGTTTATCTCCTAAGGATCAGGAGCAGGCGAAAGGCTTTTTTACCGTCATCCGCTGGAAAAATGGATCAAGGCGGGAATTAAGTTGGGTTCCCTACAGCCAGGAATATCACAGTGATTTAATGCGGGCAGCATCATTGTTGCGTGAAGCAGCCGGACTTACAAACAACGCGTCGCTGAAAAAATTCCTGAATCTTCGTGCCGATGCATTTCTTTCCAATGATTATTACGCAAGCGACATCGCATGGATGGACCTCGATGCGCCGCTCGATATCACCATTGGGCCCTACGAGGTTTATAACGATGAATTATTTGGCTACAAAGCGGCTTTTGAAGCGTACATAACACTGCGGGACGATGCAGAGACGCAGAAGCTTTTGGCTTTTACCAAACATTTACAGGAAATTGAGAACAATCTTCCGATTGACCCGCAATACCGCAATCCAAAGTTGGGGGCCGGAGCTCCAATTCGCGTGGTGGATGAAATTCTGGCGACTGGAGACGGAGCGCATGGTGTGCAGACGGCCGCATTCAATTTGCCGAATGACGACCGTGTTGTGCAGCAAAAAGGAAGCAAGCGCGTCATGCTGAAGAATGTTCAGGAAGCGAAGTTCCAAAAAATACTTCTGCCCATTGCGCAGCGCGCGATTTCCAAGTCCGCAGTCAATGACGTCAAGTTCGACCCATTTTTTACCCACATCCTGGCGCATGAACTCATGCACGGACTTGGGCCGCACCAGATCAAACTGCAGGGCCGCGAAGCCTCGCCGCGCGAAGCGTTGAAAGAACTATACGGCGCAATCGAGGAGGCGAAGGCTGATGTAACGGGATTATTCGCCCTGCAATATATGATGGACCATGCGCAGGAGATGCAACTGAAAGGCTCTTTGGCGACGGGCGATGCCGCCGAGCGGCAACTCTATACGACGTTTCTAGCTTCATCTTTCCGCAGCTTGCGTTTTGGCCTGAACGAGGCCCACGGAAAGGGCATGGCTGTGCAGTTCAATTTTTATCTCGACCACGGCGGCTTTGTGGAGAATTCCGATGGCACGTTCAAAGTGAACGTAGCAAAAATGAAAGAAGCTGTGCGGGAGTTGGATCACGACCTGCTCACGCTGGAAGCAGAAGGCAATTATGCCGGAGCTAAAAAGCTTCTGGATGAGCTTGGCGTTATACGTCCGGCACTGGCGAAAACGTTAGAACAATTGCAGGGAATTCCAACGGATATAGAACCGATTTACGCGACCGCGGATGAGTTGGCCCCGGCGAAGAAGCCGTTTTAAGCCGAAACGCTTACTTTCCGTATTTATCCGCCAGGTACTTGCCGACTTCGTCTTCTAATTGCCCATAGTCGGAATGAATCGTGGAGCGTAAGGCAGCTTCGGTCGAGCTACCTTCTCCCAGCCGCGCAAGAATGCGCTGCAGGTCGCTCTCCCCGTAGGTATCAATAATGTAGTCGGCTGCCGCCAGCGATTCTTCGTAGGCCAGAACTGCCTGCGGTCCGGTAAATTGCATGAAGCTTCCTTCCAGCGCGTTGAACGGAATCTCATGCTGCGAAGTGTAAAGTTGCGCCAGTTGCGGCCCATATCGCAAACGTTTCGGCTCCATTGCCTGGGCGATGCCTTCATGCAACCACTGCGGACAGCGGCCCGCCGAAAGCTGATTGATAAATGAGTGCGCAAGCTCATGCTTGAGCACGCGGGCAAGCTCTGGAGTGACCGAGTTCAAGCCGTTAATCGGAATCCGCAGCTTGCCGTCGTTGAGCGCACCCGTCCATGATGGCGCATTCGTTACATCGAAGAATTGCTGATTGGTATAAAGGATGACTGCGATGGTGTTGCGCGGCGCCACTCCAAATTGGCGGACAAGATCGTCGTAAGCGGAATCTAGAGTGGCGATAATTTGCTGGCGGAAAGCAGAACTGGTTTCGCCGCCTTCGTAGCGCAGCGTAAAGTGACTGCTTTCATTTTCCGAGAAGTTGCTCTCCGCACTGGCATCCTTCTCCGCCTTTGCCAAAAGGCTTTGTATCGAAGGGTCCGGACGAAGCGACAATGACCGCTTCAATGTGCGGATCGCGTCACTCACGCGGTCGCTGGCGTATTGCGCGTATCCCAAAACGGCCAGAGTATCGGGAGAGTCGGGAGCGATTCGGACCGCGCGCTCTGCGTAGGGCAAGGCTTCTCCGGGGTTCCCTGTCCGCACCAGCATCGCGGCATAATAATTAAGGATGCTTGGGTTCTCGGGATCGGCTTCTACAGCGCTCTCGAAATAACTGCGGGCCTTGGGAAAATTGCCGTGCTGAAGTTCATACTTTCCCGCGATGAAATACCCCACGGCGGTCGTTTTCGCATTGCCCTCGTGCGCAATGGAAGCCAGAGCGTCGGCGTCAATGCCGCCATCGTGAACAATTTTATTCAGTAATCCCGGGTCCGCTTTCGCCGTGTCGGGCGGCACAAAGGTGGGCACATCGTGGCTGGCCCCGCTGCTGGAGCCGCCGAATTGGGGCGGAACGCCGCCTGCTTCAATGTGATCTACAGACGATTTCGGGATGGCGTAGGAATCGTCGCCAACGTCATACTCGACCCGCGTACCTTTGTCCCGGACTTCATCCGCCCAGATTGTGCGGCCATTCTTCAGGTGAATTACGTCTGCATTTGCACGCGCTGTAACAAATAAAGGAGCAAGAAGTAGGATAATAGCGCGCAGACGCATGGCCGGATTCTAGCAATGGACACCGGGGAGCGCAGGTGACAAAGGTAACGAGCAAATTCGGCACCCTTATTTTCTCCCTCGTGATTCTCTTGTGCGCGGCCTCATTAAGCGCGCAGGTTAGCGGCGCTGCCCCCACAAACAACTCTTCTCTGCCTGAGCTACGTTCCGCTGAGTCCTTGTACACGAGGCTGAGCAGCGTCGGACTCGACAAAAACCGTATTTACACCATTCGTGAAGCTTCTCTCGACCGTGCGGCCATCCACATAAGCCTCGATGACGGGACAATCGGCTTCACTGAAGATGTGGCAGGCCGAGTGACGGGAGCATTTTTTCAGGGAGACGGCGAAATTCTTCTTATGCCTTCCGATCAGGCAGAGCGCGGCTCCATGGCTCTATTCACGGGAGCAGCGATTTTGGAGGAGAAATTCGGCACTGCCTACTTCCGTTTTAACGATGACACCTTTCAGCAATTGGCGGCCTTTATGCTCCCTGCGGAATCTGCCGTCGCAGCGGACTTCTATTCCAGGTGGAATGATGCGGCCAAGAACCTGGCCACCATGGATGCGCTGCGCTTGTTCATCAGCTTCAGCCAATTCTTACCGCCGGGTGGCGCACCAGCCTCCGCAAATCTTGCCGGCGACCGGCTATTTCATGCTCGGTTGCAGGGACGCCATCTTGGGGACTTCGACGCTTATTACGATTCCACCGCATCGGAGCAAATCTGGGTAGGACAATCGAAGGTGGTGGACAGCAAGACTTACTATGATATGTGGTCATCTTTCGCGTTGCGCGGAAACGAGGCCCGCCAGGAAAAACTGAATAGCGTAAATGGAGAAATCGGTGGCGCGAATCCAGTGGCCGTCACCAATTACAAAATCACGACGACGGTCAAACCGCCCACAGAAATTTCTAGCGACGCGGAGCTGCAACTCGAAGCCCAGCAGGGGGGCGAAAGGACGTTGATATTCGAGTTGTCGCGTTTTCTCAATGTGCAGCGGGTCGAAGCCAACGGGAAAGAGGTGGAGTTCATTCATAATCCTTCTGCCGAGGGCACCCAAACATCCCGTCGCGGAAACGATTTGGTTGTGGTGCTTCTTCCGGAACCGCTCCGCAAGGGCCAGAAGCTTCAGCTGCATTTTGTTTATAGCGGGGGCGTGCTTTCCAAAGCAGGTGAAGGATTGCTCTATGTGGGCGACAAAGGGACGTGGTATCCGAACGTTGGATTCTCTTATGCAAATTTCGATCTGAGGTTCCGCTATCCGCAGGCCTGGACTTTAATTGCCACTGGAAATCGTGAGGCGGCGGAACCTGCGTCTCCGGCGCTTGCCCCAGACGAGCAGAGCAGCCGGTGGGTGAGCCAGCGCCCGATTCCCGTGGCCGGATTCAACCTTGGAGAATACAAGGAAGCGCAAGCTCAGGCGGGAGCAATCAAGGTGGATGTCTATGCGACCCGGGGGGTGGAAAAGGATTTTCCCAAAGCCGCGCCAGCGGTCGTTGCCACATTGCCCTCAACCCCCGGACGCGGACAGCCGGCCATCACTCTCGCGCCGAACCAGCCTAATCTCTCCCCGGCGAGGAATGCTCAACGGGTTGCAGATGAAACGGCGGAGGCTGTGACTTTCTTTGAGCATCACTTCGGACCATTTCCCTATCGGGGCCTGAGCGTTACGCAAATTCCGGGAGTTGTGAGCCAGGGCTGGCCGGGCTTGGTTTTCCTCTCGACTTACGCTTTTTTGTCGAATCAGGACAGGTCCCGGCTGCAAATCGCGCCCGTGCAGCAGACGTTGAGCGATACCGTGGTCGCCCATGAAACTGCGCACCAATGGTGGGGAGATTTGGTGGGATGGAACAGCTACCGCGATCAGTGGATGATTGAGGCGCTCGCCAATTACAGCTCGATGATGTTGCTGGAAAGCCAGGACCCAACTAAGTTCCAGGCGGTGATGGATTTCTACCGCAAAGGTTTATTAGAGAAGCAAAAAAATGATAAGCCGCTCATGGATGCAGGGCCGGTCACTTTGGGAGTGCGGCTTTCCTGTTCGGAATTTCCCCACGGGTATGCAGCCATCAGCTATGGACGGGGAACATGGCTGCTGCACATGCTGCGCGAGATGATGGATGAGGGAGCAGCGAATCATTCTACAGAAGAGTCTTCCGGTTCGCCATTCATGCACGCTCTATTAAAGCTGCGCACGAAGTATGAAGGCAAGGCATTGACCACGCAAGAAATGTTGCACGTATTTGAGGACGAAATGCCGCGTTCCACATGGTATGAAGGCAGCAAATCGCTGGATTGGTTTTACTCTGGCTGGATCAACGGCACGGCCATTCCGAAGCTGGAATTGAAAGACGTAAAATTCAGCCACTCCCGGAATACTACTACAGTGAGCGGCACCATTACGCAGTCCGATGCCCCGGATTCGCTGGTCACTTCTGTTCCTCTTTACGCAGTGACCAATCACGGCCACAGTATGGTGTTTTTGACACGGATGTTTGCCGACGGGCCAGAAAGCACATTCCGCCTTCGTGTCCCCGCAGGAACCCGAAAGGTCGTACTGGATCCATACAATTCAGTGCTCTCCCGACCGTGAAGTTCTGCGCGGTTCCCATTTAGAAATCATTTTCCGCTAATACAACGGTATTGTTCCCCAAAAGAAACTCTGCACGACACATTACCCTAAATAGAGCTTATCTCCCCATGAAAATGCTGCCGCTTTTGTTGGAGACAAAAGTGCACAGGGAAACACGTATTGCAGGTGCCTACATGAGCTCTCATATCGCATGGCTGGAATCGAGAGATGCAAAACCAATCGGAAAGACGTTAGAAGCCCACGAGATTAAAAAAGCTACCATCCTTTTGGTGGAGGATGATGACATTGTTCGCGAAGCCGTGTCCGAGTTTTTGCAGGCTGCGGGTTATCCGGTCCTGAACGCACGCACCCCGAATGAAGCTGTGGCGCTGTTTTGCCAGCATCCCAATGAAATAAAGGTCCTGATTGCTGACCTGGCATTACCCGGCCAGAACGGCCGAAGGCTATCCAGTTACCTCAAAGAGCTACAGCCTGGCTTTCAAACAATTTTTATTTCGGGCTACCCGGAGCATGTTATCGCCCGAGGTCTGAAGGCCTCAGCAGGTCACTTTTATTTGGCCAAGCCTTTTCCACTGGGGTCTTTGCTGGCAAAAATTGAAGAAGTGGGCGCGGAAAAGGAACAGCAGGCGGAAGGAGCTATGCGCGCTGCTTGTATTGAATAGCCTGAAGGATCTGTTTCGGAATCTGCCGCAGCGGAACGACCACATCTAAAATGTTTGCCTGGGCGCAAGAGCGCGGCATTCCATAAACTGTGCAACTGGCCTGGTCCTGCCCAACGGTGAACCCTCCCGCGCGGCGGATCGCCGTCATTCCAATCACGCCGTCGGAACCCATGCCCGTCATAATCACGCCCATGGACGATGCCCGGAATGTATTCGCGACAGATTCCATCAGTTTATCCGCCGAGGGGATGTGAAGGCTGAACTCGAGATCATCGGAGAGACAGATGGTAGCCTTGGAATTGCCGCGCCGATGCAAAGTCATTTGCTTGCCCGCGGGAGCAATATAAACCACTCCTGGAATGACCGGCTCGTTGTGCTCGGCCTCGCGCACCGTGAGCTGGCAGAGCTTATTCAAGCGTTGCGCGAACGGGGCAGTAAAACCCGGGGGCATGTGTTGCACAATGAGTATGCCGGTAGGCAAATCGGACGGCAGAGTGGGGAGAATTTCCTGCAACGCTTTGGGGCCGCCGGTTGAAGTACCGAGCGCCACAACCTTGACGGGATGGTGGATGAAAGAGGACGCGGGCGCGCTTTCGAACTTCTTTTCTCCCTGGCCTGCGCGCGCGTAGTGACTCTCAGCGGCTGCTTTAATTTTCGCGATAAGTTCGGCGCGCAGCTTCAATGTATCTATAGAATTCAGGAAAAACGGTTTCGGCAGATAATCGAAGGCGCCCATGGAAAGCGCTTCCAGTGTGACCTCTGCTCCTTGTTGCGTCAGGGAGCTGACCATGATGACCGGGCGTGGGAAATTACACATGATGCGCGAGAGGATTTCCAGGCCATCCATGACCGGCATTTCCACATCCAGCGTAATCACATCGGGATTGAGGGCTGCAATTTTTTCGAGCGCTTCGCCGCCATTTTCAGCCGTGCCCACCACACACAGGTTCTCTTCCGATTCAAGCATGCGTTTTAGGACGCTCCGCATGAATGCGCTGTCGTCAACAATGAGGACCTTGGTGGGAGAGAAGCGATGGAGAGAAATATTCATTGCGGCCGGTAGAGCAGGCTGACCAAACGATGCACTTCCTCCATGTAGCCTTCCAGTTGGAAAGTAAATTTCGCCCAGTCGAAATTCTTGAGGTTAGGGCATTCCTGCGATAGGAGCGCAAAGCCGGGCTCTTCGAGTAAATCAATTTGCCGCGATTCGGTGATGCCATGGCCTAATCCGCTCATGCGGCAAAGCATATCGCTCAGCGAAACCAGGGCAACCAGGCTGCGATGCGCGCTGGCGGAGGAGGGATCATGATGGCACGCCGCGACTTCGATTACATCATCAGAGAACTTCCAGCGGGCCGAAACCAACTTGCCAGTCTCAGCATGATGGATACCCATGGAATTTAATTCCATCTCATGCAACGGGCTTCCATCTTTCCGCGCATGTTCGACGGCGCTGCAGAATTCCCGAGGCGCGATCCAAAGATGCGCGATGATGCCAATATCATGCAGCAGCCCGCATAAATAGGCCTTGCCCGGATCTTCGAAGCCGATGCCGGAGGCAAATTGCCGGCAAACCAGGGCGCATCCCAGCGAATGCTCCCAAAAAACCGTTGGGTCCACTCCATGATTGTCGCTCGGGGAAAGTGAAAGCACAGAACATGAAACGACTACATCCCGCATGCGCTGGAAACCGAGGGCAACAACGGCATCGCGAATGGTTTGCGCAGCCTGGCGGCGGCCGAACAAAGGAGAGTTCGCCATGTGCAGGCACTGCGCGGCCAGCGCTTTGTCCTTCGACACGAGGTCTACGATCTGCTGCAGCTCCATCTGCTCCATTGGCTTTTCCATGTAGCGCAACAATGGCACGAGAGAAACGGGCAATGTCGGCATTTCCTGGAAAGTATCCAGCTTCCTGAGAATGGTGTCTCGAACTTGCTGGCTCATAGAAAATGTCTCCATTCATGCAATCTGCACTACACGTTCCTTTTGCCTTTTACATACGCCGTCGAGGAAGGCATGTGTACCAGGCGAAAATCCTCGCTCACGCCATACAAAGATTCGGAATGCCCCAGAAACAAATACCCATGCGGCAAAAGTCCGTTATAAAAATGCTGAATGACTCTCTTCTTCGAAGCGCCGTCGAAATAGATGAGCACGTTGCAGCACAAGATCATGTCGAGCCCTTTCATAAAAAGCATCTTGGTCTCATCGGTAAGATTCAGGCGGCTGAAGTTGACATAATTTTTGACGTTGCGGTCAATTTGCAGATCATTGCCATTGGCGGCGAAGTACTTTTCGCGGAAAAGGGCCGGCAGGTTCCGCGTGCTGTAGGCGTTGTACACTCCGTTTTTGGCGTGGTTCAAAGAGCGTTCATTCAGGTCTGTCGCTAAAATCTCGAAGGTCCACCCTTTAAGGCGCGTAGCGGTTTCCTCCAGCATAATCATGCACAAGGTATACGGCTCTTCTCCGGTGGAACATCCCGCGCTCCATATCCGCAAGTGGCGCAGGGAAAGCTTGGCGCGTTGCTCCAAAATTTTTGGAAGCACGATATTGCGGATGCCATCGATTTGCGGTTGATTGCGAAAAAAGCAGGTCTCGCCAATGGTAATTTCATTGAGCAACGCGACCAGCTCGGCTTGCCGGATGGATTTGACCGTCAGGCAATCGTAATAATCGCGGTAAGTTTTGATGGCCAGCACCTGCATCCGGCGCATGCAGCGTTCTTCCAGGGCACGCAGCTTATTGTCGGCATGAAAGATGCCCGCAACCTGGTAAATCAAATCGCGGATACGCACCATGAACGGGTCAGGTGCAGCAAAACTTTCAACTGCTCTGGAGGTGGCGGAAAGTACGGTCATGCCATGGCTCCCGTTTTACGGTGAAGAGGGCCATCCGCACTTTGCAGCAAACCGGCTGGATCGAGCACGAGCCGCACGCGGCCATCGCCGCTGATAGTTGCCCCCGCCAACGTAGAGGCTCCACGCAGGAAGCTGCCAAGCGGCTTAATCACGGTGGATTCCTGCCCAATCAAACGGTCTACGGCGAGCGCAACCCGCTTTTCCGCGATGCCTAAAATCACGACGTTGAGCTGTGGATCGCCTTCTGAAGAAGAAGGCGTATGGAATATGCCGGAGAGGCGCAGCAAGGGAAGAACTTCGCCGCGCAGCCTTAATACTTCTCCGCCTTCGATCACATGGATTTCCCGGCGGGGAATCCGCGCCGTTTCAATGACGGACCGTAGCGGCAGGCCGTAGATCTCGTCCGCGGCCTCGACCAGAAGCACAGGCAAAACTGCCAAAGTCAGGGGAAGCCGGAGGCGCACCGTTGTTCCCTGCCCCGGAACGCTTTCTAGTTCAATGGTGCCGTTCAACTTTTTCAGGTTGGAGCGGACCACGTCCATGCCTACGCCGCGCCCGGAAAGATCGCTTGTTTTTTCCGCCGTGCTGAACCCAGGCATAAAAACAAAATCCATTATTTCGCCGGGCGTCATGGTGCGCACCCGCTCGCTGGTGGCAAATCCTTTTTCTACGGCCTTGCGCGCAATGCGCGCGGGATCAATGCCCGCGCCGTCGTCATGAATAAGGATTGTGATCTGGTCGCCCTCCTGCTTGGCTTCGAGAAGGATTGTGCCGGTACCCGGCTTGCCGGCTGCTACGCGCGCTTCCGGCGGCTCCAGGCCATGGTCGAGCGAGTTGCGGATTAAATGCACCAAAGGGTCTCCAATCAGCTCTACCATCGTCTTGTCCAGTTCGGTGTCTTCTCCCCGAATGGCAAGCTCGACGTCTTTATTCAGGAGATGAGCGGTATCGCGCACCATCCGGGGAAACTTGCGGAAGAGAGTTTCAATGGGCACCATCCGGGTGCGAAGCCCTGCGGCCTGCAACTCTTCAGTAATGAAACTCAGCCGCGCCGCGGATTGATTGATTGCGGAATCAAGATCGGGTCCGGCAAGCCGCTTAAGATTCAGATCGCGGCTCAAGCGCATCAGGCGGTTGCGCTCCAGCACGAGTTCGCCAATCAAATTAATCAATTCATCCAGCTTGCGGACATCCACTCGCATGCTCTGCCCGGTTGTCACTGCGCTTGCCGGCTGAGGCGCGGTCTTTAAATCCGACGCTTTGGGACCATCGGCCTTGGAAACCGCGGCAGTGGAACTGTCCAGGGTTGCGGCTGAGGCGGGTGCCGCTTCCGCCGGCTGTTCGTTTTGGCCCGGTGTAGATCCGGCCACTTCGTTGCCTGCCTCCTGCGAAACATCCATCTGATTTGCAGCTTTTGTTTCACTCGCAGAGGGAGCTTTTTTCTGAACCGCTTCTAATTCGGCCAGCAGACCGTGAATTTGATATTCCTTTCGCCCTTCTTCCCGGATGTCGCGCAGCATGGCAACCAGTTGATCGCGGGCGGCGAGCAAACCATCTATGATGGGGCGGCTCAACTGGATTTCTCCGCGGCGCAGGCTGTTGAGTATGTCTTCCGCGCTGTGGCTGACGCGGACCAGCGGCTCAAAGCCAAGGAAGCCTGACGTGCCTTTTATGGTGTGCAGCGCTCGAAAGATCCGATTCAGCAGATCAGAATCCTTGGGGGTGGCTTCGAGCGCAACCATGTCCTGGTCCATCCGCTGCAGCAGCTCCTCGGATTCGGTGAGGAACTCATTCACCAATGTTTTATCTTGTGCGAATTCGTTTTCCATTGCGCCGTTGGTTCTGCCTGCCGGATTTTGTACGAATTTTGCTATGCCACTCCCGCGCTCTCTTCGGTATGCATCAAAGAATCCACATCCAGCAGAATCAAAAGCCGGTCATCGAGCTTGCCCACCCCGGAAACATATTCGCGGGTGACTTTTCCCAGTCTTGGCGGGGGTTCGACGGTGTTGGCCGGAATGCGCAGGACCTCGGAAACGGAATCCACAATAAAGCCGAGCACCGTTCCCTGTATTTCCACCACAACAATCCGCGTCTGCTTGTCATGCGGAATGTCGTCCATGCCAAAGCGCCGCCGCAGCGCGACTACGGGAATAATTTTCCCGCGAAGATTAATGACCCCATCCACGCAATCGGGCGTATTGGGCACGCGGGTGAGCTGCTGGACGCGGATAATTTCCTGCACCCGTAAAATATCGAGGCCAAATTCTTCGTTGCCTACATGGAAGCTGACCAGTTGCAGTAAATCTCCTGGATCGCCTGCGGAATCGGGCGCTGCCGCCGCGCGAATTCGAGCTTCATTCGTGATGCGGGTTTCAGTTCCGGCTTGCACGCAAATCTCCTCCGTACATTATCGGCAGTCAAAACACGGACTTTACGGATGGATTCATGCCGTTTAGCGGCCCGAAGCGTGACCGGTGGAATCGGCCGGTAATGCGCCCGGCGCAAGGGCGACCGTTGAGCCCTGGAGTCTGCCCAATACGACGATATCCACGCGGCGGTTTTTGGCGCGTCCTTCCGCGGTGCCGTTGCTGGCCACGGGATGATATTGCGCATAACCGGCGGCCGAAAGGCGCTCAGGGGCAAAGTCGTATTCAGTGAGCAGCAACTGCACGATTTCCGTCGCGCGTGCGGTCGAGAGCTCCCAATTGGATGAAAAATGCGCATTGTGCACCGGGACATTGTCGGTGTGGCCCTCAATGCGGATGTGATACGTGCCTTGCGAAAGAATCAAGGCGAGCCTCTGAAAAGCGGGCCGGGAACGCGGCTTCATCTGCGCCGAGCCGCTGTCGAAAAAACCGATTTCCCGCAAACTCACCACCAGACCCTCGGGTACGGCGCGCAAGGCGACTTCCTGCTGCTCGATTTGCACGGCCAGAGTTTTTTCTAGTTCTTTTCGCAGTTCGGTAAGGTCTTGCGTCTCCTCCGCGCTGGAGAACGCTCCTGTCGGCGAGGCCACCAGGGGACCAATGTCCGGAGCGCGTTTGGTATTCTCCACCGCCTGCGCGTTGGCATACGGCATTGGCGCAAGATCGCGCGGCATCTGCATGCTGGAGCCGGGGAACACGCCCATTTTTTGGAACGCCACCTGGATGGCGAATGCCAGCTGCCCTACACGCCGCTTGTCCACCTGCGCGCTGGCATACAGGACCACAAAGAACGCAAACAGGAGGGTGATGAAATCGGCATAAGAAACCAGCCAGCGTTCGTGATTTTGCTCCCGGGGTTTCCGCCGCCGCCTCATGAAAGTACTCCTGTCTTTTCTTCTTCCCGGCGCGCTGAAGCCGCGGCGGCCATCGCAGGCGAGGGTTGCGATGGAGGCTTTTGGGCTTCTGTGAGAAAGCCCCACAACTTCGTTTCCAGCATGCGCGGATTCATGCCTTCGAGGATGGAAACGACTCCTTCGAGCGTCATCTCGCGCAGGACCTGTTCTTCGCGCATGCGGATCTTCAGTTTGCCTGCAGAGGGAAGAAAGAAAAGATTGGCGGAACCGACGCCGTAGATGGTCGCGACAAATGCCACGGCAATGCCCCTGCCGACCTCATCAATTTTGTCGAGATGCTGCATGACCTGAATGAGGCCGAGGACTGCGCCCAGAATGCCGATTGTGGGAGCAAAGCCTCCCGCAGAATCGAATACCTGCGCAAAGCTTTCCTCATATTCAGCCTGATTATCCATATCGAGTTCCATGATCTTGCGAAGTTCCTGCGGCTCGCTGCCATCCACCGCCAGCATGAGCGCCTTCTTCAAAAATGGGTCCTGAATGTTTTCTATCTCCGCATCAATGGAGACGATGCCGTCGCGCCGCGCCTGATAGGCATACTTCACCAATTCCTGGACTAGTTTCGCGGGATTGCGTTTCGGTTCGAAAAAGATGTGCCCGAGGCGGAGCAGAGAGCCGATAACCACTGCAAGGGGAAACTGTATGAGAACTGCGCCAATCGTGCCGCCAAATACGATCAACGCCGCGGTCGGCTGTAGTACTTGCGAAAAATTGCCGCCTTCGAGGAGCAGTCCGGCGGCAATTCCGGCAACCGCGAGCAGCACGCCTCCCCAGGTGGCCTTGTCCACGCGTGCCTACCTTTCGGCCTGCGTTGCGGAATGTTCTTTGGCGTGATCTGCCATGGCCGGAACCGTCAAGACTTTCTCCCAGGCAGGAAAAACTCCTTCCAGCACAGAGCGGCGGAACTCCACCACGCGGCGCACGACTTCATCGGCGCTTTCGCGCACAATGAATTTCTCGCCGCTTAACAATGTGATGACGGTGTCCGGCGCCTGCTCCAGAAATTTGATCAAATCCGAATTGACGGTCAAGGCCTGATGATTCAGGCGGGTAAGCCGGATCATAAAAATTCTTCCTGAATCGAAAACGCCCTTTGGCGGCTGTTGTTTTTATCGGCCAAATATGAGAGCCGCTTTATGACCAGCGTTTTTCCAGCGCGATTACCGAGGTGCAGTGGGGGAAGATGCTTGGCGACCTAAAGTGCAGGGGCAAATTGCCGATGGGAGCAGTGAGGCAAAAGGGTTCGCAAGGCGCACGGGAGCAGGGCCTCCACGGAATGTTCCACGGAGGCAGTACAAGGGAAGGACCCATCCTCACAAAAGGAGCATTCCATGGCACTAAGCATTTTGAATAATATTGCGTCGCTGGCGGCGCAAAATCAGTTGGGCATTACCAACTCCAGCCTGCAGTCCACGCTTTTTCAGTTGTCGTCCGGGTCCCGCATCAACAGCGGCGCCGACGATGCTGCCGGTCTTGCGATTGCTGACGGATTGCAAGCCAACATCACCGCACTCACACAATCAGCCCGCAACGCTAACGACGGCGTGGGCAAATTGCAGGTAGCAGATGGGGCGCTGGCGCAGGTCACGACCCTGCTGAACCGCGCAGTCACCCTGGCAACGGAATCCGCCACCGGCACGGTTTCGGATACGCAACGCACCGCGCTGAACGCTGAATTTACGGCCATCAAGGCGGAAATTGACCGTATTGGCAACAATACGACCTATAACGGCACTACGGTTTTTGCCTCGGGATCCACCCCGGATGTCAACAACGTTACTGGAGCTACCGGCAGCGTTACGTTGACAACCGCGCTTACAACGGGACAGACGCTGACCATTCAGTCCGGATCGAAAAGTTTTACTTTCACGGCAGCCGCCGGAGACACCGTAGGCACGCTGGTGAACGCCATCAATTCAGATACGACGGTGGGCGCCAAGGCCTTTATTGACAGCACTGGACATCTCAACGTTGTGGATCCGCAGGGCCGCGGCAACATTACGGTTGATCCGGCAAGCACCATCACCAGCTTCGGGGCCTTCAGCAATCCGATTTCAACGGCGGCTGATCCCAACACGATTCAAGGAGCCACCGGCAGCTTGACCCTGACCACTGCCTTAACCACGGGACAAACGCTGACCGTCACATCCGGAACAAAATCGTTTACGTTTACGGCTGCGGCAGGCGATACCGTGCAAACGCTGCTCAATGACATCAACGCCGACACCACCGTAGGCGCGCAGGCGTTCCTCGACGCCAACGGCAAGCTGAATATCATTGATCCGCAGAACCGCGGCAACCTGACCATTGACACGGCTTCCACGCTGGCAACGGCAGGAGCATTCACTCATCCGACCGGGAACGCTCCTTCTTCGACCGCCATTTATCTCAGCGACTCCAGCGGATCGGGAGCGAGCACAATTGCTGTGACCATTGACGCGCTTTCATCCTCTTTGATTGACAACGGGGCTTCGCACGTAAGCCTTTCGGCAGACGACCTAACCAGCGCGGCCAATGCGCAGGCGGCATTGACGGACATCAACCAGGCCATCCAAAACGTCGCTGGAATCCGCGGCGCGTTGGGAGCGGGCATCAACCGCTTGCAGAGCGCCAGCACGGTCATCAACAGCCAGGTGCAGAACCTGACATCGGCTGAAGACGGAATTCGCGCGGCCGATATTCCATCGGCGGTGGCCAACCTTACAAAATACTCCATCCTGGAACAGACCGGCATTGCCGCTCTGGCCCAGGCCAACCAGCAACAGCAACTTGTGTTGTCGTTGTTGAAGTAGTTGCTTTGTGGGGAGATGCCATGGCATCTCCCCATTTTTAATTTGTATGGTGATGCATGATGCGCATCGGGCCGGATATTTCGATTGCAGCCAATCTTATTTCCCAGTTGGAAAACCCGCAGGGCCGGGTCCCGCTGCAGACAAACGATGCAGATTCGCATTTTACCGCGTCGTCACAAACCGCCCGGCTGCCATTCAACCATGGCGGCCAGAGGGTCTCCATCCCCGGCGCCAAATTTCAGCCTCCAGACAATGACGCAACTGTGACCTGGGCAAGAGAATTGAAAGATAAAACAGTAGTGTACGAACTCAAAGATAAAGTCTCGGGCGCAGTGAGGGTGCAGGTGCCGAGCGATGAAGTATTAGGCGTGGGGCAGAGCATTGCCAGCGATCTAAACCAAGCCGAAAAGATTGGACAACAAAAAGAGATAGAGGGCGCGGAAGGCAGGAATACGAATGTCAGTAAGCTTTAATCCATCTGGTTTGCTTTCGG
>JAICKN010000226.1 GCA_025927855.1 Terriglobales bacterium
CACTGTGCACACGACAACCGTCAACGTCACTGTGCAGTAACTTCAAGCTGTAATTTTTAAAACTGCCCCGGAGACCAAAATCTCCGGGGCTTTTTCTTTGGCGGGTATTTTCGCGGCTGAGATTTTTTTGCTCTAAACCGCGCAGAACTAATCTTCTGGTGGGCTCAGCAAAGCGGCAGCGCTTTGAATACCCGTGGAAATTTCCGGCAGAATGCCCAAACGCCGGTAAACCGGCCGGACGGCAGACCGGATCGCGGGAAGGTGCATGGCGAACCACCCCGCGCCCAGAATGCAAAACGCGCCACCGATCATCAGCGTGCGCGGCGCGCCAATATGATGGGCCGCGCTGCCTGCGATGAGGCTGCCAATCGGCGTCATGCCCAGAAAAGCCATGGAATAAAAGCTCATCACTCGCCCGCGCTTGTCGTCGTCCACAATTGTTTGCAGAATCGTGTTGCTGGCGGCCATCTGGTACATCATTCCTCCGCCTGCAAACAACATCAGCAGTAGCGAGAGCCACAAAATCCGCGAAGCGCCAAAGGCAATCAAGCTGGTGCCAAACAATGCTGCGGAAATGGGAATCAGACGGCCCAGGCCAAGCACGCTTTTTCGCGCCGCCAGCAGCAGGGCCGAAGCCAGCGCACCCACGCCGGCGGCCCCCATCAAAAATCCGTAGGTGTGCGCTCCGCCGTGCAAAATTTCTCCGGCAAAAATCGGCAGCAGCACCGAATAAGGCATTCCCAGCAGGCTTATCATGCCAAGCAGCAACAGCACCGAACGTATGGGAACAAATCCGGTCACGTAACGCCAGCCCTCGCGCAGCTCTTCCAGAACGGCCTTGGCGCGCGAGGGACGCTCGTAAGGAGCAAGCCGCATCATCAGCAAAGAAATGATGACCGCGATGTAGCTGATGCCATCGAGCAGGAAGCAGTAACCTTCTCCGAAGGCAGCAATCAAAATGCCGGCAATGGACGGCCCGACCAGCCGCGCGGCATTCACCATCGAAGAGTTCAGCGCGATGGCATTGCCAAGGTCCTCGCGGCCTTCAATCATCTCCACCACGAAGGCTTGGCGGGCGGGCATGTCGAAGGCGTTGATGAATCCCTGGAAGACGCTCAGCCAGATGATTTCCTGGATGGTGATGATTCCCAGCAACGCCAATGCAGCCAGCGCGAGCGATTGCACCATGGAAAGAATCTGGGTCACAACCAGCGTGCGGTGCCGGTTCAGTCTGTCCACCCACACGCCTGCGAAGGGCGCGAAGATGAATGCGGGTATTTGCCCGGCGAAACCCACCAATCCGAGCAGCCATGCCGATCCGGTGAGGCGGTAAACCAGCCAACTGGTGGCGATGCGGGTCATCCATGTGCCGATGAGCGAGACGGTTTGCCCGCCAAAGAATAACCGGTAGTTGCGGTAACCGAGCGCCCTCAAAGCAAACCGCCAGGAACTTTGTTCCTGGCGCTTTTCGTGCGCGTTGTTGCGGGCATCTCCGGACGAGGCCATCGTTGATTGTGTTCTTGAAACTGCTCCGACTATGGTGCCAAAGAAATCATTTAAGTTGGCTCTTGCGGATTTTGCCCAGGGCCGCCTGCTTACGAAGCTCTGTATGCTTCAGGTCTCTCCGCTACAATCAGGCCAATGCTTATTCTCGCATCTGCCTCGCCGCGCCGTCATGAGTTGCTCCGGACGGCGGGCATTCCTTTCACAGTGCAGGTTGCCGACATCCCAGAGGTTCCGCAACCGAACGAGATTCCGGCTGCATTCGTGCAGAGGATGGCGCAAGAAAAGGCGCGCTCTGTTTGGCGGAAATTTCCGAGTCAGTTTGTTCTGGGCGCGGACACCATCGTGATTCTGGAAGAACAGATTTTAGGAAAACCGCGGAATGCGGATGACGCAGCGCGCATGTTGCGCCTGCTCTCCGGAACGACGCATCGAGTTACAACCGCAGTTTGCATTTGCGGACCGGACAACCAATCTGCCGAGCAGAGCGCGGTATCCCGGGAGGAAGTTCGCTCAGAAACTACTCTGGTCACAATGGCTGAGATCGCCGAACATGAAATCAACGACTACGTCGGCACCAGAGAGCCGATGGATAAAGCCGGAGCTTATGCGATTCAAGGAAGGGCTTCACGTTGGGTTCCGAAAATCGAAGGGGATTACTTCAATGTCGTGGGACTTCCGGTTGCGCTGGTTTACCGCATGCTGTGTGAATGGAAACTGGTGTAAAGGGCCGCTGAACTGGATCAATCTTCAAGGGCCTAAATTCAAGCGCTAAGATTTTTTCTCCGGGTCGTCCTGGTCGCCTTTCAGGGAAGATTTGAAATTTTTGATTCCTTCCCCCAACCCTTTGCCAAGACCAGCGAGCTTGCTGGGACCAAAAATCAGCAATGCAATCGCGAGCACTATCAGAATTTCCGGTAAGCCTATTTCACCCATATGAGAACCCTCCCGTGAACTGGATACTTATACACGGTACAGCGGCCCTGCATAAATTCTAGGCTTCGGAGGATGTGGAGTCAAAGCTTGCATTAGAGATGCTTGCATTTAATAACGCTCGCCTAAGTAAAGCTCGCGTTTGAAAGTTTAGGCTAGACCCACTCAATGAGCGCGGCCAGCAGGGCCGCGCGCCGGGGAAGCTCATCGATAACAATATTTTCTCCGGAGGAGTGAGCGCCTTCGCCCACTGCTCCAAGGCCATCCAGCGTGGGAATGCCCAGAGCCGCCGTGAAATTGCCGTCGGAGCCTCCGCCTACAGCGGCCTCCTCCAGGTCCCATCCGAGTTGCGCGGCGATGGCCCGAGCTTTTTCGTAGAGTTGTGACGTGCCGGCGCTCCGCTCCATGGGAGGCCGGTTCATTCCGCCGGTGATCTCCAGCCTGCATTGCGGATCAAATGGCCGCAAAGAGCGGAGTTTTCGATCAATATCCGCCGCTTCCGCTTTCCCAGTCACGCGCACGTCCACTATGGCGCTCGCTTCGGCAGGAACTACATTCACGCGCCCACCGCCTTGAGTCGTGCCGGCATTCAGAGTCGTCCCACGCTCCAGGTCTACGAGCCTGGAGATCTCAATAACCTGCCGCGATAGCTCAATAATCGCGCTCGCTCCCTTTTCAAAGTCGAGGCCGGAATGCGCCGCTTTGCCGGCCACTTGCAACGTGTACTGACCTACACCCTTGCGCGCCGTTTTTACTGCCCCTTGCAATCCGTAAGCAGGCTCCGCCACCAGAACGGCTGCGGACTTTTTTGCCAACGCTTCCGTCAAAGCGCGGGAAGTTTGGCTGCCAGTTTCTTCGTCCGAAACCAGGAGTATTTGAACTGGTCTCGGCAACCGCTTCTTGTGCCACTCCCGCAACGCCTGCATAGCTGCGTAGACAAGCGCGATGCCCGCCTTCATATCGAGCACGCCCGGCCCGCTAAGCCTTCCTTTATTTACTCGGCAGGGCATTTTGGAGATCGCGCCGATGGAATAAACCGTATCCATGTGGCCGAGAACCAGCACAGGCTTTTGCTGCTGATTTCCCGGAAAATCAATTTGCACATGGTTGCCGGCAGTTTTCTGCGGGTGCACTTTGACTTTTCCGCCGATTTCTTCAAAGCGGCTGCGGACAATGGTGCTTAAGCGGTCAACCGCCTGCTTCAGGCTGCTGGGAGATTCGATTTCGACAAATTGCCGCGTGACGTCAACAATTTCGTCTTTGCGTTCTTCAAAATAGCGTAACCGCGCGGCCGGAGATAAAACCGCGCCGGTATTTACCGCGGCATTCTTAGGGCTGGCATTTTTCATGTGTAAACTTTCGTAGTTAAACTTTCATGGGTGAACTGGCTTCAACTTGCGGTAGTGGCTTAGTTTGCAAACAGACCCTATCTGTTTTTGCATCCCTCAAAAGCATGTCATCCCGAACAGCTTCAAGCTGTGAGGGACCTTACGATGGTCGAAACCATTGTTAGTGCTGACAGGGATTGTGATCCTGCTATCTGCATTGCTGGTTTTCCAGCGCCCGTAAGGTCTCTCCGTCTTCGCTCGCTCAACGTCGAGATGACATGTTTTTCCGTGTTTTGTTCCAACTGTGCCACTATCGTTCTGCGGCGCAAAATTCCTTCCGTATAGGACGGTACAGTATAATCGGGAGCTTATACGAGACAAGTAATGACCGATTCCGCCCAGAGCGTAGCTGAAGTTCCCATCACGGCGACCAAGACATCGCTGGACATCAACGACCTTCTCAAGATTTTGCCGCACCGCTATCCGTTTCTGCTGATTGACCGCGTAATTGACCTGACGCGCAAGCAGCGAATTGTGGCCATCAAAAATGTCACCATCAACGAGCCTTTTTTTCAGGGGCACTTTCCCAACATGCCCATCATGCCGGGAGTGCTTATTGTTGAAGCCATCGCACAGGCCGGAGGAGCGCTTCTGCTGACAGAAGTGGAAGACCGCAGCGACAAGCTGATCATGTTCACGGGAATCGAGCGGGCCAAATTCCGCCGTCCGGTGGTACCGGGAGACCAGCTGCGCATTGAAGTCGAACTAAAAGCCTGGCGCGCGGTCGAAAATATGATTGCGGTGCGCATGGAAGGCATTGTCTATGTGGATGGTCAACGCGTTGCCGAAGCCAGCGTGAAGTGCCAACTGGTGGACAATTCGCGCGGACGCCGCGGACCATCCCCGGATTCCGCGGAAACAGAGTAGCCTCATGCCAGACGCCAGCACGCAGCCGCGATGAACGTTCACCCCACAGCCATCATTGATGCAAACGCGAAAGTGCACTCCTCATGCACGGTGGGCGCGTACAGCGTGATCGGTGCGGAGGTGGAACTCGGCGAGAATTGCCGGCTCGAATCTCACGTCGTCCTTGGCGGCCCGGCAAAAATAGGCAAGCACAATCACTTCTATCCATTTTGCTCAGTCGGGCTTGCGCCCCAGGACCTTACCTACAAGGGCGAGCCCACGCGCCTCGAAATGGGCGACCACAATGATGTTCGCGAATATGTCACCATCAACCGCGGCACGGTAAAAGGCGGGGGCCTTACCCGCATCGGCAGCCATGCGCTCATCATGGCCTATACGCACATTGCGCATGATTGCATGATTGGCGACCATGTGATCTTTGCCAACGCCGCAACTCTGGGCGGCCATGTCATTGTGGAAGATTGGGCGACCATCGGCGCGCTTTGCCCCATTCATCATTTTGTCCGCATTGGAGCGCACGCTTTTATTGGCGGAGGCACCACCGTCACCAAAGATGTGCTGCCCTTCTCAAAGACCGCGGCTGA
>JAICKN010000078.1 GCA_025927855.1 Terriglobales bacterium
GGCTTTATTGGTTTCTTCGTTGAGCTGGTCTGTGGGCACGATTCTCACGAAACGACTGACCCTGCCAGCTTCCAAAGGAATGAGTTCCGCGTTGCAAATGCTCACCGGCGGAATTCAACTCACTATTCTTGCCTTTGTAACGGGCGAAGCCCACAGCTTCCATCCGGCGCAGGTTTCTTTAGCAGCCTGGCTTGCATTGCTGTATTTGATCGTTGCCGGATCGCTGATTGCATTCACGGCGTACGTTTGGCTTTTGCACTACCAAACTCCCACCCGGGTTGGCACCTATGCTTATGTCAATCCGGTAGTGGCGATCATTCTGGGATATTTCTTTGCGGGAGAGGCCGTAAAAACAAACACCATTGTGGGCACGCTGCTTGTTCTTGTAAGCGTTGTGACCATTTCGTGGATCGGCAAATCGCGTTCCGTGAAACCGGCGGAGAGCTGACTTTACGCTGTTTTTGCCGATGCGCTTCTCTATCCCCCTTCCATCAGTGGCCGAGTTTTGTATCAAAAAACTTTGCCATCAAATTGAGGGCTTCGCTGGTTTCCGGAAGCTGGAAGTTATACCAGAAGGCATGCGGCATGGCCTCAAAGACCACAAGCTGCGCGTCATCGCCGGCGGCCAGCAAAGCGCGGTGCAGCCGCGCAGTATCGCTTAACAATAAGTCGCGCGTTCCCGAAACCAAGAGTGTAGGCGGAATGCCATGCAAGTCGGCAAAGATGGGAGAGAGCACAGGATTCTTCCGGTCGGTATGCCCGACATACATCTCATCGGCGGAAGGGCCATCGGAGTAGCGTGGCCGAAGAGCGCCCGGAAATCCGCTCAGCGTGAATAGCTGGTAGGAATCTCCGAAGCGGCTGTAATCGCAATGGGTGGAGAAGATGCCCAGCGCCCCGGGCAACGGCAACCCTAATTGCTTCAACTTCACCGCGGCTTCGCCCGTCAATGTAGCGCCCGCGGAAGTTCCGTACATTCCAATATTGCGCGGCTTATAGGTTTTGATCAGCTCCTTGTATACCGCGACTACATCATCCACCGCTGCGGGAAAAGGATTTTCCGGGGCAAGGCGGTAGTAGACGCTGATTACTTTGATCTTGGCGAGGTTGGCGATGGGTACGCCTTCAATCTGCGATCCAGAATCGGAATTGAAGCCGCCTCCGTGAAGATTGATTAGAACAAGGTCGCGATTGGCTTTTGGCGTGGAAAGCGGAGTAATGACGTCGACCGGAATTCCGGCAATCTTTTTCTGTTCCACGTTGACCGGATAAAGTTTTTTTGCCTCTGCCGCATTGCGCACCCGCCATGCATCGGTGCTTGCCCGCCGCTCGGCCAAGGTCTGCGCCCCACGCGGATGTTGGCCCATGGAGGCCAGCCACTGCTGGGCCTCTGGGCTGACGGTGGTTGGATTGGGCACAACGCGCGTGATATATGCGGTGCCATCGGGATCAAATGTCGCGGAGTCTTTTTGGTCCGCTGCCTTGTTTTGCGCCAGGGCGAGTCCAGCCAATGTGAAGCACAGAGCGAAAAGCTGCGCCGATTTCTTTAGCGAGATGTTGATGTTCATTAGAATTCCACCCGTCGTTCACACAAGAAAGTTCAAAAACAAAAACAGAACGCGTTAGCCTACGCGCTATGGAGATGAAGATCAAGCAGGGCAGATTAAAAAGACAAAGCCTATGCAGGGAATTACTCGAGAACGCTATCATCCAGCTTTTTCTTCGACCAGTCGGCAGCCGCCTGCGCAAAGGCAAGCACCAGAGGGTGAGAATTCTCGGGGATTGAACTCAGTTGGGGCTGGAAGAGAGTGGCAATAAAAAAGCGGTGCGTAGGCGATTCGATGGCGCGGGCTTCACCATTCGGTCCACGCGCAACCACGGGAAATCCTGCTTCCATGGCAGCCCATTCATATTCCGGATTGACCTCAAAATTACAGAAAAATTCTTCTGAAGCCGTTTCCTTCCCATAGAACGATTCCAGATAAGAACCGGGGCGAAGTCTGATTTCCGGGATTACTCCGGAGAGTTTGGGTGCTCCGGCTGCGCGGTTCTCAACTGCGCACGCCACCGGATAAATTACGATGTTCTTCGAGCCAGAGTTGTTTTCCGCCGAATCGGCATCTTTAATGCCGACAACATTCCGTATGCATTCAATCAACGCATACTGGAAGCCCCCGCAGGTCCCGAGGAAAGGCCAATCGCGCTCGCGCGCAAACTGAATGCCGCGCATCATGCCGTCCATGCTCTTGTAAGGACTGCCAGGAGCGGCCCAAATGCCATCGCAGCCTTCCAAGACTTTGACCGTGCCCGCTTCAAGCAGGGAAGGAGTGGGAATCCATACTGGTTCAAATTTCAAACGCAGCTTCGCCCCGGCGTGCTCCAGGGCTGCGTTTGTAGCAATGTGCGAGCGGTATTCGGGATTGAAATCGCCCAGAATGCCAATGCGAACCTGTGTGCTCACCTTGCCATTCTAAAGGAGAAACTCACGGCCGGAAGAGCACGGGGTAAGAACGTTGGTAACAGATAAGAGCGGATTTCAAGAGCATTTACGAACCAGCGTTGGCCCCGAATGCCATAGGGACGTCGGCCTTGTCAGCTTCTTGCACCTGGAACATTGGTTTGGAGTGCAAATTCATAAAGCTGGCAATGAAGGTATCGGGAATCTGCTCGATGCGGGTGTTGAAGGTATTGACAGAGTCGTTATAAAACTCACGGCGGTCGGCAATTTGCTCTTCGATTTGCGTTATGCGCTTTTGCAATTGCATGAAGTTATTGTCGGCCTGCAATGCAGGATAATTTTCCGCCACGGCAAACAGGCCCTGCAAGGCCCGGCCCATGCTCTGGCCCGCAGCGACTTTCTGGTCGAGCGTCACCGCCTGCTGATACATACTGCGCGCCTGGGTGATCTGCACGAGCGTATCGCGCTCGAAGTTCATGTACCCTTTGCACACGTCAACGAGCTTGCTCAATTCGTCGTGCCGTTGCTTGAGGAGCACGTCAATGTTGGCCCAGGCTTTATCAATGTCATTTTTCAGACCGATCAGGCCATTAAAAATCATTACGACATAGGCCGTCATACCGCCAAAGATAAACAGCAACGTAAGAGCTTTGATTGTGCTCATAAGATTTTTTTCACTTTTCGGCTGCCGGGCCTCAATCCGGCTTTCCTAGTAGGCAACCCATCCCAGGAATATTGCCAGTACATATAACGAAAGCAAAGTTAACGCCGGGCCTCCCCAGATCATCAACGCGCACTTCCAGCCCAAAGAACGCACAACCTCGCTCTGGCTGCGCCACGAAATAAAGAATGCCGCATTGTGCTCGCCCTTCATCAGCACCGTTGCCGGCTCGGAATCAAGGCCGCCCGAAACTTCCGTTGATGTGAATTTTTCTGAATTGGAAGAAAGCGAAGGAGCCTCTGCAACCGGGCCTTCGGGATAAGGCACACCTGCAACCTCCCAGGCTGCCGGATTGGTGATGCCAGCTTTTAGCATGGCTGCTGCGATCTTGCCCTGCTGCGTCATACCCGCGGTTGTAACGGGCTTCGGGTTGCCCGAAAGCCGTATGATCTCCTGTGTTCCGGTATCTTCGTTTTTGACCAGCAGGGAATGCGCTACGGGTGCGGGCAGCGAGCCCGGAGCATGGCCGTCCGTTAGTTTAGAAGTCGCGAGTGGGGAATCCGATCCATCCGTCTTGAGACGCAACCCGGGATTGGACGCCAGTGTTCCCAGCACAAACAACGCATTCTTTGGCTTAATGCAATATTCTTCGATTTTGAGCTTGTGGGAAGCGTCTACGCCGTGCCGGGAAAGGAATGCGCCTACATTCGAAGGCACACCGCTCCCGCCGAAAATCGAGCTGTGGTATTCCTCATGGAAGTCGCGGTGGATCTCAAGTTCAGCGCCTTGCGGTTCAACGAGAATGCGCCCAGTGTTGTCGTTCAAATAAAAGGGCACGTGCAGCTGTTCGTCCACCACTTTCTCCCAATGGCCGCTTTTGCCGGACTGTACCCACTCCCAGACCAGGCTGCGATACAAATAGCAATTCAATGAAGTGATCGGCGCTCTAAGGATCCGCGGGCCTTCGGCCAGGCCGCTCAATTCCACCAGCCCAACCGAAGCGCTGCGGATTTTAGATGTAGGGGTGTTCTCAATAAGCCGCCTTTCTGCCAGCAGCCTGAAGCCCCGGTAAAAAAGATACAGGCCGATACAAATTCCGGCGCTTGACGCCACGACAATATCCGCGAGGCCGCGGGAAGTGGTGAAAATGGAGACGAGCAAAAGGCTGCCTTTCGCGCACACTATCCCTGGTTGGAGTGGGCCTTCCGAGCGTAAAAGAAACGGCGATGGAAGGGCAGTAGAAATGTACGGCAGAGGCTTACTTCCGTAACAAAGCTGCGTGCAGCTTGGAACCGGGAAATTCCAGTGCTGATGGTTGAGCAATCAGCAAAAGTGGTCCTTTTGTTTAAGAGCCAAGCTTAAGTTATTCTTGCGTCGCCTTTTTCTTTCTTAGCGCTAACCACACGCCAAATCCGCATCCGAAAAGCGTCGAAATCCACAACCACGGCGAGTAAGGTTTCCATTCCATCGCTACTAGAGCGTAACCCGGAGGGTGCCAGTCAATCTGTGAAACAACGTATATTGCCAATCCAATAATCGCAAACGCGCCTCCGGAAAATATTGCCGTGAGCGCCTTCCACGGGGACTTAATCTTGCTGGTTACCAGGTACACGCCAAAAGCGAATCCGCCGACGGCAGAGAGCAAGAACCATGGAGAATATAAAATCACCCGCAGTCCTTCAGCGTGATTGGGCTGAAAGTTAATTAAGCCATGCAGGAGGATATAGCCCACTATCCCAATGAGGGTAAAGGCGATTCCCGACAGAACCGCCTTGGTCGTCTTCCGTATCACCGCCATTAGCCGAGCCACGTATTACGCTGTGGCTGCCTGGCGTTTTCCCTGAAAGCATTCCCGGCAAAGGACCGGACGCCCCTGTGTCGGCTTAAACGGCACAGTCGTTTGCTTGCCGCATTGCGAACAGGTGGTTTGCGTTTCCACGCGCGGTGGAGGCGGTGGCGTCTGGCGGAATGGAGATGGACTTTTAGCTTTGCAGGATTTACAGCGTTTGGGTTCGTGCCGAAACTGCTTATCGTAGAAGAAGCTTTGTTCCCCAGCGGTAAAGAGAAATTCAGTACCGCAATCCATGCATTTCAGTATCTTATCTTGAAAATCCATTGAGAGAGACTCCTAAATAAACGGTTCCAAATCCTCACATGCAAAAAAAACACATGAGATCGCGGAACCGCCGCGTCCCCCCCTCAATGTGAAACAAAAGCACGGGCCGCCCAGCCCGGCCTAACTGAGAGAACAATTACCAACTGCCCAGGATCAAGCCATTGACGGACAACTGAGCTTGAAAACGAAGCGGGCAGCTTTGACGCTACCCGCCGACTTTTTAATCCTGTTCCTTGCGAGCTTTCTTACGGCTGCGCTTGCGCGCTAAAGCTTCTTTCACCCTCTTCTTTTCGCCAGGTTTGAGGTAAAAAGAATGACGTTTTACTTCCTTAATGATGTCTTCCTGCTGCACTTTGCGCTTAAAGCGCCGAAGCGCGTTTTCCAGAGACTCACCTTCCTGAATCCGTACCTCTGCCAAATTGCTACACCCCCAAACCTGTCCCAAGTTGGGCCTGCATAGTTATGGCAAGCTTCTGGGCGTAAGTCAAGTACTTCCCAAAGAAAACATCGTAAAAACGCCGCATTTTTGCTAAAAATCAGCGCACCGGCAGCCGACACAATAAAGAAATTGTTTCTCGGTTGAACATCGCCCCTGTGGATTGGAATCTCCCCTTGCTGACGTGAGGCTTGCCAAGCCAGCTAAATTCTGCAAAAATAAACGTTTGTCTTAACTCTTCGGATTCTTCCGGCATAAGGAACTTAACTTCAGTGCTTACCATTCGTCTTTCGCGCGTAGGTGCGCGCAAACAACCGCATTATCGTGTAGTAGTTATTGAAAAAGCCCGCGCGCGGAATGGCCGCTCCGTGGAAATCGTGGGAACTTATAACCCGCGCACTAATCCGGCCAGCGTGGACTTAAAGCGCGAGCGCATCGACTATTGGGTTTCTAAGGGCGCTCAGCTTTCCGAACGGGTTAGTAAGCTGTTATCGGGATATAAGCCTCAGGCAGCTCCGGCAGCATAATTCTGCGGAGGTTTGCGGCCCTGTCATTCTTGATTGAAGGCTGTTGATCGGCAGCATCCGGTCGAAATCCCACCCAGGAATTTTTATGAACGAGCAAAACAGCAACAGCGATGTGCGGACGCTGGTGGAACAAATTGCCAAAGCCCTGGTAGACAGGCCCGGTGAGGTATACGTGGATGAAGTGCCGGAAGAGGGCGCCATCGTTCTGGAACTGGAAGTTGCCGAGGAAGATATGGGCAAACTGATCGGCAGGCATGGACGCACGGTCAAGGCATTGCGCTCGCTCGTCGCGGCCGCCGGAATACGGCAGCGCAAGCGTTTTTCACTGGAGATATTGGAATAGGCAGCAGCCAAAGCCGCGGTGGATTTATTACCCTTGCAAAAGTGATCAAAACACAGGGGCGGCGCGGCGAGGTGGCCATTGAGCTTCACAGTGATGTTCCTGATCGGTTTCATGTGGGGCTGAAGCTCTTCGCGCTGGCGGAAAAGCAATCCGCGGAAGATCCGGCACGGCGTGAGTTGCAGATTGAGCAGCTGTGGCCGCATAAGCAATGGCTGATCGTGAAGTTTGCCGGCGTAGATTCGATCTCCGATGCAGAAGAGTTGGGGGGATGCGAGCTGCAAGTTCCCGCCAGTGAACGCGCAGAGCTGGAGACCGGCTGGAATTACATCAGCGATTTGGCCGGATGTATCGTCTATGACGGCGCGCGTGAGATTGGAGAAGTGGCAGATGTGCAGTTTGGCGCCGGAGAAGCGCCGCTACTTTTAGTCAGGGCAGGAGATAAGGAATATATGGTTCCTTATGCCCAGAGCTATACAAAGAAAGTTGATATTGCCGGAAAGCGGATTGAGATGGCGCTGCCGGAAGGCATGTTGGACGTGAATGCTCCGCTCACGGCTGAAGAAAAAGAAGGCCAGAAAGGCCGGTAATGGAAGGCCCGCCAAAGTGCCCCAATGAAGGTCGAAATTTTAACGATCTTTCCTGATTTCTTCCGGGGGCCTCTGGATTACGGCATTGTCAGCCGCGCAAGGCAAGCTGGTTTGGTGGAAATTCATGTGCGTGACTTACGCGAGTTTACGCACGATAGACACCGCACGGTGGATGACCGTCCATTCGGCGGCGGCGAAGGAATGGTATTAAAGCCGGAGCCTTTGTTCGAGGCCGTTGAATCGCTGGGCCTGGGCACGGTGGAAGAGCATACTGCCAGGAAAGAATCTGTGATTTTGCTTTCCGCGCAGGGCAAGCGTTTCGACCAGAAGGAGGCCGGAGCGTTAGCCGCACTGGAGCGGATAGTTTTGATCTGCGGCCGCTATGAGGGCGTGGATGAGCGGGTGGCAGAACATATCGCCGATCGCGAGCTTTCGATCGGGGACTATGTTCTGAGCGGAGGCGAGCTGGGTGCGGCCGTCATTGTAGATACAGTTACGCGTCTGTTGCCCGGATCTTTAGGAAATGAAGCTTCCAGCCGCCAGGAATCGTTTACGGCGGTGGAGCAAATAGATTTCGACGGGCCAAGTTCTACGTGCGCTTCGGGTGGATTGCTGGATTATCCGCATTACACCCGGCCAGCAAATTTTCGCGGCATGCAGGTACCTGAGGTTTTGGTATCCGGAAATCACGACCAGATACGGCGCTGGCGGCGAAAAACAGCACTGCAGAAAACGCTTCGCAACCGGCCTGATTTACTGAAAGACGCGGCCCTCAGCGAAGAAGACAAAGAAATTCTCGCCCAGATCACGGGCGAAGCACTAGACTGAGAAGGACGATATATGTCGAACCTGATTATTGAAAAACTGCTGGCCAAGACCCAGCGCACCGATATTCCTAAATTTGTGCCCGGCGATACCGTCCGTGTACAGGTGAAGATCAAAGAAGGCGATAAAGAACGCCTGCAGGCGTTTGAAGGGGTGGTACTCGCCCGCACACGTGGGCCGCAGGCCAGTTTCACGGTCCGCAAAATCAGTTTTGGCCAGGGCGTCGAGCGTATTTTCCCCGTGAACTCCAAAGTTATTGACCGCGTGGATGTGGTGCGCTCTTCCAAGGTGCGCCGCGCTAAGCTCTATTATTTGCGGAACCTTCGTGGCAAAGCTGCCCGCTTACGTGATGTGGAACGCGAGCGCACGGAAGCCACGCCTGCGGAAACTGCCGCGCAATAGTCAGGATGCAGGGCTAGCCGGCTAGTATCTTCCCGCGACGGCGTGGACTCTTTCCGGTTCGGTCTTTGCTAATTTGTCCAAAGTTGGGAAAGACTGCGGGACCGTGTAAGTGCGTTCCGGAGGCGCAATACCGGTTTGCACGGCCCGGGCCAGCATGTCCACTGCCTGGCCTGCAATTGCGGGCACGATCACAGTGGCGGCCAGCATTCCATTCCGCACCCAGGCCTGCCCTGTCTTTGGCAATCCATCGCATCCGGTATAGGCAAGATCCAACCAGCGTTCGCGCAGGTGCGGCGGGCATTCCTGGAACGCTTTCTTCGCACCCATCGCCATTACGTCATTCTGCGCAATGACGGCATCTATCTGGGTTTGTTGCGAAGTGGAAAGTTTCAGCCATGAGCTAACGGCCTTGTAGGCGCTGGCTTCGGTCCATTGTCCCTTGATGATTTTCACCTGAACATTGGAAGGCTTGGCGGCGTGCATCCCAGCGGTGCGTAACTTCGACGCCAGATTTTCTGTAGGCCCCTGCACATAAAGTACAGATCCGCCCTGAGGCAACAACGCTGCAATCTGACTGCTCTGGATTCGTCCTATCTCTTCATGGTCCGAGCTCACCGAGAAAATGGGAACGCGATACGCCTTGCGTAACTCAGCAAGATAATCAACTTCCCGGTTCATAACCACCCAGCTTATGCCGGCAGCGGCGGCGGCGCGGGCCACTTGCGGGAGCGCCGTACCCCCTACCGGTTCAAAGATGATTCCGTCCGGCTGGGCTTCGGGGCGCGATTGAATAATGTTTAGAAGTTGCTGGCTTTGCAAAATACTGTCATTCTCGGCGAAGAGAACCTGCAACTTGATTCCGGAACGCAGCGCAGCCGCCGTTGCACAAGCGGCTTGCTCCATTTGGTAATCATTGTCCCTCGTGGTGAGGGAAAGCACGAAGTTAAGGTTCTTCATCAACCGAATCCTGAGCGTAATTTTTCTTTGCTCACGAATATCGCGAGCTAAATGCAATAACGAAAAATATTTTCATCGCACATCTTTTCACTGCGCCATTTTGCCGGGCTATTTTTTTCTTATGTACGCAGACTGAAAGATGCGCCGGCTTTTTCCGTATGCCGGGGCGACAAATTCTCCACGGGAGGAAGCGAGCGAGGGGGGATTAGGGTTCGTTCCGGCGGCATGGTGCCCGTCTGAATAGCCTTAACAAGAATTTCCATGGCCGTGCCTGTGAGCGGAGGCGCGATCACGGTGGCCGTGAGCAATCCTGTGCGGACCCACGCCTGACCGGTCTTGGGTACGCCGTCGCAGCCCATGAAAGGCAGACTCAACCAGCGTTCGCGGGCGGCATTGTCCAGCACTTCCTGAAATGCTTTTTTGGCTCCTACTGCCATAGCGTCATTTTGCGCCGCAATAACGTTCATGTGGCTCTGGTAGGAAGTGGAGAGGCGCAGCCAGGAACTCACCGCTTTATGCGCGCTGGCTTCGGTCCAGCTTCCGCGGAGAATTTTCACTTCCACATTGGCCGGCTTGGTTTCGTACATCCCCGCCGTGCGTTGCTTGGCCGCTGAACTTTCCGTGGCTCCCTGGATGTACAGCACTGTTCCGCCGCTTGGCAAAAGCGCGCCAAACTGCCTGCCCTGAATTCTTCCAATTTCTTCGTGATCGGAGCTGACAGCGAAAGCGGGCACGCGGTACTGCTTGCGCAAACCTGAGAGGTAATCTGCTTCACGGTTAATGACGACCCAAGCGATTCCCGAAGAAACTGCGGCGCGCGCCACTTGCGGCAGGGCCGTGCCTCCTGCCGGTTCCATAATGATTCCGTCCGGGTGAGAGTCAGAATGCGATTGAATAATGTGCAGGAGCTGCTGGCTCTGCAGGATGGTGTCGCCTTCGGCGTACAGAATCTGGATGTTTACGCCAAGCCGCCGCGCCGCTTCTTCTGCGGCGATTGCTTGCTCCATCTGGAAATCATTGTCATTGGTAATAAGTGAAACTACAAAGTTCAGCTTTTTCATAAAGGGGCCCAGCGCGAATAATATCTCTACTTTGGATTGGTTGCATGGTGACGATGGTAATGGCGCTGGGCGGCCGGAAGGGCCGTTTCAAACCAGAAATTTGGCAGGATGCAGGCGGTGTTCAGGCCCAAAAGGTGCGGTCTAGAGTTCTGTATTGGATGGCTTCTGCAATGTGCTTTGGTTCAATGCTTTCGGCAGCTTCCAAATCGGCGACGGTGCGGGCGACCTTTAGTATCCGGTCATGGGCGCGGGCGCTCAAGCCTTGCTGCGTCATGGCCCGCTCCAGCAGACGCTCGCAATCTGGGGAAAGATCGCAAAACGTACGCATGTGCCGGGGCGACATTTGCGCGTTGCAATATAGCTTTTCCCGCTTCATGCCTTCAAAGCGTTTTGACTGAATAGCTCGCGCTTTCATGATGCGTTCAAGTATCTGTGCCGAGGGTTCCGCCTGCGTGGTGGAGCGCATCTCCTTGTAATTCACCGCGGGAACATCTATGTGGATATCAATGCGGTCGAGCAGTGGTCCGGAAATCTTTGCAATATAGCGCTGGATCATAGCCGGCGTACAGTGGCATTCGCGCGAGCGGTCATTGAAGTAGCCGCACGGGCAAGGATTCATAGCCGCCACCAGCATGAAGCGGGCAGGGAAGGTTAGCGACATGGAAGCCCGCGCAATGCAAACCGTGCCGTCCTCGAGCGGCTGCCGCATGACTTCGAGTACATTGCGAGGGAACTCGGGAAGTTCGTCGAGAAAGAGAACTCCGTTGTGCGCAAGGGAAACTTCGCCGGGACGGGGGACGATCCCGCCGCCAATGAGTCCAGCATCGGAAATTGTATGGTGCGGAGAACGAAATGGGCGGAGTCCAACTAAACCCGCTCCCTGGTCCAGCACTCCCGCAACGCTGTGGATTTTTGTGGTCTCCAGCGCCTCCTCAAATGTGAATGGAGGCAGAATGGTAGGGATGCGCTTGGACAGCATCGTTTTGCCGGAGCCGGGCGGCCCGATCATAAGGATGTTGTGTCCCCCGGCGCAGGCCACTTCCAGTGCGCGTTTGGCAGTCTGCTGTCCCCGGACATCTTTGAAGTCCACGACAAAATGCTGCGCTTCGCTGAGCAGGGCTTCGCTGTCTATTTTTAAAGCCTTAATTCCATTGCCCGAATTCACGAAATGAATTACATCCAGCAGCGACTTTACTGGAAAGACTTCGACGCCGCCGACCATTGCCGCTTCGCGCGCATTGGCCTCAGGGACTACAATCCGCGAAATCTTTTTCCCCCGGGCCTCAATAGCAATCGGTAAAGCCCCGCGTACGCTACGAAGGCCGCCATCGAGCGAAAGCTCGCCTACAAATAGGCAATCGGGAACATCCTTGCGCGTCAGCCCGCCATAGGCGCCCACAATAGATAGGGCCATAGGCAGGTCAAACCCTGATCCTTCTTTGCGGATATCGGCCGGGGCAAGATTGATAGTGATGTGCGTGGGGGGAATGTCATAGCCGCAGTTCTTGAGCGCGGAGCGGACGCGGTCGCGGCTCTCGCGCACAGCCGCATCCGGCAATCCGACCGTGTGGAAGTGGTCTTCATTGGTCTTGATGCCGGAAACATCAACTTCTACTTCAATGATGTTGGCGTCAATTCCATAAACCGCCGCGCTAAGTGTTTTGTAAAGCATGGACTATTTGCATCGCTCAAGAATGAGATTTTAAGAGTGAATTCTTCCGCTTCCGGATACACCGGGGCACAGTAAATGAGATTACGTGTACCCCGCTGCGAGGACGGTGATTTACATCACAGATGAGGACCTCAGGCTGTGGAAATCCAGAACCCCAAGTGTGTGAGGCAAGGCATGAGGATGGCATATTGCCCGCCGCAATGCGAAACATGAACCACTCTTTCCAATACTTCTTTGCTTGTTGAGCGCTTGGGAGATGCACTAGGATGGCGCTTCGGGCTTAAAGTGGATGCTTTGGGCCAGAACTCCCCCATGGCAGAAAAGAAAGAACCAGCTTCCTCCGAACGGCCCGGTCGTCATTTTGAGCAGGAAGAAACCCGCCTGTGGCGGCTCTCGCTATGGTTTTTGATCCTGCTGGCCACGGGCATGGCGGCGCTCTCGTGGCAGCGAATCGAAAGTTTGCCTTACAACCTGGGTGCAATTCCGGTTGGGCTCCTTATTTTAGCGATTCTGTTCGCCGCTTATGTTCATGGAAGACGCCGCGAAGTCTCCACGATCAAAAACCTGGTAGACGATTTGCAGGACCGGGCGGGGCCGATCCCCTCGGAAGAGCAACTTGATCAGTTCAGCCAGGTCATTGCCAAATCGCAGCGCAGTTTTAAAGAACTTATTGATGCGCTGGATGATGTGGCCTTTGCCATGTCTTTGGATGGCACGTTGCGCACGGTCAATAAAAAAGTGGCGGAATTGCTGGGAGTTACCTACAGCCAAATTGTAGGCCACAAATTGGATGAGTTTCTGGAGGAGCCGCAGCGGGCGGATGTGGAAGGAAGTCTCGGATATTTTTTAGACAAGCGGCGCTGGTCGGGAATCGTGGCTCTCCGCCTTAAAAACACA
>JAICKN010000115.1 GCA_025927855.1 Terriglobales bacterium
CACAATTACTACCAGTTGAGATGAGGAGGGGGGATTTAGTTTTGTCCAACCGCAGGAAAAATCGAGAGCTGGCGCGAGCAGAAGGCTGCGCGCATATTCCTATGTTGCCGCATTTCAGTAAACGCTCGCGGCGTATAATCATTTTTTATCTGCAAGGGTACAAATTCATCTCGAATGGGTAAGCAATGACTTCTGCAAACGGAATTCTTGATCCTGCGAAAAGCGAAACCGTAAAAAATGGAAATGGGAATGGCGCGGGCGCGCTGCAGCCCCGGGCGGAGTGGATTACCCGGCGCAAAGCGGAGAACACAAACGGCAATTTTTCCCAAATGCACTATGCCCGACGTGGCGTTATCACTGAGGAAATGGCCTACGTTGCCGGTAAAGAGAAGATTTCGCCGGAGCTGGTGCGGGACGAAGTGGCGCGCGGCCGCATGATCATTCCGGCGAACATCAACCATCCTGAACTGGAGCCCATGTGCATTGGCGTGGCATCGCTGTGCAAGATCAATTCCAATATCGGCAACTCCGCAGTGACTTCCAACATTGAAGAGGAATTGAAGAAGCTGCACACCTCCGTTCATTACGGCGCGGACACGGTGATGGACCTTTCCACAGGCGGGAACATTCATGAGATTCGCGAGGCCATCCTGCGGCACTCCCCTGTGCCGATTGGCACTGTTCCGATTTACGAGGCGATCTCGCGCGTGAAGCGCATTGAAGACTTGAATCCAACGGTGATGCTTGAGGTGATCGAAGAGCAGGCGGAGCAGGGCGTGGATTACATGACCATTCACGCAGGTGTGCTCATTCAATATTTGCCCATGGTTTCAAAGCGCATCACGGGAATCGTGAGCCGCGGAGGAGCAATTCTTGCCCAATGGATGGCGCACCACCACAAACAGAATTTCCTGTATGAGCACTTCGAGGAAATTTGCAAAATTTTTGCCAAGCACGACGTCAGCTTTTCCCTGGGAGATGGATTGCGCCCAGGCTGCATCGCCGATGCAAGCGACGAAGCGCAATTCGCTGAGCTAAAAACTCTGGGTGAGCTTACGAAAAAAGCCTGGGAGTATGACGTGCAGGTGATGATCGAAGGGCCGGGCCATGTGCCGCTCGATAAGATCAAGGAGCAGGTCGATAAGGAAAAAGAACTTTGCTACGAAGCGCCGTTCTATACGCTGGGCCCTCTGGTTACCGATATCGCGCCGGGATATGACCACATTACTTCCGCGATTGGCGCGGCAATGATCGGGTGGCATGGGGCGGCGATGCTGTGCTACGTCACTCCCAAAGAGCATTTAGGCTTGCCGAACGAAAAAGACGTCAAGGACGGCATCATTGCTTACAAGATAGCGGCACATGCGGCTGACCTTGCGCGGCACCGTCCCGGCGCGCAGGACCGCGACAACGCCCTTAGCTATGCGCGCTATAAATTCGATTGGGAGAAGCAGTTCGCACTGTCGCTTGATCCGGAAACCGCTCGCTCGATGCACGATGAAACCTTGCCCGACGATTACTACAAGGAAGCGGCGTTCTGCTCCATGTGCGGCCCGAAATTCTGCTCCATGAACTATTCGAACAAGGTGGACGAGTACAACAAACAAGTTCACGGACTGGAAAAGAAGGATTATTCGGAACTGGTGGACAAACTGGTTTCGCTTAAGTAGAGCTTTCGCGTTCCGCTGAGTCGGACAGGACTAGCGGGAGGATGCTATCGCGTGCTGTTTGATAAAGAAAATTTCCTCCACGCAATTAATGTTGCATTTCAATTGCAATCGCGTAATTCCTGGCCGGAGGCCCATTGTCCGTCACGAACTCGACTTTGCCGCGAACACCTTCAAGTTGCGTGCAAGGCTCCAAATCTCCCTTGGGCGTAAAATTTAGCGCGGTAAATTCGATGTGGTAATAGTTTGCAGAATAGAACTGAAAAACTTTACTCCCGGTGTCCAGGTTGAACTCCATCATGGAAGGCTCTGAACACCGCACTTTCTTAATAATTCCTGTCATAAAATGGCGCGTTCCATGCGGCGCGGCTGGCCGGCGATTTAGCGCTGGGGGTTGCGAATCGGACGATTCATCTTCGGCGCCCCCTCTGCCGGAATGGTCCGATAAGGCTCGCGCGCTCTCCTGCATTTCTTTTTGCACTTCTTTTTGACGTTCCGTTTCTTGCTCTACGTTCTGAATCTGGCTGAGGAAAAGCTGGGCCTGAGCCAGGTCCGTAGTGGTTTTTGCCACCTTTAACGTGGCTTTGATGACATTGATCGCGTTCGCATACTGCTCCATGTCCACGAGAATGCCGGCCGCATTCATTCTGTAATTCACATCGGCTGGATCCAGTTCTACAGCCTGAAGCTCGGCCCGATAGGCATCGTTCAGATTTCGGTGCTGCCGTTTATAAAGCAGCGCTAACCCATCGTAAGAGGGGGCGTATGAAGGATTCAGTTTTATTGAGTTCTGCAGGCTCCTCTCCACTTCTGCTTCCTGAGTCGAATCCATCCCTCCTTTATTTATTGAAATTGCCGCAAAGTAGTAATTTGCCAAATAACTTTGCGAATCGAGCTTCACCGCTTCGCGAAACCACTTGAGAGCTTCATCAAAATGGTTCTGGCGGAACTCCAAATAGCCCATGGTTTCATGCGCCAGAGTGTTGTTGGGGTCTTCCTGCAAGACTTCGGAAGCGAGCGAGCGTGAATCATCGTAGCGGTTTTCATAGGCCATGAGGTCCGCGCGGTGCGCATCCGCGGCGGAATTCGTGATGGACTGCGCTTTAAAAACCGACTCGTCCACATTTATGGGAGCGGCGAGCCTAAAGGCGTATCTATAGCCGTCCCGCTGAACATAAGCGTCTAAGAGCTTTTGCACCTGCTGTAAATCTCCGAAAGCCTGCCGGGCCGCAGTTACGGGGTTCACTCCCTGGCTGACGAGTCCTACATAGTCTGAGAGGTGATGCGTATTCGCGCGAAAGTCAGAAACCTTCAAATACTGCGTCAGCGCCCATGACTCCGCATAAAAAATATTTCCTTTGTCCTCCTCATGGTAGTAGGGCGAGTTGTAATCCACCGAAAGCAATGTGGCAAGCGGAAGCAGCCGCTTCTGTTGCAGCAGGAAAATGTTGCCGGGACTTGGTTCTCCGAGCAGCACATCTTTTTCATGAATGGTGGTATTTTCAAAAAATTCGGCGAGACCTTCCGTAAGCCACAGGGGCATCCATGCATCGGCCTTGCTGGTCAGCAGATGCGTATATTCGTGGTAGACGGTAGCGTAGGGATGATCGCCTTCGGCATCCAATCGCAACAGGACGTAGTTTTTGTCAGGGGCCCGCAAAAACAGGCCATCAATCTGCAACTTTCCTTTCCCCAAATAACCGGGAGGCTCAAGCTGCTCGAAGTCTTTTTTATTTCTCACAGCTATCACAACGATGGGGGAAGGCGGGTCAACCTGCATCTGCGGAAAGGCGGTTTGGAAAACCAGCCGCATGCGCTCAAATTGACCGGCTATGTGGCGGGTTTCCGCTTCATCCGCATTGCTGATGATCACGAAATGCGGAGTGCTTACTTGTAACCAGCGCTCCGGCTTGTCTTTTCCAAAAGCCAGCGTGGCGAGCAACAGCGGCAGAAAATAGCAGAAATATTTATTCATGAGGTCAACCGACGATACAGATACACGCAAGCTTGCGGGGAAGTCAATCGGATATTTGCGGCGTAGGAGAAAACTAAATATTTACAGGAAAGCCGCTTTTAATCGTCTGCGTTAGCGGTAACGCCGGAGTTCGCAATCAAAGGCACCCGGCCCAGGTTGATTTCCTGGTCTTTGTACTGTAACTGATAGAGTTTGTAATAGATTCCGTGTTTGGCAAGAAGCTCCTGATGGTTGCCAATCTCACGCACTTTCCCTTTGTGCATCACGATAATCTTATTGGCGCGCTGAATGGTGGAGAGGCGGTGCGCGATGATCACGGACGTGCGGCCTTCGATCATGCGGCTCAGGGCCTCGCGCACACGGAATTCCGTTTCTGTATCCACGCTGGAAGTGGCTTCATCGAGGATCAAAATCTTCGGATTGTGCGCTAGCGCGCGCGCAAAGGAGATAAGCTGCTTTTGCCCCGTGGAAAGCGTCGAACCGCGCTCCTTTACTTCTTCATTAAAGCCGTCCGGCAGGGCCCGGATGAACTCTGCCAGATTGACATCTTCTGCCGCCTGCTCGACGTGTTCATCCTCAATCCAATCAGTCCCTAAACGGATATTTCCCGCAACGGTGCCTGTGAACAAAAATGGATCTTGCAGGACCACACCATAGCGGCGGCGCAGCATGGCTAAATCCATATCTTTAATATCCACACCATCAATCTTGATTGCGCCTTTCTGCACATCGTAAAAGCGCATAAGCAGCGAGATAATGGTGGTCTTTCCTGCGCCGGTGTGTCCGACAATCGCGACCGTCTCGCCAGGTTCGATCGCGAAACTCACATCCCGCAGAACCCAGTCCATTTCGGGTTCCTCTCCAAGGGAGCCATCCTGCGCGGATTTGGAAATAGCTGTTTGGTTTTGCTGAATGCGATGTCCATTTCCGCTGGCCGCCTTGCTCTTCCCCGGCCCATGGCCTTGTTGCTTCTCATCTTTAGGAATTTGGCGGTAGGCAAACCATACATTTTCGAACTCGATGCGGCCGGGGCCTACAGGTTCCCTGGCCACCGAGGGCGAAGTAATTTCCGCAGGAGTATCCAGCAGCTTGAACACGCGTTCGCTCGAAGCCATGGCCGCCTGCAAAATATTGTATTTTTCGCTCAAGTCCTGAATGGGGCGGAAGAAACGCTGGGCATACTGCATAAACGCCACCAGAATACCGAGGGTGGTGACAGAGGCAATGACGTGGATTTCGGGCGTCCAGCGGGCGAAATGCAACGTCAGACTATGAGTGATCTGCGCGTGCATTACATCATTGCCGCCAAACCATATAACGCTGGCAATGGCAATAGAGGAAAGGATTTCCACCACCGGGTAGTACACCGCATGGGCCATGATCGCGTCTTTGTAGGCGTCCATGTGAGTTTCATTCACATCGGAAAATTTTCGGAATGCGCGCTCCTCGCGATTAAAGAGTTGAAGAACCACCATGCCGCTCACATGTTCCTGCAAATAAGAATTAATGCGGGCGATGGCCACGCGGATGCGCCGGTAGGAATCGCGCACCTTGTCGCGGAACAATTTGGTGGAGTATCCAATGAACGGCAGAACAGCAAACGTGATCAGGGCCAAACGCCAGTTCATGGAGAGCATGATGAGGATGATTCCGGCGAGAACGAAAATATCCTCAAAGATGGAGACCACGCCGGAGGTGAACATTTCATTCAGCGCATCCACATCGGTGGTGACGCGCGTGACCAGCCGCCCCACAGGATTTTTGTCATAAAAACCAACGTGCATCCGTTGCAGATGGCGGAAAATCTGGCTGCGCAGATCGAACATCACCTTCTGCCCGGTCCACTGCATAAAGTACGTTTGCAGGTATTCCAGAAGAAAGCTGAAGGCCAGCAGTCCCACGTAGATGCCCGCAATTTGCGCAATGCCAACCAGCGGTTCGGGGCTCAGGAACCTCGCCAACGCGGAATTTGCTTGATGCGTGGGCGCCAGATAACGGTCAATGGCGATCTTGGTAAGGTAAGGCCCCAGGATGTCCATGCAGGCCTTCAAAACTATGGCGCAGAGGGCGATTACAACCTGCCATTTGTAAGGACGCAAATACGTCAGCAGCCGCTTCATCAGCCGCGTATCGTATGCTTTGCCTAAGACTTCTTCTTCCTGGTGGGACGCCATTGGATAATGAATTAAGACTACCTCAAATAGATGGGCGAAGGCCCTCGGAGGATGGAAAAGTTACAGAATTCTGGCCAGACACACTAACTCTGGCCTTTTCCTTGTGTTTCAGGGCATACTAGCCGGAGCCAGTACCCATCCCCCGGAGGCGCGTTTCATTCCATGCTGGAACAAGAAGACCAGGCCGAATTACCCCCAGCTCAGTTGCAGAGAATCCCTCCGACACGCGCCCCACAGGGTGATAAGAAGCAGCGCAATATCATGCTGCTTGCGCTGGCGCTGCTGGTTGTTGCATTAGCGCTGGTTATTGTTAAAAATTGGGATTTCTGGTTCGCGCCGTCGAGTTCGCCGATAACCGCGGACACTCCGCAAACCACGTCGCCGCCTCAATCCGCTCAAAACCAGACGCCGCCGTTCTCTGCGAATACAAGTACATCCGCGTCACAACATGTGGCGAAAGCCAAATCGCTAAAAACAGCGCCGCCACGTGCACAAGGAGATCCCAATGCTGTTGAGCCAATCATTACGAACCGCACTGTGCTGCCTCCGTTGGAAGTAGAAGTCGTGGCTGGCAATGCGCAGCATCCGGTGCAGGCGAAAAATAATTCAATTAAAGTCGAAATGCAGTCGGGAGTGCCTCCAACAACTCCGTCGCCAACGCCGTCGGCTGCCCCACAAGGTGAGGCTCCTGTCGTAAATGCTGCGGAACAGGTCCGCCTCTCCCCCAGCACGGTTAAAGCGGTCAGCAAGCCTGTACAGCCAAATTATCCGGTGCTGGCGAAGCAGATGAAAGTACAAGGCTCCGTTATTTTGCAGGCACTCATCGGGAAGAATGGCGCTATTCAGGATTTGCGGGTGCTGAGCGGCCCATCCATTCTTTCGACCGCCGCGCTCGAAGCGGTCAAGCAGTGGCACTTTAAGCCCTACTATCAGGACGGCGTACCTGTGGACACAGAAGCTCGCATCACCGTGAATTTCACCATCTCAACTTATTGAACCCGCAGGTTCGAGGCAGTTGTGAATCATCATCAAATTTCTCGCGATTTCAGAACAAATCTGCCGCGAAAATCGCCATCCCTATGCTTGTTAGTTTTGCTGGCCGCGGTCCTTCTTCCGGGTTGCAGGCGGCAATCTGCGGAGGCAACGACGATGCAGGGGCAAAGTACAACATTCGCGCTGTCGAGCACTGGTTTCGCAGATGGAGACTTCATCCCCAAGAAATTCACCTGCGATGGCGCCGATGTCTCACCGGCGCTTTCCTGGACATCTCCTGCGCAAAATACAAAAGCGTTGGCCTTGATTGCCGATGATCCTGATGCTCCGGCGGGCACGTGGACCCATTGGGTGCTCTTCGACCTTCCTGCAAACACGCGCGCGCTCCCGGAAAATCTTGCCAAGGCTCCAGAACTGCCGGATGGATCGCGCCAGGGCAGGAACGATTTTGGCAAAATCGGCTTTAATGGGCCGTGCCCGCCTCCCGGCAATCCACATCGTTATTTCTTTAAGCTCTATGCGCTGGATGGAAAACTCGGCCTGGCCGCGGGATCAGGCAAGCAGGCAGTGGAAAACGCAATCAAAACGCACACACTCGCACAAGTCCAGCTCGTCGGGAAATACAGCCGATAGCCTATAGAACGAATGTGTTGAAAATGTAGGTCGGGAAGTGTGGACCACGCGCCTCTGCCGCTCAGCAGGTAAGCTGCTCGCGGTTCAGCTTCAATCCATCCAGATTACCGAGCACGGTCACGGCGATAGATTCTGTCTGGAAAAACTCATTGGCCAGACGTTGCAAATCCTCCGCCTTGACCGCTTCGATTTTCTCAATCAGCTCGTCCATGCTGTAAAAGCGGTCAAAATACATGGACTGCCGCGCCAGGTTTGACATGCGCGCTGTGGATGATTCAAGCGACAGCATTAAGCTTCCCTTCAGTTGGTCCTTTGCGCGCCGTAATTCTTCTTCCGGCACCAGTTCCTGTTTCAACTTACTGAATTCGGAGACAACAGAAGACACAACTTTGGACGCCGATTGACGCGAGGTGCCCGCATAAACAGAAAGGCATCCGGTATCGCGATAAGGATTCAAGTCGCTGTAAATGGCGTAGGCCAGCCCCTGCCGCTCGCGGATATTCTGGAACAATCGCGAACTCATACCGCCGCCCAGCAGCGTATTCAATATATAACCGGCATGGCGGTGCTCATGCGAAATGGGATGTGAGGGCACGCCGATGCATATCTGCACTTGCTCCAGCGATTTCTTATTGCGCATGATGATCTTGGGCACAATCGCCGGCCTCGGGCTATGAAAGCCGTTCTTTGCCGGCTGCATGTCTTGAAAGTGCTTGGCTACGAGATCCACGAACTGAGCATGTTTCAAATTTCCCGCGGCGCAAATGATCAAATTGCCGGGAATGAATCTTTGGCTGTAAAAATCCAGCACCGGAGGCCGTTCGAACTTTTTTACGGTGTCCTTGGTGCCCAGAATCGGCCTTCCCAGAGCGTGATCCTTCCAAAAATTCTGTGTGAAAATTTCATGCACCAGGTAATCCGGGCTGTCCTCATCCATTTTGATTTCTTCGAGGATCACGCCGCGTTCGCGCGCAATGTCTTGCGCGTCAAAAACCGGGTTGCGCACCAGATCGCTTAGCACGTCCATCGCAATGGGCAGGTGCTCATCCAGAATTTTCATGTTGAAGCAGATGCATTCTTTGGCGGTGAACGCGTCCATGTTGCCGCCAATGGAATCTACCTGCCGGGCGATCGCTTCGGCGCTGCGGTGCTGGGTGCCTTTGAAAACCATGTGCTCAATAAAATGCGAGATTCCATTCCATTGCAGATCTTCATCACGTGAACCAGTTTTGATCCAGATGCCGATGCAAACAGAGCGTATGTGCCGCATCTCCTCTGTAATGACCATCAGCCCATTGGGCAGGATTTCACGATGAATATTGCGTGGTTCTTCCACCATAAACGGCTTTCTAAAAGAAAAAATTAGGACTGTAATATTGTTACATAGCGAACACAGCTGCGCTAATGACCTTGTAAGTGGTTACAGCCCAACCATTTACATGATTTTCCGCAATGAAAAACCCGGTCTTTTCACTGAAGCTTCCACATTCTTCTAGAATACAAATTGGCGATAACCGGGCGGTTAGATGCATGAATTCTTCCATGTACATGACACTTTTAGGACTTACTCTGCGGGAACTGATCTCCGTGGCGGAAGATGCGGGAGAACCGGCCTATCGCGGACGCCAGCTCTTTGAAGCCCTCTATCGGCAGCGGATTGCGGCTATAGACGATATCTCTACACTGCCCCAACGTTTCCGGCAAACGTTGGCAGGACGCGGCTTCGAGCTTGGCCAGCCCCAGGTTGAAAAGAAATTTATCTCAGAAGATGGAACCATCCGCTACCTGATGGGTTTTCCCGACGGGCAAAGCGTGGAAACCGTTTGGATGCCGGAAGGCGACGACGGAGAAGCAGGCGACGGCTCGGAAGCAGGCAATGAACTGGAAAGAGCCAACGGCCGGAGCGGCTGGAACCGCTCGACAATTTGCATCTCCAGCCAGGTGGGTTGCGCGGTGAACTGCCAGTTCTGCCTGACCGCGCAGCTCGGAGTCAAAAGAAATCTGGAAGCTGGAGAAATTGTCGGCCAGGTCTGCGCCGTTTTAAATGACCAAAAACTGCAAGTGCCGGAAGACCGGGTGAACCTAGTCTTCATGGGGATGGGCGAGCCGCTGCTCAATTATGAGAGCTTTGTAAAAGCCGTGCGCCTGCTTGTAGAAGGCGTGGGCATTCCCGAATCGCGCATGACAGTTTCAACCGCCGGAATTGTGCCCCGCATTGTGGACCTGGGAGAGGAAACAATCCGCCCCAAGCTGGCAATTTCTCTCAATGCATCGAATGACGAACTGCGCAGCCGGATTATGCCGCTGAACCGCAAGTGGAACCTTGAGCAGTTACTGGCCGCGGCCCGCGACTTTCCTCTCCGCAACCGGGAGAAATTGACGTTTGAATATGTGCTGCTCGATGAAATCAACGACTCGCCGGAACATGCCCGAGAAGTCGTCGAATTAATTCGCGGCCTACGGGCCAAAGTGAACCTGATTGCGCTGAATCCCGGCCCAGGCATTGCATTCCGTACGCCCGTACAGCAAAGGGTGGTGGAATTCCAGCGCATTTTGACGGAC
>JAICKN010000083.1 GCA_025927855.1 Terriglobales bacterium
GGCCATGGCTGCCGCAACCGCTAATACTGCGGCAAAGAGTGCGGCCAGAGTGACCAAAAGCATGAGTCCCTGGATGCGGGAAAGAATTGTGCCTTCAGTCTGCGAGACCTGCCGGATTTGTTCCGCATGGGAATTCGGAATCGCCTCCTGCAATTGATACGCAATGGAAGCGGCATAGGGGGAGCAATACCAGCGGTCGTATACTTCAGGGCTGAGTGAGCGGGGATCGCGGCGGCCAAGCGCATCTTCCGGCTTGGTCAAAGCGCTTACGTAAATTCTGCGCACCGCGCCCGGTTTTCCGAGCACCTGCTGGGCAAAGGCAAGGGGCGCGACAATCTGGCGGTCTTCTTCGCCGCCCGAAGTAAGAATGCCGCTGATGTTATAAGGATGTCCGTTAATCTCGATCTGCCCGCCCGGCGCGCGGCCCAACTCGTGCGCCAGGGTCGCGCCCAGAAGCACATCCCGGGAGTTGTCGGCCGGCCATGCGCCCTGCACCTTCCACCACGGGTCGGTGTTGCGCACACCCGTGGTAAATGAGGTCTTGCCGTAAACCACCGGTTTCGCAAAATAAGTTCCCAGCAGGGTGACATCGCGCCCATTCACGCGCACCGGGACAGGCAAAACGGGAGCAAAGCCGAGAATATTGTGCTGCCAGAAAATCCCTTCGATCTTTGGCAGGTCCGCTTCATTCAGGTACGCGCCATCCCCGGGCGGCTTCAGGTCCACTCCGGCGATTTTCAAATCCAAAGTGTCTTGCAGGGGAGTCACTACGATGTTCGCGCCATAGCTGCGCAATTCGCGCTCAATCTTATCGCCCACATTAGTAGCCACGCCGATCATGGCAGTGGCCACCGTAACACCTAGCATCACGGCAATGCCCGCCAGCAGCTTGCGCTGCTTTTGACGGCGGAACGATTCATAGACCAGGCGCAGAAACATAGCTCATTGCTGGAACAGCTTTTCACGCGACGTAACATCGGCTTCGTGAATAATCACGGCGGTGTCCGTGAATTCCGCTTTCAAAGGAATGGGATTGCACCCGCCGGGCGTGCCCACAGATTGCGGATTCACCGGCGCAGCGCAATTTTTACAGACGAGGCCGTTCGGTCCTTTGTAGTAACCGATAGGCCCGCAAATTTCGCAGGCATCAAAAACCGTAGCCACCTTGCCGTCGGGTTTCTGATAAAGCAGAAACCGGACAACGGTCCCGTGTTCCCTGGCGGCATAACGGTGAAGATCACCGTCATACACATCTTTCAGCGGGATGGAAACTTCTCCGTTAACAAAGGTCACCATGGTCGCCGGAGAAAGCGCGCTGACACTTTTTGTATAAACAAATTCGGCGGTGACCAGAACGATAAAAACAAATGCACTGGCATAAACAGAAAACATCCAGAGCTTTTCGCGGCGGGCGCTCCAAAGGGCCTTCCGCTTTTCCGCCGGCGCATCCGGCAACGGTGTGGGCTGCCGTCGCTTGGCCTCGAACAGCACCATTAAAGCGGCCAGGGCGATGATCGTCACGAACAGAAACAGGTCATTGCTCACAATTGGGCCGACCAGCGCCATTTCTTCGCGGGAAGAGGGCAGCACGCCATTTTCGGAAAGCTCATGCAGCCCTGCCACAATTAACTGGAAGGCGACGAAGAAAAGAATCACCGTCGTGATGCGGAAAAACCGGGGCAGGTTAATGCGCACACTGCCCTTCACGAACATGACGCCGAACAATATGGCGACGATCACCCCGAACAGCGTTCCCAAAAAACTCAACAGGGCCGTGGAATTTAATGAGACGCCGGAAAGAATAAGCACCGTCTCCACGCCCTCGCGCAACACCATGAGAAACACGAAGGCAAACAAGCCAAAGGCGGCATTTTTTCCGGCCAACCTGCTGACTTTACTTTCAATCTGCCCCTTGAGCTTGCGGCCTGTCTTCATCATGAAAATGACCATGGTGATGACGAAAAACGCCGCGGCCAGCATTACCCAACCCTCAAAAATATCCTGATTGAAGTTGGTCCGCGCCAGAATGACGGCAATAGCGATACTGCCCAAAAAAGCCGCTGCCAGCGCGTAATACACGGGTTTGCGCAGGTCGCTGCGGCCAATCTTCGCCAGGTAAACCAGGGTGATGCCAACGATCAGGGCGGCTTCCACCCCTTCACGCAAAGTTATGATGAAGGACTCAATCACGAACGGTCAGGGCTCCAGGACTATGTACTCAAAGGTAAACTTGATTTTGAAAATGAATTTCAATTTCAACTTCCAAGTATTTAGAATAAAGCCCTGCGCGGCAGGCGTCAATGCAGGTAGAGCAGGCCAGAGAAGTCTGCAAACGCAGCAAGATGCCGGAAATTCCGGTTCACGTTTGTTTTTTAGCGAGTCACTGCGGATTTTCGCAATTTCACAGCCGCTTTAAAAATTCTCTTGCTTTCGCCAGCGAAGGGAACAATTTCTCCTCAGCCAGAAACTCCGGCGTGTGCACGCACCGGCGGCTGCCGCGCAACTTTACCGCGTGTTTTAAATGCAGCATCTCGTGGTACAGAATGTACTCGACTACGTAACGAGGAACACGCGGATCATCGAAAATCCGGCTGACCACGATCGCATTGTGCGCCGGATCATAATGGCCGAGCCGATGACGCGCATGACTGCGGCTCCATGTCAGCCGGGGCCGGGCCAGCAGGCCGCCGAAGAAACGCGCATTCAGATCCTCAAAAATACTTTCCAAATTGTAGAACCTCCCCTGCGCCGATTCGATAAACTTGCGCCCGCGGGCCTGACGCAACAGGTGCGCTTTTTCTGCAATCAGACGGCTGGACACATATCGCCGGTAATGAAGGGAATGCTCGCGTTCGATTGGTTTGCGGTACATTTTGGCCAGCAGGATATGGGCGAGGGCCCGCAGCACCCGGTCCGGCGCGCCCTCCAGCAAATCCGAAAGGCGCACGTGCAATTTCCCGTCTCGCAGGCGGATGTTGCTATGTACATTTGTGAAGGGATAAAACTCCACCGTCAATTCCGGCATGTCGGCCCGCGGCCGCAGGCAGCGGTAGCTTTCCTGAAAAATTGCGAAGACGCGGTCGCTCACCTTGCAGGTAGATTAGCATGGGTTTCGCGCATCGCTGATACGCCGCAGTTGCGGAAGGTAAGTACCTTCGACCGAGCGGTTTCCGCCCTTGTGTGAGTTTTCATTATCCAGAGAAGCTCCTAAAATAGCGGCATGGTTCCGCGTTTCTTATGTGTTCTGCTTTTGGGTCCTTGTCTGCTTTGTTCCGTCTCCGCCTCCGCCGATTCCGCCGCTTTCGATTTGAATGGCCCTCCGGTGGAGGTCACGGTTACCCGCGCGGGCAAAACACTGCCCATCGCAGAGGTCCCCAACCTGCAGGTGGGGGATAGGATTTGGCTGCACCCGGAATTGCCGGGATCACAGTCCGTCCATTACCTGCTGGTTGCAGCCTTTCTGCGCGGCACCACTAACCCTCCGCCGGAGAACTGGTTCACAAAGGCCGAGACCTGGGACAAAGAGGTACGCGAAGAGGGAATTGTTGTCACCGTTCCCAAGGGCGCGCAGCAGATGCTGCTATTTCTTGCGCCCGAAACTGGAGGAGATTTCAGCAGCCTTCGCGGCGCGGTTCGCGGCAAGCCCGGGGCATTTGTACGCGCCTCCCAGGACCTGGTGCAAGCCGGCCTGAACCGTTCCCGGCTGGATAAATATCTTGACGAAGTCCGGCAAACCTCACAGTTCGCTCCTGATGCGCTGCATGAGCGCTCAGTTCTTCTGGCGCGCAGCTTAAGCATTAAGCTCGACCAGCAATGCTTTGATCGTCCTGCTGAGCAGCAGATGGCCTGTCTCACCCATGACAGCGATAATCTCGTGTTGGATGACGGCCACAGCCAGTCCATGGTGGCTACGCTTACCTCCGGACCCGCTTCGGACTTAATCGGCCACGTGAGTTCCACCCCAATGGCGCGCGGCGGCTATTACAGCCCGTACATTGGCGCCTTTGTGGATGTGGCACGCATCATGGGCAGCATTCATACGGCGCAATATCAATACATTCCGGCACTGGCGCTGCCGCACCATGATGCTCTGAACCTTAAGCTGAATAATCCGCCTTCATTCCGCAATCCAAAATCAGTGCTTGTGATCGGGATGCCGGCGGTGGAATCCGAGCAGTTGCCGCCGTTGCGCGCGGTGGAGGCTGAACGTCCGCTCTGCCTGCAATCGCCGGGGCTGGCCCTTGCGGTGGAAGGCGCGCCGCTGGTCTTCTCCACCGATTACGCCCATGATTTTGTTTTGCGCATGCACGACGCTTCGGGCAAAGCTCTTGAGCTGCCCGTTTTTGCGGACCCGGCGCGCGGAGGTTTTGTAGCCAATGAGAAACAGCTTGCCACAGTGCTGGCGCAGGCAAAAGATCTCGGCCCGGTTATCACAGGAAGCCTGCGCGGGTTTTGGGGATTTAAAGAATTCGACGGCCCCGTCTTCCCGATGAGAAACGCGCATCCGGCTACGTGGACCCTTCCGGGGGAAGACACCACACTTGTGGTAGGGCGCGGGGATACATTGCATCTGGCCTCCACCGGCGCGGCTTGCGTGGACCAGATTCTTTTAAAGGACCGCGCGGGAAAGGAGATCAAGGCGCAATGGCAGGCGGCAAAGAACGACGCGCTGGAAGTGCATGTGCCGCTCGAACATGCCAGCTCCGGCCCGGCTACGCTGCTGATTAAACAATTTGGCCTTGCCAAGCCGGATGAGCTGAAGCTGCAAATGTATTCCGAAGCTGCGCATCTCGATGCCTTCACGATTCATGCCGGCGATCACGATGGCATGCTCTATGGAACCCGCCTGGATGAAGTCGCAATGCTCGAGCTGCCGGGAGCACGGTTTGCGCCGGGAACTCTTTCCCGCAGCAAGGAGCAAGATCAGTTGCAGCTCTCTGCGGCAGGGGGTTCTGCCCCGACCTTGAGCGCCGACCAGAGCCTGACCGCTCAGGTGGCGTTAAAGGATGGACGAGTCCTCAAGGTGCAAACAAAAATCGAGCCGCCCCGGCCCAAAGTGGCGCTGCTGAGCAGGACGGTCCAGCCCGCGCCCGCTGTGTCTTCCAGCATTCACATCGGCAAAGAAGATGAGCTTCCGCAAGATGGACGTTTGTCTTTTTTTCTCACCTCGCAAGTGCCGCCCGCATTTGAACGCGATGAGAAAATTGAAGTTGCGACGCTCGACGGCTCCTATCACGCATTTTTAAGCCAGGCGGAGGGCACGCTGGTTCTGCAGGACGCGAAAACCGTCCTTGCCTTTTTGGATCCAGCCAAAGCGTTCGGGCCCTCGGCCTTCGGCGAGTTGCATTTTCGCGTGGTTGCAACCGACGGCAGCCAGGGAGATTGGCAGCCGCTCGCCACTCTGGTGCGCGTTCCCACGCTGAAAGAAGTGCGATGCCCAAGCAGTCCTGACCAGGACTGCTCGTTGCTTGGCAGCAATTTGTATTTGATTGATTCGGTCGCCTCCGACGCGGCGTTCACTCATCAGAAGCCGGTCCCCCTGGGTACGGCAGGTTCTACGTTGCCTGTGCCCCGGCCCAACGGCACGCTCCTCTATCTCAAGCTGCGCGATGATCCCGCCACGGTGGATAGCGTCGCTCTTCCCGTGATGCCCGAAGCGCCATGATATTTTTATAGAGCGTCAGGCGCTTCGCGGACGAAAAAGAACAGGCTGGGACACGTGAACGAAAAACAGAGTGATCTTTTGCAAGTCGCAGTGCTCGGTTACGGCTTCGGCGGTAAAACCTTTCATGCGCCGCTGATTTCAAGTGTTCCGGGGATGCGCCTTACCCACATCGTTTCCAGCGATCCGGCAAAGGTAAAGAAAGACTGGCCCGAAGTGACCGTGCTACCAACGCCGGAAGATGTGTTTGCCCTGCCGGAAATAGATCTGATTGTGGTTGCAACTCCCAACCAGACACACTTTGACTCGGCCCGCCGCGCGCTTTTGGCCGGCAAGCACGTGGTAGTGGACAAGCCTTTCACAACAACGGAAAAGGAAGCACTGGAACTCGAAGCGCTGGCCAAAAAGTCAGGCAAGGTAATTTCGGTTTACCAAAACCGCCGCTGGGATGGAGATTTTCTTACCATCCGCAAGCTGGTTAAAAGCGGAACATTGGGCGAGATTGTGCAATTCGAGTCGCACTTTGACCGCTTCCGCCCGGAGCTGCGCATCTCCTGGAAGGAGCAGCCGAGGCCGGGAGCGGGACTTTGGTACGATCTGGCGCCGCACCTGATTGATCAGGCCCTGCAACTTTTCGGCTTGCCCGAGGCTGTCTACGCCGATTTTGCCCAGCAGCGCACCGGCACGAAGATGGACGACTACTTCCATGCCATCCTGCGTTACGGCCAGATGCGCGTCATTTTGCACGCGAGTGCGCTGATTGCGGGGAAAGCTTTGCGCTTTGCCATCAACGGCAGAAAGGGCAGCTTTATAAAGCACGGCCTGGATACGCAGGAAGAAGCGCTCATCGGCGGGGAACGTCCTAAAAGCGGCACGGACTGGGACCGCGATCCGCAAAGCGGCGTCTTAATGTTGGCGCAAGGGTCAGACTTCGAGACGCGGACGTTGCCAAACGAGCCGGGAAATTATTTGCACTACTATGAGGCGGTTCGTGACGCAATCTTGCACGGCGCGCCCAATCCCGTTTCGGCTGAAGAAGCATTAGCTGTAATGCGAGTGCTGGACCTTGGCTTGCGTAGCGCGACAGAACACCGCGAACTGCCCTTCGGAGAAGCTCCCAAACTTCCTAACTAGCCGCGATGATTTCTTTAAGCCGCGCGCGGCATTTTGGGAAATTTCAGCAGACGCCTTGATTTCTTTTCTTGCGCTACCGGAACGCTGGTGGGCCAGGGTTCTTCCACTCCCATCAAAGCCAGAGCGCCACCAAGAAGGGCCATATTTTTCGAGAAGTTGATCATGTCATTCATTCGTTGGTTAGGATCTTCGGCCCGCCAAAAGTCATGCATCACGGGAGACACACCGGCAAGAAATCCGATGACTGCGGCCGTACCCAGCTTAGGCTTGATCCCGAGAAGAATGCTGGCGCCTCCAACGGTGAGGGCGGCGCCAGTCAGCTTTACCATTAGCTCGGGCGCGGGCACATGCTTCGCTCCGGCATATTGCGCCATGGAACTGCTGTTCTTGAAATGATTAATGCCGTTATAAAGAAAAAAGCCGCCGAAGAGTAATCTGCCAATGAAAAATGGAGCTTTCATGAATGCGGGCCTCCTGTGCTCTCAAAGCTCTTCGATTCGCAGCGTAATCCTCCCGTTGCCAGTGAGGAAATAAACGGTCTATGCCGGCGCGCGAATGGCCACTGGCTTCGTTAGCTCGGCGGATTCATGGCCCAGAAGCTTGCTTCGAGAATTGCCGATAAAGAACCTGGTAAGTTTGTGAATCGGCTTGTACATCCCGGCATCTAAACTTTTTCTTAATATTCTTTCATGAGTTCAGCCAACACGGCAGTTTACGATCAATCTTCAGCCGGGCCGAATCCCTGGCTGATCGCTGTCGCAGTGATGTCGAGCACCTTCATGGAAGTGCTCGATACCACGGTCGTAAATGTCTCGCTACCGCACATTGCAGGCAGTCTTTCCGCTACCACCGATGAAGCTACCTGGACGCTGACTTCTTACCTGGTAGCGAACGCCATCATTCTGCCCATGACGGGCTGGCTGGCCAATAATTTCGGGCGCAAGCGCCTGTTGATAAGTTCCGTCGTGGGATTTACCATCGCTTCTTTTTTTTGCGGCCTCGCCCCGTCTTTGCCCTTCCTTATTTTCTTCCGGATAGTTCAGGGCGCTTGTGGCGGCGGCCTTCAGCCACTTTCCCAGGCCATTCTTCTCGAAGCATTCCCGCCGGAAAAACGGGGCCAGGCAATGGCCTTCTGGGCGCTCGGCATTGTGGTCGCGCCCATGCTCGGCCCGGTGGCCGGAGGATGGCTTACCGATAATTACAGTTGGCGCTGGGTGTTTTACATCAACATTCCCATTGGAATTATCGCCATCATCCTGACCTATCTTTTCATTTTCGACCCGCCCTACCTCCGCCGCAAATCGCTGGGTATTGATTACTGGGGCATTGGCTTGCTGGTGCTGGGCATTGGTTCGCTGCAGATTATGCTGGACAAAGGTCAGGAAGAAGATTGGTTTTCCTCCCATTTCATCGTCATTCTCGCCGCGCTGACGATTATCGGAATCACCGGACTCATCATCCGCGAAATTAAAACAGACCATCCCATTATTGACTTGAGCGTGTTGAAATACAGAACGTTTGCGGTGGGCACCGGCTTAATGAGCATTATTGGTTTCGTTCTTTATGGGAGTACCGTGCTTCTCCCGTTGCTCATGCAGATTGTGCTTGGTTATACCGCGACCCATGCGGGAGTCACAAATTTGCCCCGCGGTTTCGCCTCTTTTCTGGCTATGCCATTTGTTGGAATCCTGACCTCAAAGGTGGATCCGCGAAAGCTGCTGGGCACCGGAGTGTTTGCTGTCGCTATTGCCATGTTTGAGCTTTCGCGGTTCAGCCTGAACGTCGGCTTCTGGGATTTCTGGTGGCCCCTGATGTTGCAGGGCGCGGCCCTTGGCCTGGTCTTTGTTCCTCTCACCACCGTGACCAATGACCCCATTCCGAAAGAGCGGTTGGGAAATGCGACCAGTATTTTTAACCTGATGCGCAATATCGGATCGAGCATTGGTATTTCTCTCGTGGAAACCTTCCAGTTCCGGCGTCAACAGGTCCACATCAATGATCTCGGCAAGTTCGTGAATTCGGGCAATCCGGTGGCGCAGCGCTGGCTCGCGGGACTGCGCGGCTATTTCATCTCCCGTGGGGATGACCCTACGACGGCGACCCATCGCGCTTACGGCGCAATTTGGGGACTGGTGCAGCGCCATGCGGCAATGCTTTCCTACAACGATTCCTTCATGTTCCTTGCGCTGATGGCGCTCGTGGTCTTTCCTTTTATCTTCCTTATGCGGCGGCCCAAGGATGGAAGCGGCCCTGCTATGGCGCATTAGGCTTTCCCTTTCCGTTCTGCTTGGGAACAGGCAAAATAGCTAAAGCAGGAGGTTAGGCTGCCGGGCGCAGTTCTGCGGCGCGGTTCCGGCGGGCTTTGAGCCGGAAGACTGAAATTCATGAGCGCATTGCAAAATCGCATTGACGACCAGCCGACCATCTCGCAGGAAATGGTGCGCGAGGCCGAGGGCATTCTTCACCGCCACATCAAACGTGTGGGCTTAAAACATACCGCGCAGCGCGACACGATCCTGCGCACTTTCCTCGAAACTCGCGAGCATCTTTCTACGGAGGAGCTGCACCGCCTGGTAAAGCAAAAAGACCCGAAGATTGGCTTTACGACCGTCTACCGCACGCTCAAACTGCTTGCCGAGTGCGGCTTGGCCAGCGTGGTCTCTTTTCACGATGGAATCGCGCGCTTCGAGCACCAATACAACCGGCGCAGCCATCATCACATGGTGTGTACGGGCTGTGGCGGTTCGGTGGAATTTTTCTCGCCCGAAGTGGACAAACTGGAGCAGGAAATCGGGCGCAAGCATCGCTACTTCACCACGCGCCATACATTCCAAATTTATGGGATTTGTGAAGAATGCCGGAAGAAGAACGGCGCGCGGAAAGTGATATAAAAATCCCCCCAAACTCCCGGGGGGATGTTCCAAATCTGCAACATGCAAAATTTCCGCGGAAATCTTTACAGCATTTTCACTTTATCAATGTGGATGGAATCCCCTTTAACTTCGCCGGTTACGGCCACGTGATGACCTTCATGACCCTTGAGCGCTTTGGGATTGTCAACGGAGAGGACTTTCTGGTCTTTGTCGGTAACCACAACGACACTGGCGCCGGCGGCGAGACATTTCTTGGTGCATTCGGCAGCGCCGGCGTTTGCGCCTTTCACGCCGCACTTGGAATCGCTGACCCATCCGTCAACGGTGGATTTATCGGCCGCTGACGCTACTGCCAGCATGAGGAACAGAGCACACAGAGAAGCACAGAGAAACAGAATTTTCTTCATTTACGGAACTCCTTGTGGTTTGGCGGCCGGGGCCGCGAATTGGGCGATGAGACATTATGCGGCTTGCCGCAAAGTAGTCCAATCTACCGATTAGAGCAACAACACTGAAATTGGTTACACATTTTAGAGCAGGAAACGCATGCGTATTGGTAAAAAATTGTTAGAAATTATTTTTGTGCCGAACGGACGTTCGTGCCATTGGCTGGCGGCGGGGCCGGAGTAACGTACACAACCTCACCTGGGCGGGTATAGTGGAGTTGCTCACGGGCTTCTTTTTCAATCATTTCCGGATCACTCTTCAAGGCTTTGATTTGCTCTGTGTAATCCTGGTTTTCTTTTTGCAACTTACTTACTGTTTTCTCTAAGTTATTAAATTCGGCGCGCTTCTGGCGGTAAATGACCATTCCATTCGCGCCAAACACAATATGGACAAATAACCAGGCGGTGAGCGCAAGCACCGCCCCGGTTGCCAGACGCCTGCGGCTTACATAAAACCGGGCAATGAGAGGGCGAAGACGGGTGAGCATCCCCTCGGCAAATGCTTCCGCCTGGGGCGTATATTCCGGCAGCGACCGCAACCGCTCCGCAACCCGGTCCGGGATGTTTGTTTGCGGGAATTTAATTAATCGATAACCCATGATTTCGCCGCCGCGCTCAATTCCTTCAGTCCGGATGGGCTGCGCGCCTCCGAATATACCCTGACCACCGGTTCTGTGCCCGAAAGGCGGTAGCAAATCCAGGAACCGTCCTCGAACAGTAACTTGAGCCCGTCGGTGCGAACGATCTGCGTGATCCGGCGTCCAAGAAAATCCCGCGGTTCCAGCCGCAACTTCTCAGTGAACTTCGCCTGCACTTCCGGCGTCAAGCGGAAGTTTTCTCTTTGCGGAAAGAACGAACCAACTTGGTTAAATAGTTCGCGAAGTTGTTGGCCGAGCGGCTTGCCACGCCGCGCAACCATCTCACAGCAGAGCAGGCCAGCAAGGATTCCGTCTTTTTCAGGAACATGATGGCGGATGGAAAGCCCGGCGCTTTCTTCGCCCCCAATCGCGATCTTGTCCTGTTTAATCAATTCGCCAATGTATTTGAAGCCTACGGGCGTCTCATAGAGTTCCACGCCGTGATGTTTGGCCAGCGCATTAATTAAATTGGTTGTGGCGACGGATTTTGCCACGCCGTTTTTCCAGCCGCGGGTTTCCACCAGGTAATCAAACAGCAGGGCGATTACATAGTTCGGCTGTAAAAAAGTCCCGTCCCGGTCTACGATGCCAAAGCGGTCCGCATCGCCGTCGGTCGCGATTCCGAGGTGCGCCGTGGTCTCGCCCATCGCTTTGCGCAAATCTTCAAGCAAATGATCGTCGGGCTCGGGCGCATGGCCGCCAAAAAGGACGTCGCGGTAATCGTGAACCGTGGTTACTGCAATCCCTGCTTCGCGCAGCAAGGTATCGGAATAATTTCTGGCCGCGCCCCACAGCGGATCAAATGCGATGCGCAATCCGGCTTTTCTAATAGTGTCCAGGTCAACCGCTTCCCTTAAACGGCGCAAATAAGCCGCGTGAGGTTCAAGCGGTTGCCCGGAAGCTTTTGCCGTGTTTGTAGTGGCCATTTGTGCTGGTTGGTGATCGGCGGCTGCGATTTCCGCTTCAATCCGCTTGGTCACTTCGGGGAGCGCGGGAGCGCCATCCGGAGTGGAAAACTTAATGCCGTTGTATTCCGGTGGATTGTGCGATGCCGTGAAATTGATTGCGCCATCAGCATGTTCGTGAACGACTGCGTAGGCAATAGCGGGCGTGGGGGCTGCGTCGGCGATGACGAGCGGAGTGACTCCGTGCGCAGCCAGTATCCCAGCCGCCATGGAGCAGAATGTTTCCCCCAGAAAACGGGGGTCCCGTCCGACGATCACCCGCGCTCCCGCGGGCTTTTGCGAAACTACATAACGGGCGATGCCATGCACGGCCCGGCGGACGTTCTCAAAGGTAAAGTCTTCGGCCACTATGCCGCGCCATCCTGAGGTGCCAAACTTAATTTGTGCCATCATTTGCGTTCTGGTTGGTCCGGTTGAAAAAACTTTGATGCTTTACACTGACCCTGCCGATGCAGGCCCACTGATTTTATATGACCGACAAAAAGATTGTCTTGACGACCGCAGGGTCACCCGAAGAAGCCCACAAAATTTCCGCAGCGCTTGTCGAACGGAAGCTGGCTGCATGCGTCAATATTGTTTCCGGGGTTACTTCTATTTATCGCTGGAAGGAAAAAGTACAAAGTGATCAGGAGACCCTGCTGATCATAAAGACCACCAATGCGGCATTTCCCGGCGTATGTGCAACCATTCAGGAGTTGCACTCATACGAAACTCCCGAATGTATTGCCATCGGCATAGAGGACGGCCTGCCTGATTATTTGGAGTGGCTGGAAAAATCCGTGCGCGTAGAATAATTGGCCCAGTGGAGCGGGGAATTGTTGTCGCAGCAGAATGAGTTTGCAACAGTAAAAGGCCGGAGAAATCCGGCCTTATTACTTTTTGAGGTGAACAAC
>JAICKN010000035.1 GCA_025927855.1 Terriglobales bacterium
AGTCCTCTCGATCAGTTTGGTAACGGATGGGATTTCGTCATGGACCCATTTACCAGCGTTGGTTGCACAGCACTGGTATCAAACGGGCAATTCCGCGAAACAGGAACTGTAAGTTACAGCGATGACATTACTTGGGTGCATGGAAATCATATATTCAAGTTCGGTTTTGATTTTCGCAATGTAGGAGAAAGCGGTCCGGACAGCTTTAATTCGCGAAGGCAAGTGGTTATGCAAAATGCTCTGCTGGGCGGCCCGACATTGCTCGATGTTCAAGGCGACACCCTCCAACTCGAAGACGCCGCCGCTGCATTGTATGGATTCGTGATTGAAGACCTGAATGCCGAGTTCTTTGATAAAAACGGTACCCGTGTAGCGACGGATAACAGACATTTCCGGCAGCACGAATACGATGGTTACGCGCAGGATGAATGGAAAATCCGGCCAAACTTCACGTTGAATATTGGATTACGGTATCAGTTTAACGGGGTCCCATTTGAAGAAAATGCGAATTTCTCCAATCTGCTGACGGATCCCTCGTCCTTCCCGGTTGTGTTTACGATTGTTGGACCGGGAACCGGTCACCAGATTTATAACAATGACTTTTCCAACATCGAACCCCGGTTCGGTTTCTCCTGGGACCCGTGGGGTGATGGTAAAACCGCGGTACGAGGCGCGATTGGAATTTTCCACGACCGGGTCTTCGGCAATCTTTTTGGGAATGCCCGCAGCAATCCGCCGTTTGAGCAGGATTATTTTTCTTTCCCTGTGGACACGATCAATAACACTGCCAGCGGCGCATTTCCGATTACGGTCCCCAATACAATTCCTTCGGTCAACATTCCGGACGGAAGTCTAATATCTCCGGACATTTTTGATCCTCATTTCCGAAATTCTGCCAGCGACAATTGGAGCCTTGGAGTGCAGCGGCAGCTGGGACTGAATACCACCTTAGACGTGGCCTACGTGGGTTCCAAGGGAACCCATATTTACCGCGAAATGGATGGCAATCCTCCGGATCCAAACCTGGTCTCCCAGCTGGTTACATTTTGCAGCGATCCCAATAACGCGTTCGGCTGCACCCCGGCGGATGTAAGTAAAACGAACCTGTTTGATGGCGCTGATGTCGGAGCCCTTCCGTTCAATGCCATCGCGCACAATGCGTTGTTCCAGCCGTTCTTCATCCGCTCGGTTGGGAACTCGAATTACAACGCCATGCAGTTGAAGGTCACCCGCCAAATGACCGGTGGCCTGGAGCTCCAGGGCTCTTATACGTGGTCGCATGCGATTGACGATTCGGGCGATCCGTTGACACCGGCGTCGGGCAACCGTGGCTTTCCGCGTAATTCCCGCGACTTGGCGGAGGAGCGCGGTAACTCCGATAATGACGTGCGAAATATAGGTACCATTAGCTACATTTGGCAACTGCCTTTGGGAAGAGGGAGGAGCTATATCACGAACGGTTGGGCTGGGAAATTATTGGAGGGAATGCAGTTTTCCGGTATTACTGCTCTCCAGAGTGGCCGCCCGTTTGATGTTTACAGCACGACGGACAGCGAACGGACGGGGTTGAGCAATCGAGCCGATCTCGTAGGCGATCCCTATGCGGCCGGAACCAATCCCAATGCGGGTGCGGGAAAGGTTTACTTCTCGAACATCAGTGCGTTCCAGCAGCCTCCTTTTGGCCGCGCCGGAAACATCGGACGAAATCGCCTTTATGGTCCCGGCTATGTGGATTTCGACTTAGCTTTTGCCAAGAAGATGCAATTTACCGAGCGGTTCGGAGGGGAGTTACGTTTCGAGTGTTTTAACTTGTTCAACCATCCGAACTTCAATAATCCCGGTTCCGACGCTGGCGCTTTGGGCAACCAACTGGGATCGCCGCTGTTCGGGATTATCACCTCCACGGTCGGCCAGCCGGACGGAACCACCTCTGCCCGGCAGATGCAGGTAGCTTTGCGGCTTAGCTTCTAAGTTCCAACCGAGCGGAAACTGCCGCTGGAAGTTTTTTCCAGCGGCAGTTTTATTTCAAGGCATTTTGGTGGGGACTCGAGTCCAGAAAGTCTACTCGTTCGAATATCTATCGCGCGAACTTCTATCTTCCAAACATCGGGTAATGGCTGGCAGCTCCCATCAGGAAAAGCAGCGGAATAGACAAGATGGCGCTGGCCCGGGAAGTAAGAGATGCGATCCTTGCCATGTTGCGTGCCTTTTCCGGGACCGGCGTTCCCTGCGCGGCATTTGCCCTGGTCCACAAAATGAGCCGCTTCTGAATACGCCAGACGACGCCCCAAACATTGAGCAGCAATACCCAACCGAAGCCGCCACCCAGGCCAATGGCGAGCAGACGATTGCTTTCCCATCCATGATGGTTCCAGCCTAAGAATATCCAGCAGGCGGCAACCATGACTACGGCATAAAGCAAGCTAAATATCAGCCAGTGCGCGAGTGGCCCCTTTTGCGGAAGCGTGAGCGCATAGGTCAGAGCCCATGCGACTGTCCAAACGAGAAAGAATGTGCCCATCACGTGGCCGGAGGACGCCCCGGCATTCTGCGCATCTGCGCTGACGATGGATCCCCAATAGCCGAGTCCGGCGAGTACGGTAACCAATGCGCTCCAGCGAAACCACCACAAGGCGCGTGACATAAGCGTAGGCATGACTTTGCCGCGAACGCCGGTTTCCAGGCTATTCATGACAGGAACATTCACAAGATTGAAAAAGTAGAGCAGGCCAATCCAGGTGATTCCAGCGAGAAAATGCAGCCAGCGGGCCAGCATAAGAACGTTGGTGCGGAAATCATTCGGAAGATGGACGAGGGGGAGCGCAACGAGAGATGAGGAGAAAAGCGGATGGGCCAACGAATCCTCCAGAATGTAAACTTATAGAGAAAGCCGATCGCCAGGGGCTCGCAGGTTGAAAAGCCCTGGAGAACGCCGTATTGTACCAATTACTTGTTCAGGAGATTCGGGGAAATGGAAAAGCCGGCAGCGCAACCCATTCAGGATTCCTTCCTCAATTCCGCGCGCAACGGAAAGCAGCAGGTAACGATTTACTTGATGAGCGGCGTGAAACTCACCGGACGCATACGTTCGTTCGATAAATATTCGGTCATACTCGAAACCAATAACCAGGACCAGCTTATCTTCAAGCACGCGATTTCCACTGTGGCAATGGGCCGCGCTTCGCATGCTCCTCATCTGGAAAAGCCATCTGCGCAAAAAACGGCGCCTACCACAGAACATCCGGAATTGAGCCCTTCCGGTACGGAAGCGTGAGGATTTTCCGTTTTGCGAAGTGAAAGTAAAATCCCAGCTTCCACCTTCCGGCAGCGACCGCCGCAGATGCGCGTGATTAGTAATGATGCGAGAGAGCGCGCGTTTCTGGTTGGACTGGATTACCGCCGTGCGCGCAATTCCGGAAGCGCAAGTCTCACAACTCACGCGCGGGCGGCCCGCGATAATGCTGCGGCGGGCTCGGCCAACTCGGATGGAAAGTCAAAAGCGCCTCCCATACCGCAGTTCAGCGCGGAAGAATCCCTTGATGAGCTGAAAACGCTGGCCTCGAGCGCAGGGGCGGAGATTGCCGGGGAGCTTTTGCAACGCCGCGACCGGCTTGATCCGGCGACTTTGATTGGCAGTGGAAAGTTGGAAGAGATTGCGGGGGCGGCGGCTTCGGTTTCCGCCGGCCTTCTGCTTTTCGATCACGATCTTACGGCCTCCCAGCAGCGCAATATAGAGAAGGTTGTGAAGATTCGCGTCATTGACCGCACGCAGTTGATCCTGGATATTTTTGCCCGACATGCGCGTACGCGTGAAGGCCAGTTGCAGGTGGAATTGGCGCAATTGGAATATCTGCTGCCCCGTTTGGGCGGACGCGGTATCGAAATGTCACAACTGGGAGGCGGCATTGGAACGCGCGGCCCGGGCGAAACACAGCTCGAAACTGACCGGCGGAAAATCTACCGGCGCATCCGCCACGTAAAAGAGCAGATTGAAAATGTGCGGCGGGTGCGGGCTCAACAGCGGCAGCGGCGCGAATCGGCTCCGGTAGCAACCGTTGCTTTGGTGGGATACACGAATGCCGGGAAATCCACGTTGTTCAACGCGCTCACGAACGCGGAAGTGGTTGCCTCCTCGCGCATGTTCGCCACCTTGGACCCCACGATCCGGGCGGTGCAGCTTTCCTCGAAGCGTAAGGTGCTGCTTTCGGATACGGTCGGGTTCATCCGTAACTTGCCGCACACGCTGGTCACGGCGTTTCGCGCGACCTTGGAAGAAGTGCAACGCGCTTCGCTGGTTCTGCAAGTTTCCGACGCAAGCAGTCTCCTCTCTGCGGAACAGGATGCGCAGGTTGAGCGTGTATTGAAAGAGCTGGAAACGGATGCGAAGCCGCGTTTGCGTGTGCTCAACAAAGTTGATTTGCTGGATCCTGCGCACCGCGAGTCTTTAAAAAACGATGCGAACACAATTCATGTTTCTGCGTTGAAAGGCACAGGAATTGAAGAATTACTGGAACGCATTGACGAAACGTTGGAGCTTGACCGTCCTGTGCGCGTGCATCTCCGGGTTCCACAGCAGGAAGGCAAGGCGCTGGCATTGCTCGAAGCCAAATCAAGGATTCTTTCCCGCAAATATAAAAGCGGCGTAGTGGAACTTGAAGCCGAAGTCCCGGAATCCGTGATGAGAAAAGTGCAGAACTGGCGCGTGGAATAAGCGCCTCTGGACCCGGTCTGCATTCTGCCCTGGAAGATTACCCATAAACAACGAACCCCTCAAGAGGTGCTTCTCGAGAGGGGCCAATTTAAAACCGATACGTGAGTTTTCTCTCAGCAGCGGCTTAGTGTTTCTTTTTCTTTGCCGCTTTCTTCTTTGCTGGCATGAAGTTTCCTCCGTGAACGATTTTCCCTTGCAAGTTTTTCAGGGCCCAAAAGCAGATCACCTACGAAATACCGTATGCGATAATCTGCTACCGCAAGATATTGCGCACTCTTTGCGCAATTGTCAACAAAATTCATTCATTCTACTTAACTTTTTTGAGGCGGCGGAGCTTCAGCGGAAATTATCCAGCCGCGCGCGCGCTGCGTGTGCGAACGGAATGCGCTGTTGCGATCTGATTACGGCCGCCAAGTTTGGCGGCGTAGAGCGCTTTGTCTGCTGCGCGGATGACTTGCTCCGGCGTCTGATGTTTCCTGGTGGTTTCCGCAACGCCGATGCTCACGGTGACCGAGAGCGCGCGCCTTCCCGCGGAAGCAGAAGGAGCGCGGCTGGCTTTCTTGCGGGTTACCGGATGGCGGCGGTCCATGCCGTGGGGGACTGCGCGGCGGTCGTGAATGGTCCGAACCTGGAACACTGCGTCCTGGATGGAAAGGCGCAACGATTCCAGGTGCGGGATTACATCTTTCACGACTCTTTCCGGAAAGACAATGGAAAATTCTTCTCCGCCTACACGGAACACCTGGCCTCCGCCGCCCACCCGGGCGAGTTTGACGGCCACCATGCGCAGCACCTGATCGCCGGTATCGTGACCGTATCTATCGTTGAAGCTTTTGAAGTGGTCAATGTCCACTCCGGCGATCACATAAGGTTCTTCAAGTGCCAGCAGCGCTTCGTTAAAGGCGCGGCGGCTGGGAAGGGATGTCAGTTCATCCTGATAAGCAAGGAAATAAGAATTTTCGATGATCGAGCTGAATAAAACCAAAGCTGCCGTGGCCATGTAGGCTAATGCCTTGAGCTTCGTTCCGCCGGCATGAAAAAAAAGGAACGCCGCGGTCAGCGCCCAGAAGAATCCGCTCTCCACCGGCCTGCGGTATAAAAAAGTCCGCGCGAGAAGAATTGCGCCGGCTAAGAGGAACGCAAGCACGCCCAGCGGAGGCATCTTCGCCCAGTGCAACCACTGTTTTGCGAGAAATGAAGGATGAAGAAAGTCCGGGCCGAGGCCTTCCCCCGGGCGGCAAATGATGGCCACAAATACCGACTCAAAGAAGATGAGTCCCAGGCCGTGCAAGTAAGAGGAAAGAGCAAGCCCGCGCTCCTGAGCGAAGGAGAACAACACAAAGTTCAACGGCACCAGAATGCATAGGACCTCGAGAGCGATGTGGCCCGGGCCGGCACTCGCGATCCTGCCGTTGGAAAAAAATACCAGCGACCGTTGCGCCAGCAAGAGGGTGACGAGCGCGAACAGAATGCGGCTGGAATGGAAACGCAAGGCGAGCAGAACGCCCGCCGCCAGCGCGCCGTAGTAGTAGAAGTTTATTGCCGGGGCGGACAACGCGATCCAGCCCTGTTCGAGGGCAAGAATTCCGGCGAAAACCAGAAGGCCGCCCGGCACGAACAACAATCGCAGAATTCTCTTATCAAACCAATCCACGCGCAAAAGTCCTGTGCCAGCAGTTGGCACTGAAATTATCTGCCTGGAACAGGAATGCGGCGAGTAGCGGAGCGGGTACGTGAGTTCCATTCACGGAATGGTTACCATTCGCGGAAACCAACACCTTCGTGCGAGCGGGAAAGTATTGCCGCGCCCGCGATTATGCCTAAGAATCGCGGATTAGAGCACTCTTATGCGAATCCTTATTGCGGAAGACGATCCTGCGCTGGCCAGCTTTGTGAAGAAAGGGCTGGAAGCGGAACATTATGCGGTAGATATTTCCGGCGACGGAGAGCAGGCGCGCGCGCTTGCGGGCGAGTTCAGTTATGACGTAGTGGTGCTGGACCTGAACCTGCCGAAGCTGGATGGCGTGGCGATTCTCCGTTATCTGCGGGCTAAAAAACCGAGCATTCCGATTCTTGTGCTGACCGGCCGGAACCGGGTGGAAGACCGGGTGCAATGCCTTGACCTAGGGGCTGACGATTATCTTATGAAGCCTTTTTCTTTCACCGAACTTTCGGCAAGGATCCGCGCCATTCTGCGGCGTAGTCACCTGCCGGCAGAGTCGGTGTTGGCGGTGGAAGATTTGAAGCTGGACCGCGTGGAGCGCCGGGTGGAGCGCGCAGGCAAGCGGATTGAGCTGACCTCCAAAGAATTTGCTTTGCTGGAATACCTGATGCGCAATGCCGGACGTCGCATTACGCGCGCCATGATTATTGAGCACGTGTGGAACCTCTCCTTCGATACCTGCACCAATGTGGTGGACGTATATGTGAACTATCTGAGGCGAAAAGTAGACGATGGTTTCAGCAAGCGGCTCATCCACACCGTACGCGGCGTGGGCTATGAGCTGAGCATTCGCGCAGGAGCCGGGAATTAACATGGCGGGCGTTCAGGCACGGTCTTTGCAGGCAAAAGATGGCTCATTCGGGGATCGTTCCCCACGAGTTGGATCTACACCGCCGGACCTTCTCGCGGAGGTGTTTCACGCATTGAATCAACCCATGGCGGGATTGCGTTGCACACTGGAAGCGGCCCTGGCGAAAAACCGTTCTCCGGAGCAATACCGGCAGTATATGGAAACTGCGCTCGAAAAAGCCTGCGAGATCGAACATTGGACCCGCGGAATCGGTGAATTCGTGCTGGCGGATCCGGCAGTTCCTTTCAACGAGGATGAAAAGCGGCAACGCCTATCGCTAAAACAATATCTCCGCGAGTGCGTGGATGATTTGGCCCTGGTGGCGGATTCCTCACGGGTGTGTTGCGAGATAAATATTGCGGAAGACCATCCGATATGGTTTTCGCCACATATCTTGAAGCAGGCATTATTCCGCATACATGAACTCGCGTTGGCTGAAGTTGGGGAAAGCGGAGTTATTGCGATTCAGGATGTTCGTTTGGGAGACGCGATCACTTTGGAATATGGTTTGCGGCGGGGCGAAGCGATGGGCAAAAATGTCCAGGATGACCAGCAACACCGCCACCGGCAAATCTGGATGGAACTTTCGTTCGCCACTGCGCAGCGGCTGGTGGAGACTGCCGGCGGGCGCCTGACAAAAGAAATACTCCCTGAAGAAACAAAGATTCGTCTGCAGCTGCCTCTGGCCCAGTCCTGACTGATTTCTCCGGCAAAGTCTTCACGGCAATGTTTTCCCATTTTTACTCTGTTTCCCGATTGTAGGCAGTTCTTGCCGGGCATAAGAATTCCTTAATTTCCCGCTAATCGCAATCTAATTTTTCCGGATTCAAATGGGTCACATGATGATTCCCAGCCTATCTCTCCCGGAGCACGGCGGAGTGCTGGTGGCGAGCGCCAGCTCCAGCCTTCGCGAACGAGTTCTGCACAGCTTTCATGAACGCCGCTGGCCGGTGCAGGAGGCCATGGGCGGCGCGGACGCTCTGGTAAAACTCGAGAGCGGCAACTGGCAACTGTTGTATCTGGACCGCTGCCTGCCCGACCTTGATGCAGAAGAGCTGGTGGGGATTATTAAACGCCGCTTTCCCGGAATTGAAGTCGTGGTGCTCGACTCGGACCATGGGCAAGTCCTGCCGCTCGCCAACGGAGCGCGCCCTACTCCGCTGGAGCGGACACAAAAAATACTCTCTGCTCCTGCAGCGGCGCAGGATGCGCAGCGAACACCGGTGCCCTCATCTGGCGTGGCGCGTGACGAGGCGAAGGAAGAAGCGAGCGCGCTCCTGGAAATAAAAGAAGAAAAAGAAGACAAAAGAGACACGCGGGAACTCAGCCAGCCCCTTCCAGGCATGATCGGAAATTCTGCGGCGATGCAAAAACTTTACCGCCTGGTGCGCATGGTCGCGCCGGGCGTCACGACCGTGCTCATCACCGGCCCAACCGGAAGCGGCAAGGAGCTGGTGGCGCGCGCGGTGCATAAATTAAGCCCCCGGACCGCGCGTCCGTTTGTGGTGGTCAACTGTGCCGCCATTCCCGAAGCGCTGCTGGAATCGGAGTTGTTCGGCCATGTGCGCGGGGCATTCACCGGCGCGGTGCAAACGAGCCCGGGACGGATCGCGGCCGCGCAGGGCGGAACCCTTTTTCTGGATGAGGTAGGGGAGTTGCCGTTGAGCATGCAGGCCAAACTGCTGCGCTTTCTTGATCAGAAGGAGGTGCAACGCCTGGGAAGCTCCGAGGTCATGCGCGCCGATGTGCGTGTGGTCGCCGCCACCAACGCCGATCTGGGGCAGGCGGTGGATGAGCGGCGCTTTCGCGGAGACCTCTACTATCGCCTGGCTGCTTTTCCCCTCGACCTGCCTTCGCTCGCCGAGCGCGCCGGTGACATTGTGCCGCTGGCAAATCACTTTCTGCGTACGCTTACTCCGGCGGCAATGGGCGCGCCTCCGTTGTTGAGCCTGGAGGCGGGCCAACATCTGGAAGCCCATTCCTGGCCGGGCAACGTGCGCGAGTTGCTGCAGGTCATGGAACGCGCGCTGATTCTCGCCGATGGAGGCCGCATGATTGTGCCGGAATATCTGTACTTCCCAGCGCGCGGCGGTGCGCGGCGCTGAGCCGCGCAGGCGACGCATTTTGCAGCAAGTATCGAACGTTTTCATGGTCGTAAATTTCATTATGTCTCAGTCATCGATTCCGCTCGACTTACCCCCCGCGCCGGAGGCAGCGCCGCCGCTTCCCCCGGGGGTGGCGGGTGAACAGATGCTGGCCGGCGCATTCGCTTCTTTCCGGGAGGCTGCGTCTTCGCTTGAGCACTCCTATGCGCAGCTCCATGGAGAAGTTCACCGGTTGCGCCGCGAACTCGAGGCAAGCAATCAGGAACTCAAAAGCAGCCTGCGAGAAAACCGCGCCGTGCGCGACTTCCTCCATCACATTCTGGAAGCGCTGCCCTGCGGCGTGCTGGTGACGAAAGCTTCCGGGGAAATCACTCTGGCCAATCCCGAAGCGCGGCGTCTGCTGGCCGGTTCTTCCGCGGCGGCCGTGGAAGGCAAGAAGGTTCCCAGTTGGATGGAAGAAAGTGGCCGAGGCCGTAAACATGGCAGTAAAGAAGATGCCAAAGAAAGGGACGAAAAAAAAGCTTTAGAAAAGAATGGGAGGAATGAACAAAATTCCTCCACGCGCGAACACGAGTGCTCTCCCGATGGCGCGCTGTGGATAGCGGTGCGGCAGGCGCTTCTCCATGGTGGCGGCGTTGATCACACGGTTTTAACGTTGCGCGACATTACGCAGACGCGGCAGCTGGAGACCTTGCGGGAGGAGCTGGGCCGCCGCGAGGCTTTGACAGAGATGTCGGCGCTGCTGGCGCATGAAATCAGGAACCCGCTGGCGAGCCTGGAGCTGTTTGCCGGGCTGTTGGCCGAGTCTCCGCTGGCGGAGGATTGCTCCTGCTGGGTGCGGCATGTGCAGGCGGGCCTGCGCACCCTCGCGGCCACCGTTAATAATGTGCTGCAATTCCGCGGACATCCCCAGCCGGAACTTGTTCCGACCCACTTAGGAGAACTGCTGGCGCACTTTGAAAATTTTCTCAGCCCGGTAGCCCGGCAGGCGCAGGTAAGAATTTGTTTGGAGCATCAGCTAAAAGATGTCTTTATCCTGGCTGACCGCAACCGGCTGCAACAGGTGCTTTTTAACGTGGCCTGGAATGCCTTCCGCTTTATGCCCGACGGCGGCACGCTGACCATCAGCGGCCGGGTGCAAAACAGAAAAGAAGAACGGTTCGCGCTGATTTCGATCCGCGATACCGGCTGCGGAATTCCTCCTGAAGTCGGCGCCAAAATTTTTCAGCCCGGATTTACCACGCGGCCCGGAAGTCCCGGCTTGGGGCTTGCCGTGTGCCGGGAACTGATCCATCAGCACGGAGGAAATATTTCAGTGGAAAGCGATCCCGGAGAGGGGGCCACGTTTCACCTGGAGCTGAGGCTGGCGGAAAACATAAAGCAAAAAGGCCAGACAAGAGAAATGGCAAAAACAACAAAAGCAACCAGGACAACAGGAACGAAAGACAGTGAAATTTTATGTTTTCCGGGGCCGGAATGCCGCCCGCAACCGGAGCGGATGAAACCCTTGCGCGCAGGAGGAGAGCCATGAACCAGGTGTTGGTAGTGGATGATGAAGCCGGAATCCGGACGGCGCTTGAGGCCAACTTTGCGCGGCGGGGATGGGAGGTTGAGACCGCGCGGGGAGCCACCGAAGCTTTGGCGCGCTTCCGCCGCCGCCAGCCCGCGCTGGTCGTGACCGACATTCGCATGCCGGATGGCGATGGCTTTGCCGTGATGCGCGAGGTGCAGAGCATGGCGCCCAAGACAGCGGTCATTCTGCTGACCGCGTTTGGCAATGTGCCCGACGCAGTGGCGGCGATGCGCGACGGCGCGTGCGATTACATGGAGAAGCCTGTCGCCTTTGAAAACCTGGAGCGCGCGGCGCTGGGCATTCTCGGCCGTTTGCGTCCGGCTGCGGCGGACAATGGAGAATTGATAGGACACTCTCCGGCGTGGTTGCGCGCCGTCGAGCGAGCGCGGCAGGCAGCGGCCAGCGATGCGGACGTCCTGATCCAGGCGGAGAGCGGCACAGGAAAAGAGCTGGTGGCGCGTATGATTCACCGGCTGAGCGCCCGCCGCGATCGGCCGTTTATTGCGGTCAACTGCGCGGCCTTTCCCGAAACTCTTTTAGAAAGCGAACTCTTCGGATATGCCAAGGGGGCCTTTACCGGAGCTTTGGCGGCGAAGGCGGGAAAATTTGAACTGGCGCATGGCGGAACGCTTCTGCTCGATGAGGCGGGAGAGATGCCATTGGCGCTGCAACCGAAGTTGCTGCGCGTTCTACAGGAGCGCGAGTTTGACCCGCTGGGCGGCACCCGCAGCGTCAAAGTGGATATACGGATCATCGCCACCACCAACCGTCCTCTGGAAAGCATGGTGCGCGAGGGCAGCTTCCGCGCCGACCTGTTTTACCGCTTGAACGTCATTCCGCTGTATCTTCCTCCCCTGCGCGAGCGCGGAGAGGACATTGTCCTGCTGGCCCGCTCCTTTGCTCAGTTATACGGCCCGGCGGGACAGACGCTCACGATCCGCCCGGAATTTCTCGAACGCCTGCAGGCGCATTCCTGGCCGGGCAATGTGCGCGAGCTTGCGAATGTGATCCGGCGGGCGGTCGCCCTCTCGAAATATTCGGAGACGGCACGAGTGCGGCACAGTGACGGAGAACTCAATCTTGACCCTCTGGAATTTTCCGCCACCGCTCTCACCGGCAGCACAAGCCCGCTTGCGCCATCGTCTGGTTTCCCCGGTTCATCTGTTTCTTGTCCAGCGGTTTCTGTTCCATCTGTTTCTGTTCCGGGAGCGTCCGCCATCGCGGCCGGAGTTTCGTTGGGCGAGATGGAAAAAAAACTGCTGCAGATGACGCTCGATGCCACCGGCGGAAACCGCTCACGCGCCGCGGAGATGCTGGGCGTCAGCCTGCGCACAGTGCGCAATAAGGTGCGGGAATATGGCCTTCCGCCCAGAAGGAGCTATGTCCATGATTGAAGGCAGTGTTTTGCATCCGGTTCCGCGGGGAATGCTCGAAACGCCGCAGATGTCGTCCCTTGGGCGCTATCTCGATGTGCTGTCATTCCGCGATCAGCTGATTGCTTCGAACCTCGCCAATATTGACACGCCCGGATACCAGACGCTCGACATCAACTTCCGCCAGGAGCTGGACCAAGCGCGGATGGAGCCGGATCAGGAGGGCGAAGGCATGCAGGAGACGTCCTTTGCTCCGGTGGTGCATCCGGTGCTGGGGCTGATGCAGCGTCCCGACGGCAATAACGTCAGCATGGAGCGTGAAAGCCTGCTGCTGGCCGAAACCCAACTGCGCTATAACACCGGCGTTCAACTGCTGCGGGCGGAGTTTCACCGCATGGAGAGCGCGATTCAGGGAGGGAACACGCAATCATGAACCTATTTGGCATGCTTGATCTCAGCGGCTCGGCGCTTACCGCCGAACGCCAACGCGCGGCGGTCGTGGCCAGCAATATGGCCAACGCCGAAACTACACACACCGCCGAAGGCGGTCCTTATAAGCGGGAGCTGGTTGTCTTCCGGGCGCGTCCGCTGCAGCGCTTTCCCATGCTGCTGGCCAGCAACGGAGGGACTCCGCTGCTGCCGGAGGCGGCGCGCGGCGTGAGCGTGGACGAAGTCTTGGCAGACCCGCGGCCTCCGGTGTTGCGCTACGAGCCGGGCAATCCTGATGCGGACAAAAAGGGATATGTGGCGTATCCCAATATCAATCCGGTGGAGGAGATGACGGACCTGCTGGGCGCGGTGCGCTCCTATGAGTTGAATGCTTCCGCGGTGCAGGCGGCGAAGAACATGATCGAGCAGTCGCTCGATCTGTTGCGCTAATGCGGCAAAAAATGGGCGCGGCGAAATAAATAAAACGCGAGAACAAAAACGAGGAAACAAAATAAAGAAGCTAAAGAAACAAATTTGAAAGAAGGCAAAGAAGCCAAAGAAATAAAGAAAAGCAGCAACCAGGCAGAAGCCAGAATGAAGGTAGAAACCGTACTATGACCAATCCAGTGAGTGCTTTTAATATCGGCCCCGCCACAACGGGACAAGCCGGGCAGAGCGGCGGCGCACGTGAGTGGGGGTTTGTCGAGACCCTGCGCGGGGCGATGGACCAGGTGAATGAGCTGCAAGGCGCGGCAGACGCGAAGGTCAGCGGATTGCTTGAAGGCAATGGCATGGACGTGCACTCCGCTATGATCGCGGTGGAAAAGGCCGATCTTTCCTTTCAGCTGATGATGCAGGTGCGCAATAAGATCGTGGCCGCGTACCAGGAAATTTCGCGCATGCAGTTCTGACGCGCCGCTAGGAGAATGCGTTGGAAGCCCCCCAATCTTTCGGAGAGGCGCTGAACCAGGCCGCGGCCATGCTGGGCGGGCTGAGGGCCGGCCAGCGGCTCATGCTCGGCGTGGGCGCGGCCCTGGTGGGCGCGATGCTATGGCTGTTTGTCGGCATGGTGAGCACGCCCAAGTATGTGACCCTCTATTCCGGGTTGCAGCCCCAGGAAGCGCAGGAGTTGGGCGGCCGGCTGGCGGCAAAGAATATCCCTTATCAGCTTTCTCCCGATGGAACTTCCCTGCTCGTCCCTGAGGACAAACTCGACGCCGGACGCCTGGAGACGGCATCGCAGGGGCTGCCGCGCAACGCGCGCATGGGATTCGAACTTTTCGACACTCCCGACTGGGCGGGGTCGGATTTTACGGAAAAGGTCAACTATCAGCGTGCCCTCGAAGGCGAGCTGGAGCGGACCTTGCAGACGCTGAGCGAAGTGCAGTCGGCGCGGGTGCACCTGGTGCTGCCGCACGATTCCCTGTTCACCGACCAGCAGACGGAAGCCAAGGCGGCGGTCATATTAAAGACGCGCGGCGGAGAACTTTCCGAGCAGGCGCAGGTAGCCATTCCGCAACTGGTTGCGAGCGCAGTCGAAGGATTGAAGCCGTCGAATGTCACCGTGGTGGACGCGGACACAAACACCTCATTATTGCACCGGCGCGGGGCGGGAGACGATGTTCCCTATGATCTGGACCGCGAATTGTCAAAGACGCTGGTGCAGACGCTGGAACCGGTTGTGGGCGCAGGGCATGTGCGCGCCAGTGTCCATGTGGAATACGACCTGAGCACGAGCGATGATACCGATGAAGTTTATGATCCCAAGGCCACTGCTACCCTCACGGAACAAAAATCAGAAGAAAGCGCGGGTGGCGGCGCTCCGGCAGGCGTGCCGGGAACAGCCAGCAATTTGCCGGGTGGGGCGGCGCCGGCCGTAACTTCTGCGGCGGAAAACCAGAGCTCGCATTCGGAGAGCGCCAGCTACGCCGTGAGCAAAAGCGTCCGTCACACCCTGTTGCCGGCGGGAAGGATCAAGCGGATTGCAGCCGCGGTGCTGGTGGATGACGCCACCGATGTGAGCGACAAAAACGGAAAGCGGACGGTGACCCGCCACAAGCGCACTCCCGAAGAGATGAAGCAGCTGGGGCAACTCGCGGCGGCGGCGATTGGCATTGATACGCAGCGCGGAGACATGATCTCGCTCGAAGATATGCCTTTCCAGAAGGGGGCAGAAGAGGTGCCCTCGCCGCCCAGCCGTCTGGAAAAAACACGGCAAATATTCGCGCAATGGTCCGGACTGTTGCGTTACCTGGGAATTGTGGCGCTGTTTTTGATCGTCTATGCGCTGGTGCTGCGCCCGGTGAAGCGGCAGATACTGACCGCATTCAAAGAACTGCCGCAACAGGTGCTGAAAACCGGAAAAGACCTCAGCCACGGCGCTTCTGCGACTGGGGCCCGCTCAATGGAAATCGAATTGCCGCAAGGGACCGAACAGAGCCAGCGGGCCACCGCGCTCAAAAAGCAGTTGACGGAAAAAATCAAAGCGGAACCGGCGGGCGCGAGCCGGCTGGTGCAGACCTGGATACGGGAGTCGGATTAAACCATGGGGGCCTCTCACCGATCCACCGAAGGCCTGCACAAAGCGGCGATCCTGCTGGTGCTCTTGGGCGAGGAAGTCGCCAGCCAGATTTACCGCAATCTGCCGCAGCAGGAGATCGAAGAGCTTACGCAGGAGATTGCATCGCTCGACTACATTGATCCGGATTCGGCGCTGGGCGTGCTCGAAGAGTATCACCGCATGGCGGTCACACAGGAGTACCTGGCGCAGGGCGGCACCGACTACGCCAAGAAGCTGCTGGTGAAAGCCTTCGGCGAAGATGGAGCGCAGCAACTTTTGGTGCAGGTGACGCGAGCGGCGGAGATGAGCGCAAGCAAGCTGGATTCTCTGCAAAAAGCGGACCCGCAGCAACTGGCAAAATTTCTTGAGGCCGAGCATCCGCAAACCATCGCCTTGATTCTGGCGCACCTTGACGCGAAGCAGGCGTCAACCCTGCTCATGCGCTTTCCGGAAGAGCTGCGTGCAGAGGTCATCCGCCGGCTGGCGCGTTTGCGGCAATTTTCTCCCGAGATCGCACAGAAGGTCGCGATGGCATTGCACAAGCGGCTGGAGGCGCTGGGCGAGCAGCACCGCCGGGCCTATGCGGGAGTGCAGGGCGTTGCCGACCTGCTCAACCGGGTGGATCCGCTCACTTCTAAAACAATTTTGGAGAGCATCGAGCGCGATGATCCAAAACTTGCCCTCGGCATCCGCAACCTCATGTTTACCTTCCAGGACCTGATGGGCGTGCCCGAGGCCGGAATCCGCGAACTGCTGGGCAGCGTGGACAAAAAGACACTGGCAATGGCCCTGCGCGGGGCCACTGAAGAGCTCAAAAATTTTATCTTTAAGTCCATGTCGTCGCGCGCCGTCGAGATGCTGAAAGAAGACATGGAAATCCTGGGGCCGGTACGCGCGCGCGATGTCAACAAGGCGCAGCAGGAAATTGTGGCGGCGGCGCGCAAGCTGGAAGGGGAAGGCAAAATCAGTTTGGGAGCGGAGAGCGAAGATGAGTACGTCGTTTAGCCCGGCGCTGGAGCCGGAAAAGGCCGGGCAGAATGCCTCCGGGAAGATACTGGCACCGGCCGCGGAAGAAATCGCAGGAGCGAAAACTGGAACCTCGACCGGCAAGATTTTGGAGACGGCGCCGTTTCCCTATGCCTCAGCGGGGGAGCCGCGCGGCCGCGGAGGAATGGGGGTTGCAGCAGAGTCGGAAATGGTGCAACGGGAGCAGGCGGCGCGCGCTCTGGGGCAGCGCGAAGGGGAGGAACGCGCCCGCGTCGCTTTTGCCGGACAGATAGGCGAGCTGCGGGAGACGGTGAATCACGCGATCCATGACTTTGCCCGCGAGCGCGAGCGGTATTTCTCGGAGGTCGAAGCCGAAGTCGTGCAACTGGCGCTCAGTATCGCGCAAAAGGTTCTGCACCGCGAGGCGCAGGTGGATCCGCTGCTGGTGGCGGCGCTGGTGCGCATGGCTCTCGAAAAAATGGAAGACCGAACAGGCGTCAAGGTGCGAGCGCATCCTCAGGACGCAGGCGAATGGCGCGTTTATTTCGCCAGGAGCATTGATCCGCATTCCCCGCCCGAGATTGTAGAAGATAGCAGGCTGGAACGCGGTCGGTGCGTTTTAGAGACAACATTCGGCAGGACGGAAATCGGCCTGGAGGTGCAGCTCAAGGAAGTTGAGCAGGGGCTGATGGACCTGCTGGAAAAACGGCCCATGCGCTCCTAACTGAAATCGGCGCATTCAAAGTCTATGCAACGAGAAACCAGTCTGCACACACGGCGAAATCCCGCGATACTCGCGCCCTACTTCGAGCGGCTGAACGCCTCATCGTTCGTGCGCTGGGAGGGCCGGGTCACACAAATTACCGGACAGATGGTCGAATCGGAAGGGCCGTTCTGCTCGGTCGGGGAGCTCTGCCATATTGTGAATGGCGCAGGTCGCATCTTTCCCGGAGAGATCGTGGGATTTAGCGGCAACACCGTTCTTTCGATGCCGCTGGAACGTCCGGAAGGATTGCGTTTTGGCGACCGGGTCATTACCCGGGGTGTGCGCCCGTCCTTGCGGGTCGGGGACGCCATGATTGGCCGTGTGTTGGACGGGATGGGTGCGCCTCTCGATGGCAGCGGCACATATCCTGGAAGACAGCAGCGTCCCATTGACCATGATGCAGCGCTGCCGCTCGCGCGCGCGGCGATTCGCGAGCCATTGGGATGCGGCATTCGCGCCATAGATGGTTTTCTGACCTGTGGGCGGGGGCAGCGGCTGGGAATTTTTGGCGGCAGTGGCGTAGGCAAGAGCACGTTGATTGGCATGATGGCGAGGCACGCTGCCGCGGACCTCACGGTGCTCGGGTTAGTGGGGGAACGCGGTCGCGAAGTGCGGCATTTTCTAGAAGACGTGCTGGAGGAAGAAGGGCGCAAACGGTCCGTAGTCGTCGTTTCCACTTCTGACCAATCGCCATTGTTGCGTTTGCGGGCGGCGCTGGCCGCCATGACGGCCGCGGAATATTTCTGCGCGCGCGGCAAACATGTGCTTCTGGTGATGGACTCGCTCACGCGGATTGCCATGGCGCAACGCGAGATTGGGCTGGCTGCGGGCGAGCCCCCGACGGCCAAAGGTTACACGCCGTCGGTATTCAATTTGATGGCCCGACTCATCGAGCGCGCCGGAAATTTTTCCACCGGCAGCATTACTGCGTTCTTCACCGTACTAATGGAAGGAGACGACCAGCAGGACCCCATTGTAGACGGCGCGCGGGCCCTGCTGGATGGGCACATCATGCTCGACCGCAAACTCGGAGCGCGCAACCACTATCCTCCCATTGCCATTCTCGACAGCATCAGCCGCTTGATGGGCGATGTCGCTTCGCCCGCGCAAAAAAAGAAAGCGGGAGAGTTGCGGCAATTGCTCGCCACCTATATGGCCTCAGAAGACCTTATACGGATTGGGGCGTATCAGAAAGGCAGCGATGCGCGCCTTGACCGGGCGATTGCAATCATGCCGGCGCTCGAAAACTTCCTGCAACAACAACCGGAAGAAACCGGCGGACTGCCGGAAACCATACAAAGACTCCTGGCGCTGGCGGCCTAAAATGGCATTCCGTTTCAGTCTGGATTCTTTGTTGCGGCTCCGCCGCAGCGTGGAGCATCAACACGAAATTGCGCTGGCAGAGGCAATCCGCAACGTTGCGCAACAGCAACAAAAAATAGCGCAACTTGAAGACTCTTTGCGCCAAATGATGGAGCAGGAAGAAAAACAACTTGCCAGCGGCGCACACGCCATCGGATTACAAACCGCTCTGTATATCCGTTCGCGCGGCATGGAAAATCTTCGGGAGTTGCACAAGGAACTAACGCCGCTGAAGAACATAGAATCTGCTTGCCGTGCCGCTTTGCTGCGGGTGCGGCAGGAGCGCGAGATTCTGGAAACTTTGCGGGAACGGCAGTTGCGCCAATACCAGCAAGAAGAAGCGCGGGGGGAGCAGCGCCGCGTGGATGATCTGTTTTTACTGCGCCGCGAATACCGCCGGCGGCAATAATTTGCCGGGTTCCCTTAGGCAAAGTTTGCCGTTGAGGGCTGGCGCAGGCATCTTCCTCGCATTCTTCTCCTTATTCTTGAGCAGGGACAACCACCACAATTCTTTTCTGTGCATGCGTTTACAGCAAGCGCCCGCGCTTCAGCCGCCTGGCCGCGCCTGATGGCGGCCTACATGCACTCTTGTCCTCGGATTCTGTCTCGATCTTTAGCATGAGCGCAGCCGCCCGATCGCAATTTGCGGGCTGTGTCTGCGGAACAGTACTAAGACCATCGGCCGTATTCATGCTGACTTGAGCGCAAGTGAAAACTCTTCCACTCCAACCCGCGGCGTTGTTCCCGTCCATCTCGATGGAAAGAGCTCGCGCAGGCAATGGGAAAAGTTTTGACGCTACGTTGAAGGGCGCGATGTCCGGCCAGGAGGAAGACAAAGCGCCGGGAACAGACGGCGCGCATTCAGGCACTGACATGGCGCCTGCCGATGGCGAAAAGAACTATGGAAAGGGCCGGGCAATTGACGGGGATTCCGATGACGATCAAGCAAAATCGAGCGGGGCCCAGACGTTTTCGGGTGCATTCAAAGGTATCGCCGGGCGCATGAATCTCCATAAAGGAGCGCAAGAAAACAAAGATCAAGAGAAAAGAATTTTTACCGTTAAGTTGGGAAAGACGTATGGAAGCTTGCCAAGCGAAGATAAAGACCCGCTGCCGAGTACTCATGTGGCGTCTCTGGACGTGAATGGGTTGTTGAACGCGCAGCTTTCTCTGCCCGCGGCAACTCCAGGGCCAACCCCCAATTTTGCGGCAGGACAGATCCCTCTCGCCGGAAGCGAACCCAGCCCGAACGCCAGTAGCGAAGCAAGTAGTTTCGCGGGAAGCGCGGTCAGCCCGGTTTCGCACGGAGCTGGCAAGGAAAGCGCCCCTGGCACGGCTCTGCCATCAGCACCTCTATTTGCGCTGGGCCCATCAACTGGAACCCCTCGGCAGCCAGACAATGATCTCTCAGAAAACGAAACCGGAGATGAGGCAACTTTTCTCGACGCAGCAAATCTCAACCCGCGAAACGCCGCCGCAACGGCGGGCATGCCCGGACGTGCACAAGCGCCATCAAATCCGGCACTTCAAAATACTTCCGCTGATGATCCAGCGCAGCAAGATCAGGCGCGGCAAGATGTCCTTCCGCGTGTAC
>JAICKN010000251.1 GCA_025927855.1 Terriglobales bacterium
AGCCAGAAGAGCAGGTGAAGATTGGCCCACAACACGCCGCCTCTCACCGTCTTTACAGTGTGGAGCATGTGATGGTGGTTGTTCCAGTAGATGCCGACATAAGTAAAACTCAACACATAGCTGAGAAATACCGGTAACACCGGTGAAAGGTCGGCAATCGCTACTCCATGGGGCACTTTCATTTCCAGCACCATGATCGTTATGATGATCGCGATCACACCATCGCTGAACGCCTCAAGCCTCCCCTTCCCCATTCATGCCTCCCTGAAAGTAAAAGCGGTGAGGGAAGTATAGCCCGGAGAGGAATCCTCAATCAGATGCTTCCGCCTATGGCGTGCGCCGGGCCGATCATGGCTTGAAGAGGCTACTCTGCCGCCTGCATGAGCTTGCTGAGTCGCTCAATGTCCGAGGACCCAGCATCGCCGATAACGAAATAGCGCAGTCCGTCGCGATCCCAGCTATTAACCTGGAAAGAGAGATCCGTACGGACGCCTTCTTTGCCGTTGCCGTGGAGGGCGGTGCGCTCCTGGAAAATAAAGACCGAAATCTGGTGCAGACGCACACGGAAAATTAGTTCCGCGCCGGGGGACTGCTGGAGATAGGCGACTCTTCCCCCGATGAGCGTAAAGGGCGTGTTCTGCAGGTCGGGGAGATCAAAGCTGAAAGGGATCCTGCCTGCGAACCACGGCTTGACCGTGTGCCGGTCGGTCGAAATGACATCCACCGGGGTGGCGCTGGCGAGTGAGGCCACGTGTTGATCTACCAATTCACTGAGGAGTTGCTGTTCATTCCCCCGGCTGCGCTGGGAGGTGATCATAAACGCAGCTATGAGAAACGCGGCGGCAACCGCCACAAGGACCGGGACCCAACGCGCCATCCAATGCGTTCGATCAGGAGAGCCAATTTGTTTCCGGATGCGGGCGCGAAAGGCCGCATCTGGTTTGAATTTAAGAGCGGCAGCCTGCACCATGCGTTTTTGCTGGACTCTGCGGAGGGCTTCGGCACCGCAACTCGCGCACTGCTTTACATGCTCGTTCAAAGCGCGAGCTTCGGCGGCGGAAAGTTCGCCGTCCATGTAGGCATCGAGTTTGTCCATCCAGTTATCGCAAGCCATAATTAATTCTTTCGCAACTCCTGAACTTTTTCGCGCAACGCGCGGCGCGCGCGCGACAGCCTCGACATAACCGTGCCCACCGGAACCGAAAGAGCCACAGAAATTTCCTGGTACGACATCTCTTCAAACTCGCAGAGCAATAACACCTCGCGGAAGGGCATGGCAATTTGCGCGAGCGCATCCTGCACCAGTTGCTGATCGGAGCGTTGCAAGAGGATGCTTTCGGGAGTTCCGCGGGCGACCGCAAGATTTTCGGCGGCGCCTTCATCGTCCAATGAAACGGAATTGGCCGCCTTCAGCCCTGTGCGCGAAGTGAGGAAGGTATTGCGCAGAATCTGATAAATCCAGGCGCGGAAATTCGTTCCCGGCTCAAAGGAACGAAAGCCCTTTAGCGCTTTCGCATAGGTTTCCTGTACAAGGTCTTCGGCCTCGGCGCGGTCCTGTGTGAGCCAATGCGCGAAGTTATAAAGACGGTCGAAGAGCGGCATGGCCAGATCTTCAAACGACCCCGGTAACAAGCGCTCCTCCGACACGCACACAAGAGTAAACCAGCGGCGCCGGATTTTATTCCCGGCGCAGCAAAAAATATTTCCGGGAATAAAAGCCCCGGCGCGCGGTTCCGCACGATGAACGAAACACACTGAATTGTGCGGAGGAGCGATATGCCTGAACAAAATGACCGCAATATTATTCTTCACGACCATAACCATGATGGTGTAGACCGCCGGGGATTCTTGAAGTGCATGGCATGGGCGGGGGCGGGGGCTTTGTGCGTGGTACAAGGCGGGGTGCTCAAGTCTTATGCGCTTGATGATCCTTTCATGATGCACAAGGCGGAAAAGAACGACTTGTGCTTTGTGCAGATCAGCGACAGCCACATGGGGTTCAATAAGGCCGCGAATCCCGATGTGGTAGCGACGATGAAAATTGCCATCGGCAAAATCAACGCCATGCCCGCAGCTCCGGAGTTCATTCTGCATACGGGCGACATTACGCATCTTTCAAAGCCGTCGGAGTTTGACACGGTGGACCAGCTTTTGAAATCCGCGCGCGCAAAAGACGTGTTCTTTGTGCCCGGCGAGCATGACGTGCTCGAAGACAACGGGCAGCAATACCGCGAACGTTACGGCAAAAGCGCCAAGGGCGAGGGCTGGTACAGCTTCGATAAGAAAGGCATTCATTTCATCGGCCTGGTGAACGTCCTTAACCTGAAAGCCGGCGGGATGGGTTCGCTGGGCCCGGAGCAATTGGAGTGGCTGGAAGATGATGTCCGCCATCTCTCGAAGAGTACGCCCATTGTGGTGTTCGCCCACATCCCGCTATGGACCATCTATCCGGATTGGGGATGGGGAACCGAAGACAGCGCGCAGGCGCTTTCCTATCTTAAGCATTTTGGATCGGTCACGGTGCTAAACGGGCACATTCACCAGACCATGCAGAAGGTGGAAGGAAACATCACATTCCATACCGCGACTTCCACCGCATTTCCGCAGCCGCATCCCGGCGCGGCACCTTCTCCGGGACCGATGAAGGTTCCAGCGGACCAGTTGCGCAGCTTACTTGGAGTGACCGATGTGAACTATGTACGCAAGCGCCATGCGCTGGCGCTGATTGACTCGACGCTCGAGTAGATCAATTCAAATCAATTTTGCAAAAAGGAAGAAAATAATGAAAAGAATGCATGGGATTGCTTCGTTCGCCGTCCTGGCTATGGCACTGCTTCTGGCTGCCATTCCCTTGTTGGAAACACCAGCCCTCGCTGGACCGCCAACCGCCGCGATTAACATTGACAACTTCAGCTTTACGCCGCCGACAATCACTGTAAAGGCAGGCACGCAAATCACATGGACGAACAAAGACGACATTCCCCACAACGTGGTCGCCGAAGACAACAGTTTCAAGTCCAAAGTGCTGGATACTGACGAGCAATTTACGATGACCGCCAGCAAGCCAGGGATATATATGTACTATTGCTCAATTCATCCGAAGATGACCGGCAAACTGGTGGTGGAGTGAGCAACCCGTTTGATCTGCGAGCGGCTTTGCTGGCAAAGCATGCTCAACATGTAGTGTTGATTCACTTCCCCATTGCCCTGTTCCTGTTCGGAACCGGCCTCGACCTCGCGGCCAGATTCTCGAAGCAGAGGATGAATCGGGCCGCGATGGTGGCTGCGGCGCGCATCAACATATTTGCCGCTGCGATTTTCGCTGTGCCGGTCATAGTGACTGGCATTCTGGCGTGGCAGCTTCAGTTTGCAGGAGAGAAACTCAAGGGAGTACTGCTGCTGCACCTGGTCTTCGGGTGTTCGGCGGGAGCGTTGATTTGTATTGCCGCGGTGGTGCGCCGCAGGCAAAGCCAACATGAGGAGGCAGTTTCCGTTTCTTGCCTCGGCCTTGAATTGGTGACCACCATCGTTATTGCGCTCACCGCGCATTTGGGCGGATTTTTGAGCGGAGTGAATGGAACAGGCTAGCATTTCCTGCTATCCCAGCTTGCCCAGCGCTCGGGTGCAGTTCTTCGCTTTGAATGCTCTTCCAACCGGAGGTATCCAATCCCATCGTTCCACGATGGTCGCCACCCCTCTTTTGGAGCTTCGTTCTTGGTGACGTTTGTTACTATGCCCATTCCGGCTTGAGGGTGTAAGTTCGAATACGCTAGTATGCAATGCGATTGAGCCTCCCGGTCTTCAGGCGGAATGGGGAATCAGCAAATTGGAGAACAACATTATGCGGAAGTGCGGGCTTGTGGTCATGGCCGCGGGACTTATAGCTCTGGCAGGATGCGGAGGCGGTGGCAGCACCGGGGGAAACACGGGCGGCGCGGGCGGCAATGGTGGCCTCTCGACTCCTATTTCCAACTCGGCCACGGTTGATTTTGGAACTTCAGAGCAGACGATTGAGGGCTTCGGCGGCGCGGATGCATGGATGCCGGCGATGCCTGCCGCGGAAGTGGCCTCGCTCTTCGGGACCGGAGCCAATAATATTGGGCTGACTATTTTGCGCGGGCGCATAGACCCGACTTCGAGCGCGAACTGGATTTCAGAGCTGACGAATGCGCAGGCAGCCATCGCGGCCAGCAGCGAAGTAAAGATCATTGCCACGCCATGGACTCCGCCCGCATCCATGAAGAGCAATAACAACGTGGTAATGGGGTCGCTGAACGCAAGCAGCTATGCCGCCTATGCCACCTACCTGGAAAGCTTTGTTACCTACATGGCTAACGGCGGAGTGAACCTCTATGCCATCTCCATGCAAAATGAGCCGGACGCGAACGTGAACTATGAATCGTGCGTGTGGACGCCGCAGCAGATGGATACATGGGTGGCGCAAAATGC
>JAICKN010000077.1 GCA_025927855.1 Terriglobales bacterium
AATGCCCGGTCCGGCGTAAAATCCAAAGTCTGAAGACTGCTAAAATACGTGATGCGCGCTTCGTAGAATTTCCCGTCATCTTTTTTGAACAAATAAGATTGACCCACGCGATCGGTACCAAAGGCCCAACGCAGCTTGGCAGTCAGGGTTTCCGCATTATGAGTGACGGTGTAGGTAGGCTGCCCTGGATTGCTTTTGACCTCGTAATGATAGCGGCCAACCGCAAAGGTCATTCGCGGGTGGGAATGCAGCACATCGGAGTTGGCCGCATGCATGGCGGTTTGACGCATCGCTGACGTATTTTGAGACACCGCGATTCCGGCATGGCAGTTTGCGCAGGCTTGGCCGCCCGCGTACTGTTTGCGATCTGCGTCATTTTTAGTGGGCCAGAATCCCGGGTCGGCTAAATGATCGGTTGTGGAGAGTTGCGCGTTTACAATATGAGGAGTTTGCAGGCACAGTGCAAATAGCAGGACAAAAAAACACAGGCCTGAAAACTTGAGAAATCCACTCATGCGCGCCCTGAAACTGCAGAACGAGCAGTATGAGATTGAAGCAGCACAGGAGTCAATGCCCGCCGGATTGGCCGTCATTCCACCGGGCCCATAGCTCAACGGTTAGAGCAGCAGACTCATAATCTGTTGGTTCCAGGTTCAAATCCTGGTGGGCCCACCAAATCACCTACGATGGAAGAAATCCGTCTGGTATTTAGACAGTGCGTTGGGTTGACTGGCGGACAACCAGCTTGGGAGTGATCAGGACTTTTTTCGGACGTACCGCCCGCTTCGAATCTATCTGCTCAAGCAGCAACTCTGCGGCCCGAGTCCCGATTTGCTGCGTTCCCTGGTCCACAGTAGTGAGCGGCACAGCCAACACGTTGGAGTAATGGACATTGCCCGCGCCCACAACCGCAATATCTTTGGGAATCTGAAGTCCAGCCTCCAGAATTGCCTGCATCGCGCCAATCGCCACGGGATCGTTGTAACAAAACACTCCATCCGGCAAAGGGCTGGCGTACAACAGCTGCCGCATCGCTTCATGCCCGGTGTAGTCGTCATAGCCGGCTTCAATTACCTGATGGAAAGGAAGTTTGTTTTTTTCTAGGACGGTGCGGTAGCCTTCCTGCCTGCGGGCGGCAATTCCCGCTCCGGGGCCGCGCAAATGCGCGATCCGCCGGCATCCCTGCCGCACGAGGTGCTCGGTTGCCAGACGGCCAATGGCGACGTCATCCCCGCCAACAAAACTGCTGCGGACGTGCTCCATGGGGCGGTCAATAAGAACAAAAGGCACCTTTCGCTTTTGGATAGAATGAAATAGCTCCGAATCCTGCGGAGGCTGGGACGACGCCAGAATCAGGCCATCTACCTGACGGGCTAGTAACGATTCAGCTTCCGTCCGCTCCAGCGCCGGGTCTTCTTCGAAGTAAGAAATGATGACGTGGAAGCCCTTCGGCCGCACCGCTTCGGCAATTGCTTTTGCAATTTCTCCAAAAAATGGATGGGTGAAGTCAGGCAAAAGGAGCCCAATGGTAAACGTCCGGCGGGTGACCAGGCTGCTGGCAATCCAGTTCTTCTGGTAATTCAGTTCTTTGGCTTTTTGCAGTACCTTCGCCCGGGTCGCCGAGCTGATATTTCCTTTATTGCTCAACACTTTCGAGACCGTCACTACGGACACATTCAAGTCCTTAGCGATGTCGAGCATGGTGGCGCCCATACGGGGAAGCATATCAGAAAATAGGGGAGCAAATTCCCATCGGGAATCATTCCAAGTTTAACAATCGGCCGCGGCGGCCGAAGTTAGCGATTACTCTTCCGTGTTAACTTTTTGACAAAAGTAAACGCTTACTTAACGCATGGTAACCGTTAACTTTTCCCTTGACAAGGGTAATCGTTATCCCTCAGACTTCCAGCGAATTTCTTCGCGCAATCAGCGTGGTTTCCGGGTACGGTTGCGCGGATTTTGCAGGTAGATCGAGCGATTTAGAGAAATTCTTGATTTGAGAGAGAGATGAGTTTGCGGGCAAGGGTTTGCCCGCGTTTCAGGTTTCGGTTGCTTCAAATAACGGTTGAAAAATCACACAGGAGTCACAATGAGGCGCATTCTTGCATACAGTTTTGCCGTACTGTTGCTGCTTTGCGTGCCTGCCGCCTTTGCGCAGCAGTATTCCGGCACCATCACCGGCACGGTCACCGATCCGTCGGGGGCCACAGTGGCCGGGGCAACAGTAACCATCACCAATGTTGGGACTAACGCGTCATACGGCGCGACCACCAGCGCTCAGGGCGTGTATTCCGTCGCCCAGTTGCCGGTTGGGACTTACAAAGTTGACATCAAGCAACCTTCATTTAAGGAATTCGTTTCCAAGGGCGTCGAGGTGCACACCTCCACGACGACGGAAGTCAATGCCGCGTTGGAGTTAGGTTCGGTCAACGACACGGTCACCGTTGAAGCCAATGACGTTCAGGTGCAAACGACATCCGCATCGCTGGGCGAAGTCGTCGAAGGAACCCAAGTTCGCGAACTGCCGCTCAACGGCGAGAACTTTATGAACCTCGTCACGCTGTCTCCCGGTGTCTCAGGCGCGAATGACTTCAACGGCCGTGACAAAGGGCTGACCGGCGGCAGCGATTTCTCCGTCAACGGCAATCCTTACACCAACAATTTGTTTCTGGTGGATGGCGTCAACAATAACGACGTAGGCTCGAACCGCACCATCCTGGTGTATCCATCGGTTGACGCGATTGCGGAATTCAAAATGGTCCGCAACTCTTACGGGCCGGAATACGGCCAGGCTTCCGGCGCTATCATCAGCATCACGACTAAGTCCGGTGAGAACCAATTTCATGGGGGCTTTTTCTATGCTGGCCGCAATGATGCGCTCGATGCCAACGACTGGTTTTCCAATCACAGCGCAACTCCTGTGAAAGCTGAACTCCGGCGCAATGACTGGGGTTACAACGTCAGCGGTCCAATCATTAAAAATAAACTCTTCTTTTTCTGGAACCAGGAATGGGACCGCGAAGTTCGCGGCGTCTCGGTCTCGGCCTGCGTTCCGACCGTTGCGGAAAAAGCTGGCGACTTTAGTCAGGGACTAAGCTGCGGAGCGAGTGCTCCCGTTATCCCAGCAGCGCTGCAAGCGGCGGGCAATCCTTTAAAGATCGCGAATCCTGATCCAGCCGGCCAATTATTGGCCCAGTTTTATCCCGATCCAAATATCCCCGGTGCAACCGGCAACACAAATAATTGGACTGCGCAAGAGAACCAGAAGCCTTCCTGGAGCGAATGGAATATTCGTACTGATTACGACATTACCTCCAAGAATCGCGCAACCTTCAAGTGGACCCAGGATTCCTGGGCAAGTCCGGGACCGAATCCGCACCTTTTCTGGGGAGACACAATTTTCCCGACGGTGAGCTCCGATTGGAGCCAGCCTTCCAAGAGCGTTATGGGGAAATTGACCACGCAGATAAGCGACACCATGGTCAATGACGTCGAATTCGGCTATGGCCATAACGCCATCATCACGACTTTGCAGCCGCAAAGCGTTGCTTTTGTTTCAAAAGTAGATGCCGCAATCCCGACGGCATGGCCATCATCTTTGAAGCAAGGGGGTGCTTTCATCAACGGCGGCAGCGCCTGGGGCGGATTGCAACCCTATGGCAGTGGGGAATCCATGTGGACGATTGCTCCCTATGCTAACCATGAAGATCTGTATTCTGTGCAGGACAACATCTCCAAAGTAAAAGGGAACCACCTGCTCAAGGCTGGCGCTTATTACAGCACCAACGCCAAGGTCGAATTCAACAATGGTGGCAATGATGAGCCTGCCATCAACGCCGCCGATGGCAGCCTAAACAATTGCCCTGCCGGCTCCCCGGCATCCTGTGTGCCCGGAGTCAAAACCGGCAATCAGTTGGCGAACCTCCTGATTCCCGGGCAGGAATTTGTCACCAGCGAAAACAGTGTCAATGGTTTGGCCCAAGTTCACTGGCATGATTTCGAATGGTATCTGGGCGATACCTGGAAACTCAATCGCCGTCTGACGCTTTCTTATGGTTTCCGGTGGTCGTTCTACCGCGAGCCATTTGCATCGGACAACCGCTGGGCCTCCTTCAGCATGGCCGATTACGATCCAGCATTGCCGGCTTCCGACGCCTGCAACGGCGTTGTCATTGTGCCAGGAACTTCGCCTTGCAAGGATGCTGCATCGCAGCTTTCGACGCTCGGTGTGCCTCTGCCACTTTCGGATGGAACACCTGGAGTGAACCGTTCGCTGGTAAATCAAAACAACCATAACATTGCGCCCCGCATTGGTATTGCTTGGGATGTGTTCGGTGACGGAAAAACCGCAGTTCGCTTTGGTGTCGGTCAGTTCTATCAACGCGAACTGGTCGGCATTGATGAAGGCCTGGCGCGTACAGCTCCATTCGTCATCAATGCGCAGGATGTCCGTACTCTGGGAACACCTTCTCCTCTCGCCAACCCATCGGTATCTCCCAATGCCGCCAAAGACCCGAGAGGTGTAACACCCAATAGTTGGCAGTGGAACTTCTCAGTTGAGAGGGAACTGGCCCGTGATACGGCCCTTACCCTTGCTTATGTCGGCAATACGGGCATTCACCTTACCTCGATGGCCGATTTGAATGCTATTCCGCAAGCGGACTGGGCACAGACTGCATTTTTGAACGGTACTGCTCTGAATGCATTCCGCCCGGCCGGAAACTTCGGCACGATCGGATTGTTCGCGCGTGAAGGGCATTCCAGTTATCATTCTTTGCAGGCATTGTTCCGCTCCCGTGTGGGCGCCCATTCCAACTTCCAGATGTCTTACACCTATTCCCATTCCATTGCGGATGTGGAGTTAGATAACTCCTCTGGCAGCGTCAACCAGGAAGCGTTTTCGAATCCCCTCGATCCTGGAATTGATAAAGGCAACACGAACATCAACCGTCCGCATATCTTTGTAGCCAACGAAGTTTTCTACTTGCCGAGATTGGCGGGGAAGAGTGCGGCCATTCAGCAATCGCTTGGCGGTTGGGAGCTGAACAGTATCATCAGCATAGAATCCGGTGCATCGTTGACTGTATTCACGAACGGTGCCAGCGGGGCCCTGGGAAGCACCTTAAATTCACTCACCGGCACAGGCTTTAATAACAATAACCGCCCTAACATTACTGGGATTGGTTGTAATTCTGGGCAAAATGCTGACCAGATTCTGAATCCGGCAGCCTTTACCTTCGTTGGATATCAGCTAGGCACCATTGGCAGTGAGCCCCGTGGCTACTGTCATGGTCCCAACACGCGGAATGTTGATATGCAGCTCGCCAAAAACTGGAAGATCACGGAGCGCTACAACCTGAAGTTCAGTATGGACTTCTTCAATATCTTCAACCGCGCCAACTTTGTTGGCAGCAATTTGGAAGGTATTGGATTCACCGGCAACAATTTGGTCTGTAATGGTGCCGCTTGCAACGCGGGCAACCGCACCGTGACGGGTGCTGATCCTCAGGGATCAAGCTTCGGCCAGGCCAACGCAGTGCATCCCGGACGCGAACTTCAGTACACATTGAAGTTCAGCTTCTAATGCTCTGAACCCAGTATGCAGTAACAATCCGGCGGAGCTTGAAAATCCAGGCTCCGCCGTTTATTTTGTTGGGAAAGGCCGTGGGATTTTTCGTGAGTCTTAAGATTCTGGCAGAGAAGCCGCAGGTGCGGCGCAAAGGCCGATATCCATGCATTCTTATTCGCCCCTCACTTTTCGTTGTCTTTTTAATTTCTGCGGCTTTAATGTGCGGACAAACCGTATTCGGGCAAACGGCTTCCCGCCAATCTGAATCCCGGCAAATTGCCGTAGAACAAACAAAAAAATCTCTCAACACAGCGCCAAGTCCTGCGGAAGCCGAACTCAACTGGCTCGTTACCGCCGCTGAATCTGCCCGCGCCTCGCATGATCCAATTACGATCGCTACCGCCAATCAGTCGTTAATCGCTCTTGCCCTGCGTGAACTCGCCCAATTGCGTCTACTCGAATCCGCGTATCCGCAGGCAATAGAGCTTTACCGCCGTTCGTTGAATTTTGAAGACGCTCCCGGGACCCGCGTTGATTTCGCCATTGCGGAACTGCAAGGCAACCGTCTCGATGAGTCCGTGGCCGATGCGCAGCAGGCCGTTCAGGCTACGCCCAACGATTCGCGGGCATGGAGTGTTTTGGGCCGCGCCTGGGCCGGCAAGCACGACTACGGCAAGGCGTCCGATGCGCTGCAACATGCAGTGGACCTCAAGCCGGATATTGAGACCATGTATTCTTTGGCAATTTGCCTTCTGCAAAGTAAAAGCGCCAAAGACAACGAAAACGCCAAAGCAATTTTCGAAAAAATGATCCATAAGGCTGGCGACAGCGGCTCCCTGCATGTGCTCTTTGGCCGCGCCTACCGGGATGCCAACAATATGCCGGCCGCCGTCCAGGAATTTCAGCGGGCGGTCGCGCTCGATCCGCAAACGCCGCATGCCTATTATTTTCTGGCTCTGGCGCAGATGGCGCAGAATGAATGGAAGGCCACGCCCGCGATCAAAGCTGAGTTTTTGGAAGAGCTGGAGATTGCTCCCCGCGACTATCTTGCCAATTATTTAATGGGCTTTATTGGCTCAGGAGAGCATCAGTACGAATCCGCCGACCACTACCTGACCATTGCCACAGAAATCAATCCGCAATGGCCCGAGCCATGGCTGTACATGGGACTCGACGCATACGCGCAGAATGACAATGCCCGGGCCGAGAAGATGTTTCGCAAGGCCATCGAGCTTACCGGGAGCGATGAATCCCGCTCCAATTACCAGATTCGCCGCGCCTACGTTGACTTGGGCCGAATCCTCGCCAATTCCGGCCGCACTGCCGAAAGCGAAACCTACCTGAAAAAAGCCCGCGACCTGCAAAATAAGATTTTCCGGCAGAGTCAGCACAACGTTTCTGAGCTAATGTCGGCAGGCGGCGCGGGCCCGGGCGGCGCGGTGGCGCCCCTAAGCAGCAAATCTGAAAGCGAAGCTGCTCCCGCTCTCATAGAAAGTGCCGATCCCTTTGCCCCCGTTGGCGCCTCGGTTGTTGCCCGAGCCAATTTAACCGCCGAACAGCGTACCGCCGCGAACGCGCAGGAAGATTATCTGCGGTCTGTGCTTGCACTGGGATTGAACGATCTTGCCACTTCTGAAGCCGTCCGGCGGGACTATGCATCTGCTCTTGGCCACTACCAGGAAGCGGAAAAATGGAACGCGAAGATTCCCGGACTTTCCAAAAATCTCGGACTCTCGGCGTATCGCTTGGGCAACTATCCGGAGGCGGCGCGGAGGCTTTCCGCGGCGTTGGGCGAAGACCCGAATGATACTCCGTTGCGCGCCATGCTGGGCATGGCATATTTCGGCGGCGATCAATACGACCGCGCCGTTAAAACATTCACTCCGCTAGGCCTCCGCGGCATGCAGGATGCGACTGTAGGCTACGCCTGGGCCGCCTCTCTCACCCGGCTGGGCCAATTGAAGCAAGCGGCCGATGTGCTCACGGAGTATGAAAACAGAAATCGCTCCGAAAACGCCGCATTTCTCATTGGCAAACTTTGGATCGAAATCGGTGACTACGCGCACGCCGTTTCCACCTTCCATCGCGTGGCGCAGAACGATCCTACCGCGCTTCGCGCGCATTATTTCGCCGGGGAAGCCGATATTCACTGGGAGCACTGGGCCGATGCGGCCAATGAATTTCAGGCTGAATTGAAGCTGAATTCGACTGATGTGGATGCAAAATACGACCTCGGCTTCGTATACTTGCAGCAGTCGCGGCCGGATGACGCGTTGGCCCTTTTCCGTCAGGTGGTGGAAACGAACCCCGACCACGCCAACGCTCAATACGAACTGGGCAAGATTTTATTCGACCGCCAGAAATTGCCGGAAGCGATTGAGCATTTTGAAGCCGCGGCGCGGCTCAGTCCGCAAACAGATTACGTGCATTACCAATTGCAGGCGGCGTATCGTAAGGTAGGACGAACCGCGGATGCAGACCGCGAACTTGAGATCTACAAAGAAATCAAGGCGAAGAAACGGGGCGAAGCGGCTCTTGAGCTCCAGCAGAAACAATAATCCCCGGACCCAGATTCTGATGAAAAATACCGCGGCACGTTTTCGATTTTCCTCTTCCATCCGCTCGCTCTTGTCTGTTTTCTTGCTGGTGGGTTTGGCCAGCGGCCAGGGCGGCCACCCCACACCGCCACCTCCGCCGCCGGGGGTTAAAGCATTTAAATGCGCAGGCCGGCCTATTCCGCAGCTTGCCGATATTACCGATAAATCCGGTATCAAATTTGTGCATGACTCTGAGCCTGCCAACCGCTACATCGTTGAATCCATGAGCGGAGGCGTGCTCCTTATTGACTATGACCGTGACGGCTGGCCGGACATTTATTTCACCAATGCTCCGAGCGTTGATATGGCAATTAAAGGTCAGAAGAGCCGTAGCGCGCTTTACCACAATAATCATGATGGAACATTCACTGAAGTGACTGATCAAGCCGGGGTGGCGAATCCGTGTTTTGCCATGGGTGGCGCCGTGGGCGACTATAACAATGATGGCTGGCCTGATATGTACATCACCTGCCTCGGAGGAAACGTCCTCTACCGTAACAATGGCGATGGCACATTTACTGACGTCACCGCCAAGGCGGGAGTTTCTGATGGCCGCTGGTCCACGGGCGCGGCTTTCGGCGATTACGATAACGATGGCTATCTCGACCTGATGGTCACCAATTACGTTGATTTTCATCTCAACGATCTGCCGGGCTTCGGCAGCAAACCCACCTGCAAATTCAAAGGCATTGACGTGCAGTGCGGCCCGCGCGGCCTGGTAGGCGCCGGTGATTCGTTATTCCATAACAACGGCGACGGCACGTTCACCAATGTTTCCAAAGCTGCCGGCGTGGATGATCCCAACGGCTACTACGGCCTTGGGGTCGTCTGGTCCGATTTCAATAATACCGGCCGGCCCGATATTTATGTTGCCAATGATTCCACGCCAAGCTTCCTGTACCGGAATGACGGCAAAGGCAAGTTCACGGAAATTGGACTCGAGTCTGGTACTGCGGTCAACGAAGATGGCTCCGAACAGGCTTCCATGGGAGTCGCCATCGGGGATTATCTGCACACCGGGCGTCCCTCTTTATACGTGACCAATTTTTCCGACGAATATGACGACCTCTACCGCAACGACGGAAACTGGGACTTCCGCGACGTCTCTTATAAATCCGGCGAGGCGCTGCCTTCGCTACCCTGGGTCAAGTGGGGAGACGCCTTCGTTGATCTCGATAACGATGGATGGCTCGACATTATTGCCGTCAGCGGCCACGTTTATCCGCAAGTGGATGCGCTCACGACAGGCGGCGGTTACCATCAGCCAAAAATTCTTCAGTTCAACCAGAAAGATGGTACTTTTTGCGATGCCAGCACACAGGCCGGTCCTGCCATTGAGGAAAGGCGCGTCTCCCGCGGGCTGGCGGTCGGCGATTTATTCAACAACGGCGAAATGGATATTGTGGTGGAGGACCTCGATAGCAAGCCCATGATTCTGAAGAACCCCGGCATTCCCGGACGTCACTGGGTAAGCTTTGAACTTGCCGGCACCAAAAGCAACCGTCTGGGGATTGGCGCAAAAATCAAAGTGATTGCCGGAGGTATGACGCAGAGCGATGAACTGCACAGCGGCGGCAGTTATCTCTCACAGAATGATTTGCGTTTTCATTTCGGATTAGGGGCGGCTGCAAAAATTGAAAAAGTTGAAATCCGCTGGCCCTCTGGAACTGTGGACACGATGACCAATTTGAGCCCGGACAAATTTTATTCCGTGCTGGAAGGGAAGGGAATTGTTCCCGCTGCCGAAATCCGGCCCACAAAACCTGCGCAAAAAGAAGTTGCGCCGCAACCTGCGCCAGTGGCGGCTCCGGCCAAATTGCCGACGCAGCCCGCCGGGAAGTCGGCCCCCGCCGATACTAAGAAATAACTCCCTGCTGTTTGCGGCTTTGGTTTGCGACAAGGCAAGGAATTCGCAGTGGTTGACCGTGTGGAATTTTGCTGCCATCAAGTTCCCGACTGAATACTGCCTCGCCAAGCGAGGTTCTGCTATGCTTCCGCCAAAATCCTGCGATGAGATGCGAAGTCATGGCTATTCCCGTGCTATTGCCGACTGGAACACGCGACGAGAATTTCGGAGGAGTGAGCTACCACCTGGAAGGCGGGTTGGTCCCGGTATTACACATCGAGATGGGACGAGTGCCAGTTTACTTTGAGCATCATATCCTGCTGTGGAAAGACCCAAAGGTTGCGATCGGCGTAAAGTCGCTGGCCGGCGCATTCAAACGCGTACTCTCCGGTATGCCAGTCTTCATGACAGAAGCCCACGGGCCTGGGCACATCGCTTTCAGCCGGGATGGCGCGGGGCATGTCTGGGGAATGCACCTCAAACAAGGTGAATCGATTGATGTGCGCGAGCACCAGTTTCTGGCCGCGACCGGACATGTAGATTATTCCTTCACACGGGTGAAGGGCGTCGCCAACATGTTTCTTGGCGGCACAGGATTTTTTATTGACACTTTTACGGCGGCGGACAATGAAGGCATCGTGTGGCTGCATGGCTATGGGAATGTCTTCGAGGTCACGCTTCATCCCGGAGAGATGATTGACATTGAACCCGGGAGCTGGGTTTACAAAGATCAAAGCGTGCAGATGCAGACGCAGTTTCAAAAGCTCTCCACCGGCTTGCTCGCCAGCGCCGGCCAAATCGTGTGGAATCGGTTTACGGGGCCGGGACGCGTGGGAGTGCAGTCAATGGCTCTTGGTTTCGCGACCGAGGGTTAACTGTAACTAGCATTCTTACTCATTGTTGTCACTCATCTTTCGCCAGAGTGCTCCGGATTTTCGCCCGGTTCCGGGAAGTCCGTATCCAGCGTGTCGAGGCTTTCCGGTTTATTTCTGTGCCCCATCTGTCCGCTTAATGAGGTGTTGCCTTTTTGACCGGGCGCGTCCTGTTCAACCGCGCCTTCATGGGCGTAAGGATCTCCCTTAGGTGCGGTCGCGGGATTCGGCGTCTTTGCAGAGGTTGACGGCTTTTTCGCTGGACTCATTCTGGTCTCCCGCTGATTGGATGAGCAAAAGTTCTTTCCATTTGCTCCGCCCTCCGGCACATTAATGGCGAGTGCTTCTCAGTGCGCGGTGGACAATTTCAGCGGCTTCGTGGAGCAGGGCCAGTTCTTTGGAAGAAAGCTCACTGAAATGCTCAGCCAAATAATTAATGCGCCGGCGGCGGCCTTCGTGCAGCAGGCGAGCGCCTTTGGCCGTAGCGCGAACCTGAAGGCGCCGGGCATCCTCGGGGTCACGAATGCGTTCGGCCAGCCGGTTCCGCTCCAGACCAGTCAGGATGCGCGTCATGGTTGGGGGCTTCACCTGCTCGGCAGCCGCGAGCTGCCCGAGCGTCATGGGCCCCCCAAACACCAACACCGATAAGGCCGAAAACTGCGCCGGGCCGATCCCGGAATGCGCGTCCTGCCGCCGCACATGGCGCAGCAGGTGAATGGCTGCCGAATGCAGCCGGTCGGCGATTTCCCTGCGGTCCGGCGATTTTCCCCTTGACATCATGCGTTCGACATAGTTAGCTATGCTAAGTAAATCCGTTAGCCATACTAATTTAAATGGATATGGAGATCAATACTTTATGAGCGCCACCAACATCGGAATTTCGCGCCTCGGCCAAGTCGCCATTACTATACAGGACACCAACCGGGCGGTTGCGTTTTACCGCGACATCCTGGGCCTGCGCCTGCTCTTTACCGCGGGCAAACTCGCCTTTTTCGATTGTAACGGCGTGCGGCTCATGCTGGAGAGCCCGGAGAAGCCGGAGTCCGATCATCCCAGCTCGATCCTCTATTTTGTGGTGCCCGATATCAACGCGGCCCATCGGCAGATGAAGGCGCAGAACGTCCATTTTGAAGACGAGCCCCATCTGATCGCGAAAATGCCCGACCACGACCTGTGGATGACATTTTTCCGCGACTCCGAGCAAAACCTGCTGGCGCTGATGAGCGAAGTCCGGCAGGCCTCCTCATAAGCGGCCAACTCATTAGCGGATTTTCGAAGTGCATGTGAGGGCAGCGGATCAGACGCTTAACGCAACCCGCGCAGCCCGTCAATGCTGCTGCTGTTCTTATTCTGCCGGTAAGTCTTGAGCCCGTCTGCCCCTTTTTGTTTCGCCCAAGCTTCTAACTGGGGCCGCTCGCCTTCATACTTGAATAATGGCACTCCAAAGCCGCAAGACTGGGAAACGCGGGTGAGTTCAACCACAATGACCGACCGTACGCCCTCTAAATCAGGGAAGGGCCGCCGCAATTCATCGAACTCCGCCTCGCCCGGCTCAACCACGCGGCCGCGCCCGTGCAGCCGTAGAATCTTTGGATGCCCTTGAAAGGCGCAAAACATGATTACCACGCGCCCGTTCTCCTTGATGTGGGCCACCGTCTCAATGCCGCTTCCAGTCAAATCGAGATACGCGACTCTTCCTCCGTCCAGCACGCGGAATGTATCAAGCCCTTTGGGAGAGATATTGACGTGCCCGGCTGCATCCAGCGGCGCTGAAGCGACAAAGAACATCGCCTGCGACCGGATAAAACTGATCGTGGACTCATCCAGAATTGTGGAAAGTTTTCCCATAGTGATGTGTCCTAAAAGCACGGCATCTATTATGGTGGAATATACCGTCACGTGCTACCTTCCGCCACGCTGCCTGAATTTGGATCGGACCCTCAGCTATATCGATAATTGCGTTTAAGACGCGCTTAGCGCTTGAGGTCCTGTTTGAAATCTTCCACACAGGCACCTCTCCCGAGTTAAAATCTCTGCCGAGGTCTGCCATGGCTGCAAAAAAGGCTTCTTCAAAAACTCCCAAAGCCAGCCGTCCGCACA
>JAICKN010000099.1 GCA_025927855.1 Terriglobales bacterium
TCCACGGAACGAATCTGCGGATCTTGCAGCAGTTTTACCGTGCTGTCGCTCAATAAAGCAGTGAGCGATGCGGACGGGATGCTCACGGTAAAGTCGGTGGCGTTCAGGTTGCCAATACGGTTGAGGTTGACCTCATTGGGAGTTCCTGAAGTCGTGGAAGTTGTGCCGGGCGTGACGGTTGTTCCATTGTTCGTTGTAGGCGTGGTTGTATTGGTGATGTTATTTTGCAGGGTCACAGACGCGCTGGTTGGCGGGCTGATGCCCAAATTGCGCATCTTGTCGCGGCTCACCTGCATAATGGCGACATCCACAATGACCTCAGGCTTCGCCTGATCGAGATCGTCCACTAATTTTTCCGCCAGCGCGACCTGGTCGGGAGTGCCGCGGACCACGATGGCATTTTGCGAAGGCAGCGGCTGAATGCGCGTAATTTCCAAAATCTGGCGCATGGCATTCACTACGTCCTGCAATTCGGTGGGCTGCGAAAGATTTCCCATGTAGAAGGTCTTGATGACGTTCTGCTGCAACTCTTTCCGTTTAGCAGGGTTGTCCGCAGCGACAAAAATCGTATTTGGCGTAACAGGCCGCCAGAAAGTCTTGGACTCAAGCGCGGTGATTTCCAGGGCTTCCTCGAGGGTTACGCCATTTAATTCGATCTTGACCCGGCGCGATGTATAGTCCGGATCGAACAGCACATTGATGCCCGCCAGCTTGCCGATGGTCTCGTAAATGAATTTTGTGTCTTCGGTTGCTTTTAATGTAATGGGAGCATTGGAGATTTGAGCGAGATCCACGGGGCCGGAGGCTTCTTCGATGCGCTTTTGGAGCGCATCCGGCGGCGGGGCGGCGGACTGCGGCGGCCCTGCTTTGGCCGCATCAATCATTTTTTGTGTGCGCTTTATTTCCTGCTCCGCAATGGAACTGGAGGGATCAATCTCGGCCGCCATCTTGAACTCATTCAGTGCATCCTGCAGTTTGCCTGCCGCCTGGAGCAGTTGCCCGCGATGGACATGCGAAGCCCCGGCCAGAAAACGAAGCCGGGTGTAGGCGGCCCGGTATTTCAGGTCCTTGGGGCTAATGTCGTAAGCCTGCTTGTAATAATCGTAGGCTTGTTCGTAATTCTGCCGGGCCTCAGCATCTTGTCCCTTTTTGTAATAGGAACCAGCGCTTTCTGCGGCGGCTGGCAGCGCGACGATTACGGCTAGCAGTAGGATTGCTGCCGGGCGAATGAGACGTGTCATCAGTTGTCCTCGCGGGCAGTCTTTCGCTGATTGTCGGGCAATGTGAGTTGGGCAGGAAAACAAGCCTGAACTCGAAACCCTTTCGGCGATAAAGACGTGAACTGCGCGATTATAACATCGGCACGCAGACCATCGAAGTGATTGCTATGGTGGTATTTACGCTCGCAGGTATTAGTCCTTACGAGGTAAAAATCCATTTGCAGAATCGGCATTTCGCCCTGCCAGTCACCTTGTCGGGCAAACGGGGAGAGGGCCAATGTTGTGCCCGGCAATCGTTCCTCCTTTGCAGTACCGTAGAATCTATTCATGCCCAAACAGGCCACCCATCAAACTAAGTCCAATCCGGAGAAGAATCCCAGGCGCGACCCTACCGCTTCCGGCCAGAGGGATGCGTCTGTAAACAGGATCGCTGCACATAGCTACTTCTTGCTGGAAAAATTTGAGGCGGGCATCACTCTGACTGGCACTGAGGTCAAGTCCATTCGTGCAGGCAAGGCCAACCTGAAAGACTCTTATGGCCTGGTAAAAGATGGGGAACTATGGCTCTTGAACGCGCACATCAGCCCTTATGAACATGGCAGCTACTCCAACCATGAAGCTGTGCGCACTCGTAAGTTGCTCATGCATAAGGGGGAAATCCAGAAGTTGCTGGGCAAAACGCAGCAGAAAGGGCTCACGCTTATCCCTTTGCGGCTTTATTTCAAAAATGGAAGAGTAAAAGTTGAAATCGCGCTGGCTAAAGGAAAACAGCTATGGGACAAGCGTGAAACCGAGCGCCGCCGCACGGCCGACAAGGAAGCGCGGGAAGCCATTGCGCGTTCTCATAAAGGGCGTTAAGAGCGAAGCTCTCGTGGGCGCGAGTCATCAGCCTGTGATTTACGAGAGCTAAAGTTACACGCGGACCCGGCTCAACTCTGAAATCAGATCTTCCCTACGGTCAGAAGAAATTCCATCCATCCGCTTTAAGATAAACAAATAAAGTGGAAGCGCAAGCGCCGCCAATAAGAGAAAAACAAGCGCCGCGATCCAGAATTTTCCAACCATTCGGGTTGCAAATACAACCAGAGCAATCACGCCGAAAATGACAGCATGGATCACGATGCTCGCGAGGGCCGTGGTTTGCGGCGGGCGCTGACGGCCAAATGCTCCATATTCCACGCGCTTTGGCGAATATAAGGAAAGCAGGTTGGCCGCGGAAAACTCAATGGGCCAGGCAAACAGGAGTGCCGCAATCGTCGTAAACAGAATGCTCAGCGACGGAGGATAGTATAAAAAGCAGACGGCCAGCCATATCACGAAAATTTGTAGAAGGGTAATTGCCGTATAAGCCAGGTTCTTTCCGAATATCACAGTGCGGAATTCCACCGGAGCGGCAAAGAAAAATTGCACGCCGCTGCCATCGCCCCCTAATGCGTTATAGGAAATATTGGTCAGCAGGAGCAATACGTACCCTGCGCCAATAGGAAACGCCAGGTCCGCCGTATGGGCCATGTGTGGTCCAAGCGAGCCCAACTTCCCCGGGCCAAGGCGGAACAACAACAGCATGACGAGCGGCACAATCATGGTGAATAGCAGCGGGCCGCTGCGCGCAATGTAGCGGATTTCTTTTTCAAAAATTGCAGCCAGCGGCGCCGGCAGGCCGAAAACATCCCATCCTTTTTGCAGCTTGCGAACCCCCGTGTGTATTTTTACTCGTGGCGCAGACTCGCTGAGCTTTTCTCCGCCATATTCCGCTCGTAAGCGAATCGCGAGAAGCCAGCCGGTTGCGAGCACATAGCCACACAATCCCGCTGTATAGGCCAGGGCTGCGAGCCATTGGCCGCTGGAAATTTGTGCAATGGCTGCCGCTGTCGCGCCCGGCGGCAGAACACGCTGTACTGGAGAAATTTGACTCACAACGAGCCCAATTTGCCGTGACGAGCGTTCGTTGTAATGCGCAATCAGCGGACCAATGAATTGCGCGCTCAGCAGCAGCAGGAAAAAAATAACTCCCATGATCTCCCGCGTGCGACGTTGCGCCAGCCAACGTTCGATCCAGGCAAAGAGCATCCGCGAAAGAAGTATGTTGAATATGGCGAAGAGGAACAGAATGAGCGCTGTTGCCGCAAACAGGGACGGACGAACCACTCCCACGCCAATGGCGATTCCTGCGAGCCACAGTTCGCTCACCAGAGTTATGGGATCGAGCAATCCGTACGTGACGCTGATAAAAAAGAAAGACGGAAAGGTGAGCGGAAAACGAAGAAGATGCGACGATGTAATGCCCTCGGCAAAGGCCGTTGCCATCACAGGAAATAATTGCCAGAAGAGAAAGACCGGCCAAAACAGAAAGGCAAGAAATTCTACTTTCCCCTGGCTGGCGAAGTATGCGGCAGCCGCCCCAAGTCCAAAAGCTCCGCCCACTCCAAACACGGCATATAAAAGTCCGATAAAAACGCGCGAGAACAATTCCAGGCTGCCCCGCGTGCTGCGCAAAGAATTAAAAAGCGTTTGCCAGCGCAAGCGCGAAAGGGCCATGAATTGGCCGCGAAATTCGGGCGAGGCGATCAGCTCAGCCATGAAAGTTCCTGCTCAACGGCACGTGTTCCGCCGACAATCTGGAGGAAAATCTGCTCGAGCGTCAGCTTTTCGCCAGTTGCATTTGCCGCGATTTGCGCTTCGACTCCCGCGCGAAGTTCGTCAATGGACCCTTCCGCCACGAGCTGCCCCTGATGAATGATGGCAATGTGAGTACAAAGGCGTTCGACAATTTCGAGCACATGCGAAGTCAAAAAGATGGTTGCGCCGCGCGTAATCATGCGCTGGAGCATCGCTTTCAAAGTGTTGGAAGCGACCGCATCCACGCCTTCGAATGGTTCGTCGAGAAACAGCACCTTGGGCCCATGGATGACGGCAGCCGCGAGCGCCAATTTTTTCTGCATGCCGTGGGAATAGTCGGTAATAAGTTTCTTTGGCTCGCTCGCCAGTTCCATGAACTCAAGAAGTTCGGCGGCCCGTTTTGCCGTGAGGTCGCGGTCCAACCCATACATGCGCCCTACGAAATTCAAATACTCAGCACCGGTCAGGCGGCCAAACAGGGCCATGCCTTCGGGCACAACTCCAATCTGGCGTTTGACGGCAACCGGATTTGTTGCCAGGTCCACTCCCAAAATTTCTATTTGCCCGGCTGTGGGCGCGAGCAAACCGGTGAGCATTTTGATGGTGGTGGATTTTCCCGCACCGTTTGGACCGAGAAAGCCAAAGAATTGGCCAGAGGTAACGCGGAGGTTGACTTCCTGCACAGCCACAAAACTGCCGAAACTGCGCGTAAGCCCGCGGGTAAGGATGGCGGCATCTTGCATAGAACTGACGACTGTAGCATAGCGGCAGCCCACCGTGGTGCAAGAATGCAGCACTTGCGCGTAACCACATTTCCACGCAAAGGATGTATGCTGCTCTCACGAGGATGCACGCTGCTAAAACCAAAAGCGTATCGCGAAGAGATTCATTCGCGAGCCTATTCATGGTCTGGTGTTCCGGGAGAAGCGGCTCTTATGTCTGGATGGTGGGCATTGCCCTGCTTTTGCGTTGCGGACTGATTGCGATTGGGCACACATACCGCTTCAAGACTGTTGAAGATCATTTTGATTTCGGCTGGGAGATGGGCAGGATCGGGCGGGCGCTGGCTTCCGGCCATGGATTTTCCAATCCTTTCAACGCCATTACCGGCGCGACAGCATGGGAGCCGCCGCTTTACCCATTCCTGATTGCGGGAGTGTTCCGCGTTTTTGGCATTTACAGCAAAGCTTCGGCAGTCGTGCTGCTCACGCTTAACAGCATCTTCGCCGCGCTTACTTGTATTCCGATTTATTTGACTGCCAAAAGATGCTTTGGGCAAAAAATCGCGTCCTGGTCGGCGTGGATGTGGGCCGTTTTGCCGTTTCTGATGGTGTGGGCGACGCGCTGGGTGTGGGAGACGAGCCTTTCCACATTATTGCTGGCAGTAATTTTCTGGCTGGCGCTTAGCGCCGAAGATCGCGAAGGAGTCTTGCCTTGGGTGCAGTTCGGCATACTTTGGGGAGCGGCCGCGTTGCTCAACACCTCGCTGCTTTCGTTCTTGCCCGCTTCCGGATTGTGGATTTGGCGCCGCCGCTGGAAAAAAGGGAAGCGCTCGGTGGGCGGAGTGGTTTTGGCCTCAGTCCTATTTTTCGCCTGTATTACGCCGTGGCTGGTGCGTGATTATCATGTATTTGGCCGATTCATTTTTATCCGCTCGAATTTTGGCGCGGAGCTGGCGATCGGCAACGGTCCCGGGGCTGATGGCACCTGGCGGGAATATCTGCACCCCACGCAGAACGTTTATGAGATGCGCCGCTACGAGCAGATGGGGGAACTCGCTTACGCCCAGGCCTGCAGACAAAAAGCATGGCAATGGATTCGGGCGGATTATGGCCGCTTCGCCTGGACCAGCTTCAAACGCTTTGTTTATTACTGGGCGGGCATTCCGAAAACTGCCGCCATCGCGGTGTTAGGGCCCTGGAAAAATTCCGCGTTCCTGGCCTCTTCGGTGCTGGCATTGTGGGCACTGGGCCGCGCTTTGCGTCAATGCAAACCGGGCGCATGGCTTTTTTTCTGGCTTATTCTTCTGTACCCGGCAATCTATTATTTCGTCTTTCCTCATCCGCGTTACCGCCATCCCATTGAACCCGAATTGCTGATTCTTATCGTCTATCTCCTATCGGAAGCAACGGCCAAAAATGCCCGGGTGCTCCGAGGTTCCGCGTTGCCGAACCAAAAGAGTCAATCAGGATAGGAATTCACAGCACAATTTTTTTTTGCTTCCAGCGGCCCCGTGGTCAAATGAAAACTTCCCATGGCAAAGCGGGTCAGCGTTGATACATGGTTGTTCACTGTGACGTTGTTCCTGGTGTTTATCGGGCTGGTCATGGTCTTCAGCGCTTCCGCCGTAATGGCCAAGGAACGCTACGGGACCGGATATTTCTTCCTGCTTCGCCAGCTCATGTGGGCGGTGGCCGGACTCGCCGCCATGATTGCGGCGATGAGAATTGACTACCGGCGCTTCAAAGCGCCCGCTATTGTGTTTTCGCTGCTCGGAATCACGACGCTCATGCTGATTTCGGTTTTCTTCCTGGACCGCGCGCACCATACGCACCGCTGGATTCACTGGGGAGGATTCTCCTTTCAGCCTTCGGAGCTGGCAAAACCAGCGCTTATTTTCTTTCTGGCTTATTTTCTGGAGAGCCGGACGAAATCCATGGATGACTGGCGCAACACATTGCTGCCCGCGGTCACGCCGACGCTGCTGTTTCTTGGACTGATCGTCTTTCAGCCCGATCTTGGCACCGCCATCGCCTGCGCGGCGATTACGGCCTGCATTCTGTTCGTTGCCGGCATGGAGATGAAATATCTCGGCTATGGCTTGCTGGCTTCCATGCTGCCTCTGTACTTCCTAATCTTTCATGTGGCTTACCGCCGAGCGCGCATCCTGGCCTTTCTAAACCCTTATTCCGATCCACAGGGCAAAGGCTTCCACATCATTCAATCGCTCATCGCTGTGAGCACGGGCGGGATCAGCGGAACGGGCCTGATGGAAGGCAAGCAAAAGCTCTTCTACCTGCCCGAGCCGCACACGGATTTTATTTTTTCCGTTATCTGCGAGGAACTTGGCCTCATTGGCGCTATCGCGCTGGTGATCCTATTTGCCGTTTTCTTATGGAGGGGCATCCGGGTCGCATTGCATACGCAGGACATATTTGGAAAGTTTTTAGTGGTGGGCATTACCAGCATGGTCGCGGTGCAGGCATTTATTAACATCAGCGTGGTGCTGGGCCTTATGCCGACCAAGGGGATCCCGCTGCCGTTTATCTCTTATGGCGGATCATCGCTGTTCCTGACCCTGGCATGCGTGGGCGTGCTGCTGAATATCAGCAAGCAAGCGGAATAAATTCTGCAAGATTTGTGGGTTCTCGCGTACTCTGCATGAGTATGCGTAGATCATTCATAGCGATTGTTTTTGCACTGATGTCTGCTGGCTTCCCCGCAACAGCACAAACCCACACGACGCCGCGGACAGTTCCTTACTTTGAATTTCACAATAGCTTTTGGCTGAACCTGCATCAGACGCTTTTCTGCCAGGCATCAACCTCTATTGCGGATGAGGTTCCAGCAAAGAGTTCAGCGTGGGAATTGGCGCTCAAATTTTATAAAGACCATTTCACCGGGCATTCGTTGTTATTTGATCCGCAACTCGTTGAGGTTAACAATTGGTTGGCTACACAACCGGATGAGGGCAAGATTCTCGATCCTTCCGGGCTTCCGCCTGATCTTCCCCCTGATCTGGGAAAAATTCTTCAGGCTGCTGCCGGAACTTATCGGATTCAGTGGGTAACGGCAAGCTCACAAAACGAGTTATGGATTACAAAGATGGAGGCTGGAATTAACGCATTGGCCCCGAGCATAGTTCCGCAACTCGAAGCTGCGCTAGGCATGCCCTGGCCGCAGCAGCCGATTCGTGTGGATGTCAGCAATTGCGTCAGAGAGATCGGGGGAGCCTATACGACGGACGATCCTCCTCACACGACAATCTCCAGCAGGGACGAGAAAAACCAAAATATTGCCGGAGTTGAAATTATGTTCCACGAAGCTACGCATACTATGGCAGGAAAAACAGAAAGAGCAATTTCTTCCGAGTGCGCAGCGCAAAAGAAAGATTGCAGAGATCTTTGGCATGCCGTGCTTTTTTACACGGTGGGGAATGCAATGAAAAATTCTCTGCCAAAGGATGAAAAAGCTACTTTTGTTCCGTACGCATACCGTTTCGGCTTATATAACCGCGGTGCCTGGAAGATCTATCGAATAGCTCTGGAGAAGGATTGGCAGCCTTGCCTCGACGGAAAAACTGCATTCGCAGACGCGGTTCGATCTCTCGTCCGCGATATTTAACAGGCAGGTCAACTCTCGGTTAATCTCTGCGCGCAACTTCCGGTTTATATTCACTGCATGAGGGCCATTCTCGCGGGCGGAGGCACGGGCGGTCATGTGATTCCCGCGCTGGCCATTGCGCAGGAACTCCAAAAGCAATATGCGGCTGAGGTCTTGTTCATTGGCACGGCGCGCGGCATTGAAAACCGGCTGGTGCCCGCTGCGGGATTTCCGCTCCGCTTCGTGAAGGTGGGTGCGCTGAAGAACGTCAGCCTGATTACACGGCTTAAAACTTCGCTCGATTTGCCTCGCGCAGTTTTTTCTGCGGGAAGAATCTTGAACGAGTTTCAGCCGGATATCGTGATCGGCGTTGGTGGTTATGCCTCCGGCCCAGCCATGCTGGCGGCCATTCTCAAGCGCATTCCTACACTGGCCTTCGAGCCGAATGTCGTGCCCGGCTTCGCCAATCGCCTGGTGGCGCGCATGGTTTCAGGCGCGGCGGTGCATTTTGCGCAAACGGCAAAATATTTTCGCCATGTAGAGGTCACAGGCGTTCCTGTGCGTCCCGCATTTTTTGAAATTGCCGCTCACGCGGCGGCCGAGGCGAATCCCGTGCTGCTGGTTTTTGGCGGAAGCCAGGGAGCTCATGCCATCAACCAGGCGATGATGCGGGCATTGCCGCAACTTGCGAAGCTGATGCCGGGAATTCATATCATCCACCAAACCGGAGAGCGGGATTTTGCCGAAGTCAATGCCGCTTACCAGCGCATCTTCCCTTCTGCCGAGGTGCATGCATTCATTCAGGATATGCCTGCATATTTTGCGCGGGCGAGCCTGGTGCTCTGCCGTTCCGGGGCGAGTACCGTGGCAGAAGTGGCCGCTGCGGGTAAGCCCGCGCTGTTTGTGCCTTTTCCGCGAGCGGCGGATGATCATCAGCGCGTGAATGCGCAGGCGCTGGTGGATGCCGGAGCCGCAGTGCTGCTGGAGGAAACCCGGCTTGATGAGGTATGGTTGGTGGATTCGCTCCGAGCGTTGCTGGAAGACCATGCACGCCTGCGCCAGATGGGCGAGGCGGCGCGCGAGCTGGCGCATCCCAATGCGGCCCGCGATATCGCGGCCATGGCAGCGCGTTTGGCGGGAATCGAATGTGATGCAGATTAACCGGGATTAAGAGGAATTCCAGCGCGAGGCGCACTAAAATAGCCTAAACAAATATGTTTGCCAAACTGCAACGCGTCCATTTTGTCGGCATTGGCGGCATCGGCATGAGCGGCATCGCCGAGGTGCTGCTGAATCTCGGGTATAAAATTTCCGGCTCCGATCTAAAGGCTTCCACCATCACGCAGCGCTTGGCGGAAGCTGGAGCGGCGATTTATGAAGGCCATAGCGCAGAAAATGTTCGCGGCGCGGCCGTGGTCGTGACCAGTTCGGCCATTTCCCCGGAAAATCCCGAGGTTGCCGAAGCCCGAAAATTGCATATTCCAGTAATCCAACGCGCGGAGATGCTCGCCGAGCTGATGCGCCTGAAGTACGGCATTGCTGTGGCGGGCATGCACGGAAAGACGACCACCACTTCCATGGTCGCCGCTGTTCTCGCTGGAGGCGGTCTCGATCCGACCGTTGTCGTCGGTGGCCGGGTGGATGCGCTGGGATCGAATGCGCGCCTGGGGAAGTCGCAGTTTCTTGTGGCCGAGGCAGACGAGAGCGACCGCTCCTTTTTGATGCTTTCGCCCATACTTTCCGTCGTCACCAATATTGACCGAGAGCACATGGATTGCTACAAGACCATGCGCCATGTCAAAAACGCATTCCTGGAATTTATGGACCGGGTGCCGTTCTATGGGCTGGTGGTCGCCTGTTATGACGATCCGCTGCTGCGCCGTTTGCTGCCGCAAGCGCGCCGCCGCGTGGAAACTTTCGGGATGCGCAAGGGCGCGGACTTTTTAGTGAAGCCGGGGAAGCCGTCATTTTCGGCTGGGCAAAATTCTCTGTGGAATCCATTCCGCATCAGCTACCGCGGACAAGACCTCGGCGAGTTTCGCCTGCAGGTTCCCGGCGCCCATAACGTGCTGAATGCGGCGGCGGCGATTGCGGTGGGGGTTGCGCTCGATGTTGAAATTGGCAAAATCCGCGCGGCGCTGGAAAACTTCCGTGGCGTGGACCGGCGCTTTCAGTTGCGTGGCAAAGCCGCAGGGGTGAGCGTCATTGATGATTACGGGCATCATCCAACGGAAATTCGCGCCACGCTGGCAGCGGCGCGCCAGTGCGGGTTCAAGAAGATTCATGTGATCTTCCAGCCGCACCGCTATAGCCGTACGCGTGATTTAATGGACGAATTTGCCAGCGCATTTGGCGATGCCGATTCACTCACCGTGCTGGATATTTACGCCGCGAGTGAACCGCCCATCGAAGGCATTACCGCTGAAACCTTGGCGGAGCGCATTCGTGAGCAGACAAAATGCGCGGTGCATCATGCAAGCTGGTTTGAAGAAGCCGCCGCTTCTACCGCCAATGCGGCTGAGGCAGGCGATATGGTCCTCACGCTCGGCGCCGGCAGCATCTCTCAATTAGGCCCGATGATTCTAGAAAAGCTCGGCCAGCGCCAGCCGCTGAAACTCTCGATTGAATAATGTTTTTACTGTTCGGCGCGCTTTATTTCGAGCGCTTTTTGCTCAGTTCCCACACCTTTGCATACTTCCAGGAAACGTAAACGGAATGGTAGAGGTGCAACAATAACCCCTCACGGCCATCGAGAAATCCCAGCCGCAAAAAGTAATTGTATTTAAAGGTGAGCCAGGGCCGCACTACGATGTTCAAAAGGCTGAAGCCGCGAGGGCCTTTTGTTAAGGCCATCTCCGCCCCGAGCGAAGAATAACGTTCCATGTGCTCGATGTAGCTCGAAAGCGTGGGGTAGGAATGGTGCACGAGTGTGCCCGCGCTAATCTCTCCGGTCCTGCCGGTCACGTGTAAATCTTCATGCACCAGGCGGTCTTCAAATTTGCCCACGCCGCGCCGGAACAGCCGTAACTTGGCGTCCGGCCAGAAGCCTCCATGTTTCATCCAGCGGCCGAGAAATAAATTCTTGCGTCGAAGCCAAACTCCCGCGAGATCGTCAGAATAATCAATCCCAATTGACTTCCGTACCTCAGCCTGCGCATCTTCCCGCATAAAGGCGTGAGCGCCCAAGCCGCTGGAAAGTTTTCCCATGCTGCTAATCGCTTCCAAGGCGGAGGGCAAA
>JAICKN010000204.1 GCA_025927855.1 Terriglobales bacterium
CCGGCGAGCGCAACGGAAATCTGACGACTGCGGTTGCGGCATTGGAGATGGTGACGGCGGCGGGTGAGGTTGTGCATCTGTCACGAGAAGCGGACAAAGAAATATTTAACGCGGCGGTGGTTGGACTGGGAGCTTTCGGCGTCATTACGAAAATCACCTTGGACATTGAGCCGGCATTCACTATGTACCAGCATGTGTACGAAAATCTTCCGCTGAAGGAATTGGCAGACAATTTCGATGCGATCCAGGCCAGCGGCTATAGTGTGAGCCTGTTCACAGACTGGCAAGACCAGCGGATTGGCGCAGTGTGGATTAAAAGCCGGGCGGAAAACTCAGATGCCGCGAAACCCGCACCTGATTTTTTGGGCGCAAAGTTAGCGGTTGAAAATCTGCATCCGATTCCCGGGATTTCCGCCGAGAATTGCACCGAGCAGATGGGAGTGCGCGGCCCGTGGTATGAGCGCCTGCCGCACTTCCGCATGGGCTTTTTGCCGAGCGCGGGAGATGAACTGCAATCGGAATATCTCGTTCCGCGCCAGCACGCGGTGGAAGCGATTCTGGCAGTGGAATGCCTGCGGGATAAGATCACGCCGCATTTGCTGATTACGGAGATCCGCACGATTGCCGCCGACGATTTATGGCTGAGCCCCTGCTACAAACAGCCGTGCGTCGCAATTCACTTCACATGGAAGCCGGATTGGCATGCGGTCAGAAAAGTGTTGCCGGAAATTGAACGGGAACTTGCGCCAGTCCGCGCGCGGCCGCACTGGGGCAAGCTGTTCACAATGACAGCGGAGCAGTTGCGGCCGTTGTATGAGAAGCTGCCTGCATTCGCGCAGCTGGCGAGGCAGTACGACCCCACGGGGAAGTTCCGCAATGATTTTTTGCAAACGTATCTTTTGAGCGCGTGAGCTGCGGAAACAAGCGAATTAATTCGTCTGCTTGCCGTTCTGAAACTCCTGCCACATTTCTACGACTTTGGCTTTCAATTCGGCCGTGAGCTTTTCGTATTCAGTTTCTGCTGATGGAAACTCTCTTGGCGGCAAGATAGGATCCGCGAAACGAATCTTGAAGCGCGAGAATCTTTGGAATGATTTGCCGCGCGGCCATGCAGCATAAAATCCATCTATTGCGACTGGAACAATGGGGACTTGCCCATGGAGAGAAAGGATCGCAGCGCCTTTTTTGAAGGTCTTGGGAGAGCCATCAATCGTACGTTCGCCTTCAGGATAAAGGACCAGCACACGCCCGTGACGGAGGCCGAACGCCCCGGCGCGCATGGCGGGAACGAGATTCGCGTCGGGATCGAGTACCACGACGCGCAGCCAACGGGCCAGATGGCGCATGAATCCCGAGCCGAAGATTTCACTTGTGCCCACCGCGAACGCGTTTCTGAAATGCCGCCAGGGAAGAATGCTGATGAGAGCAACGGGATCAAGATAACTCTGGTGATTGGAAGAAAGAATAAACGGGCCTTGGGTGGGGATTTTTTCCAACCCGTGCACTTCCAGCCGGAAGGCGACACGGAAGAAAATACCGGCGATGCGGCTTGCCAGGAACCAGAAGCGTTCGGCAAAAGGACGCGGTTCTGCAAGGGCGAGAACATCGGGGCTGCTGGGACCTTCTTTTAAGATGGCATCCCATCCGGCGAATTGCGTACGCGGGGCTTCGTGCGTCGCGGCATTCTGCAAAACTGCATCTACGAGCTCGCGGACCGTGTAGATGCCGCCAAGCTGGGATTCCTCCACATCTCCGCCCAGTTCCTGTTCGAGCGCAACCAATAGTTCGACGCGCTGCATGGAGTCCAGGCCTAAATCGAGTTCGAGATTATTGTCAGGTCGAAGGGGTTCGGGTTTGTTCCTGGCGAATTCGAGAATGATGCCAATGGCCCGCTGGACCTGCGGCGAGCCAAGCCAGGCGGTTTCTTCGGCGGTGAGCGGCTTTGGCGCGGAGGGTTCAGCATCTTTGTTCTGATGGTTTTCCCCTGCCGCTTGCTGTGCGCGCACACGCTTCGCGACTTCAAAGCGTTTGATTTTGCGAGTGGTGGTGCGCGGCAATTCTTCCTGCCAGATTTCATAACTGCTGATCCGTTTGGTTGATGCGATCTGCGCCGAAAGACCTTCGATATCGAAACGTATTACTTCTTTGGCATTGACGATCTTGCGCGCGCGCAGCGCTTCAAAGTCCGGCACAATCACTGCATGAAGGCGCTCTGAAGTTGGATCGCCTGGGCGGCCCTCCAGTCCCAACACGCAGATTTCCTTGATGTATGGCGACTGCAGATAATGGGCTTCAATTTCCTCGGGGTAGACATTTTTCCCGTTGCTGAGAACGATGACTTCTTTCAGCCGCCCGGTAATGAAGAGATTCCCATGCTCATCGAAATATCCCAGGTCGCCTGTGTGCAGCCATCCGTCTTTCAGCACTTCGGCAGTGGCATCGGGGCGGTCCCAATATCCCTTCATGATGAGCGCGCCACGAATGGCGATTTCTCCTGTGGCGGGTCCACTGTCCTGCGGCTGCGCGTTGAGGATTTTTCCTTCTACACCGCGCAGCGGTTTGCCTACAGAGCCGATCACGTTGTTGCGGGGAGAATTGACGAAAGCGCCGCCGGTTGTTTCGGTAAGTCCGTAGGCCTGGAGAACGTCAATGCCGAGCGCGTAAAAATCGCGGCCGATTTGGGGATCAAAGCGCGAGCCGCCGGTGACCAGATAGCGCATTTTGTGGCCAAAAATTCCATGCACTTTGGCAAAGAATAATGGGCCGACGTTTATGCCGAGCTTGCGAAACGCGCGATTTAACTTCATCAAGGAACGGAAAATAAAACGCGCCGCCGGGCCGCGTTTCGCTAATTCCTTGAATATGCGTTCATGAATTAAATAGAAAAATTGCGGTACTACCGCGAATGCGGTGATCTCGCGATCGCTGAGAGCTCTTATCAGTTCTGTGGTATTCAGCGTTTCGAGATAAACTGCGCGCGCTCCCTTGGTAAGAGGAAGCAGGAGATTGGCCATCTGCGAAAGCACATGAAACAAGGGCAGGACGCCGAGGATGGCGTCATCGGCTCCAATTTCCGCCCATGCTGAAACAGCTTCCACCTCGCCCAACAAATTTGCATGAGTGAGCATCACGCCTTTGGGGTCGGCCGTGGTGCCGGAGGTGTAGAGCAGGGAAGCCAGCGATTGCTCATCCACCGCTTGCGGAATGAAGGCGCCGGAACCAGCGGCGAAGATTGAGTCGAGACCGGCGCTGACGCCTTCCATTTTCCCAGCGCCTTCCTTCTCCGTATTGCCTTCTGCGGGATTGGTAGCGACTATTTTGACGGGGAGATCCCCAATCGCCTCCCGTGCTGTGCCTAAATGTTTCAGGTCGGCGAACAGCAATGTCGCGCCGCTGTCTTTAAGGAGTTTGGCAACCTGGTCAGCGTGGAAGGCGGTATCGAGCGGAACCGCGGTGCAGCCGGCGGCAATGATCCCAAGAAACGCGATCACCCAGCGCGGGTGGTTCTCCGCAAAAATGGCGCAGCGCGCCCCCGGCTCAAAGTGATTTTCCAGCAGCCAGCGCCCGAGCGATTCCGCCATTCTCCGGGTTTCGGCATAGGTGATGCTTTCGTTGCAGTCGCGGCGTTGAATTTCTAGGGCAATGTTTTGAGGCCAGCGTCCGGCACACCCCACAAACCGGTCGTAGAAGGTCGCCATAATTGAAGGGAATTCTTATATAAGAAGCCGGCATTCGCAATGACCTGTGCAAAAAGTTATTTGTTCTGCGCTGCCATAGATTTAGGCGAAACCGAATCTTATTTATAAATCCTACTGGTAGTGTGCGGCTGACCAGCAAACCGCAAGAGGTAGTGCTTTCCCCTGTCTGCTCCTCTCCCCTGTCTCAACCTGAAACTTTCCTGTTGACAGCAAAGCATTTAGGCGTAAGATGTGGTCAAAAGTGGTAGAAAGTGGTCGTGATAGTAGAGGTTGTGGGCAAAACGATAAAAAGCCGAGGCGCCAGTGGAATTTAGGACTGACACCCAAATAACGAGCCCAAACGAACCAGAAACGACCGAAATTTTTGCCGCTTTAACCTCCCTAGCTGTTGCGGTAGCAGTCGCCAGGCCAAGAGGCCGGGAAATTAGCAAAGCACATGTTTCGCGGAAATCACCCAACTCGCGCCGACGAAAAAGGACGGATCAAGGTCCCGGCCGAGTTCAAGCGCGTGATCGACGAGAAATACGGCACGCAATTTTACATCACGAGCTTAGACGGGAAGGTTGCACAAGTTTATCCCTTCGAGGAGTGGGAGCGGATCGAGCAGAAGCTGGCAGGGCTCTCCACCTTCAATCCTACGAAGAAGAAGTTTCTCGACCGGGTCAATTACTGGGGGCAGCAAGTGGAAATAGACGGCCAGGGCCGTCTGTTGATTCCCCAGTTATTGAGGGACGCCGCCCAGATTAAGGGCGAGGTGGCAGTGACGGGCAATTTGACTCACCTGCTGATCCGCAACCTGGAGGCGTACCGCAAGGAGATCGAGGAAGAACAGTTTACGCCTGAGGATGAGAAGACGCTCGACGAGCTCGGCATCTAGTCAGGCCCATCAAACCGGAAGGCGGGTGTGATGGGGGCCCCGAGATATGGGCGACGAGAGTTTAACAAATACCCCCGAGGGGGTTGGGCGTGGCGGGAGTCACGTTCCGGTTCTTTTAAAAGAAGCGATCGACTTTTTAGCTGTTCAGCGTGGCGGAACTTACATAGACGCGACGGTGGGCTTGGGCAGGCACAGTTTAGAAATCGCAAAACGCCTCGGCGCACCGGGTCATTTGATTGGCTTCGATAAGGACCCCGCGGCGCTGGAAATCGCGCAGACCGTTGTTGGCCGGCGGCCGTCAGCCGTTGGGGAAAACCAAGACTGGCCGATGGTCACACTGTTGCACGGATCATTTGCGAAGCTGATCAACGACCAACCGCCATCTTCCATTGACGGTTTATTGGCTGACCTGGGCGTCAGCAGTTTGCAGTTTGATAGTGCAGCGCGAGGCTTTAGTTTTCAGGCGGAGGGTCCCCTGGACATGCGTATGAATACGCAGTCGGGGCAAACCGCCGAACAAGTGGTAAACCACATCAGCGAGCGCGAGCTGGCGGATGTGATTTACGAATTCGGTGAGGAAAGGAGGTCGCGGAGAATCGCCAGAGCCATTGTCCGGTCGCGGCCGATACGCACTACTGCCCAACTTGCAGAGATCGTATCAGCCGCGGCCCGGCCAATGAATCAAGCAGAGAGGCGGATTCATCCAGCGACGCGGACCTTTCAGGCTCTCCGAATCTTCGTAAACCGTGAATTGGACGACTTGCGGGAGCTGATGAACGCGGCCCCGCGAGTTCTGAAGCGGGGCGGGCGGCTGGTGGTCATCAGTTTTCACTCTCTGGAAGACCGCATTGTGAAGGACGCGATGCGCGAGGGAGCGAAACAAGGCCACTACGAATTGCTGGTGAAAAAGCCGGTGATGGCCACAAAAGAAGAGATTGATCGCAATCCAAGGTCGCGCAGCGCAAAGATGCGCGCGGCCAAAAGAATTTAGTAAGAAGGCAGTGTCCGGGCTGTGGTAGGCCTGGAGGAACTTAAAAATGTATACAGGCACTTTGATTGACGATTTGATCTCCACCGTTGAACAGGTGCGAGTCCGCAGGGATGAGCGTGTTCTCGAGGAGAAGCTGGAATATTGGTACGTGGTTGCGCAGCGCGAGCTGGCGCAATTTGAATCCGATTTCGCCGGGGTAGCGTAAATGGCCGCAGCTGCAAGCGCAAGAATCGTGGCATCCGTCAGGGGGCGCAAGCCCTGCTGGACCGGCACGCCGGAAGTGTATTTTGCCAAGCCGATAGACAACTCC
>JAICKN010000098.1 GCA_025927855.1 Terriglobales bacterium
AGATCAATGTAGCGGTACTTCAGCCGCATTTCTTCGTTGGGCAGGACTGTCTCACCCGGCAGGAAGGGCGGCTGCTTGGATTCATTCAGGATGCGCAGCTCTTCGGCAATCAACTCGACTTCGCCGGTGGGAATATTTTTGTTGAAGGTATTCGGATCACGTTGCTTGACTGTGCCGACGACAGCGATCACATACTCATTGCGCAGAGTGGCCGCTTTATCGTGCAGCGCCGAATTGCGCTCGCGGTTGCATACAACCTGGGTCACCCCAGTGCGGTCGCGCAGATCAATAAAAATAATGCTGCCGAGGTCACGGCGGCGGCCCACCCACCCCATGAGCACTACTTTTTTCCCTGCATCTGAGGGGCGCAATGCGCCGCACATGTGGGTACGCTGAAGATCGCCTAAAAAATCGAGCAAGTTGTGCCTTTCAATGGAAAATACGTAGAAAGCCGAATTGGAGATTATAAACGGAGAAGGCCGGGCTCCGCTCGCAGGCGATGCTACTGTTGGATTCCGCGTCCCAGCGTGGCTACAAATACAGCAAATACGACCAGCGCCAGTGCGATAACTGGATAACTGCGCGTGATTGCCGGCGAAGATGCCGTACCCGGCATTTTGTGTTTATGGTACGGAATAAGCAAGAGTGGAAATGAAGCCAACCCGATTTCCATGACCGCGTCCGAAAAACCGCGCCATCTTCCTGCGGCTGTAGCAAGAACGATCCCTAATGTTGCGGCAATCCAAGCTGTGCGAGCTACGGCGCGTGCTGCTTTCGCATTCGAAGCGACCGTCAAAAGAGCGCGCGAGGTAAGGCGTACCGTAGCCAAATAGAGAGCAAGGCCCAACGCGGCTCCAACCCACCGCTCCCCTACGGTCACATAGTCCAGCAGGTAACGGGTAAAGAAGTACAGGTCTCCATTCTGGTGGTGCATGGCGTGGATAAGATATCCGCCCTCCCAGAAAAAGCTGAATGCAGTTACCAGAATCAGAAACAGGCGGAGCTTGGGGAATCGTAACGGCACAAAGGTTCTGGCGACCAGCGCCAAAAAGCCTGCAAAAAGATTCATCGCCGGCCCGGCAGGGTCTATCCAGTCGGAGGGCACACTACAGTGAAAGAGGGACGACGTTAAAAGACTGATGTGCCCGCCTAGTAGAAGGCAAACGCTTCCGTGGCCCAGCGCCTCATGGTCAAAAGGCTCCATGCACATGGCGAGTAGACCAATGGCTGCCACGGTCAGCCAGTCATTTTTGATTGAATCGGTTTTGAACGATTTGTTCTTGAGGAACTCGTTTTTCCTTGAATCGGTGTTTGCCAGCGTCTCAGTCATTTCTTTCTCATATCCGAAATGGCGCGCTCAACAATCTCGCAGGAAGCATGACCACCGCCCAAACCAGCGCCAAAGCGCCGTGGACGGCGATTCCAGCAATCCGGAATGGCAACAACAAAATCCAAAAGATGGGATACAGGAATAGAGCAGCCAGCGCCAGGGGCCAGCATAAGACGAACAGGATGCACCACAAAAGGAATGCGGCCATAAAGTTCTTAGGCGAACCTGCTCAATTTACGTCGCTAGTCGTGCAAAAGTTCCCTTCGCCGCATATAACCTTATTCCGGCATTTTTATTCCTACACTTTTATTTCGATTTTTTCGAAGATGCTCCCGCAGACTTCGCCCTCGGTGCACGGGCTACCGCTGCTTTGCTCGTTGCCGCTTTGCCCGGCGCTTCATGCCAGGGAACAATGCGGATGTAATCGAGCGGTGCTCGCTCACCATTGTCCGGGGTTCCGATGATGCGAATATCGTCGCCGGAGCGAAGAGCGATGCCGGTAATCCAGCGGCGCGTCGAAGAATCTCCATTGGGCTTCATCGCCGGCAGATGATCGTCAGCAATCCATTCATCTATAAGTTGGTCTCCGACCATGACCTGGAACCTTGACTGTCCGTTGATCTGATCGAAATATTGAACGTCAATTTCATACCAGCCTGCCGGTTTCGTGAAATGGTAGGAAGCGGTGCAGGCTTTGGCGGAGTCGGCGCATTCCACGCCTTTACCGCCAGAGGCGTTCTCCCAGGGAGAAATATCTATGGGCGCATAGCCGTCGAGCTTCATATCTTCGGTTTCCACGCGATCAGGATGGTGCCCCACCCTGCCCTTCGCATCGGCAATGCCGGACTCCCGGAAGAACCAATTGCAAACTGCATCGCGCCAAACCACCGCATGGCCAGCCTGGTATTTGAATCCTTTCAAGATGAAATCATAGCGCTCGTCATCTACGCGGCCACGCAGCGCTTTCCACTGCGCAATAAATTCGTAGGCCCGCTCCGCCCCCTGATAATGCAGGTCATACAGCTCCTGGATTACCGTCTTGCCTGAATGCAATTTGTAGGTATAGGGCACGTGATGAAAGAACAGCAGCAAATTGTCGGGAGTCGTCTGTACCGACTCGTACATCTTTGCCACTGCGGGAAAATATTGCCCGGCAAAGCCGGTTCCGGTGGCGACGCTGCGATCCATGCCCACGCCTTCATGGTCGGCGCGATGCCATTGTCCCCAGCCGTTGTTCTCAGAGGACTCAACGCCCGGCCCATAGTGCGGCCCAAGGATGTTCGTGAGAGTCTGCAACCCGAGAGGTCCGGTGTAGTCTTCATAAGAGGGCCAGGATGCCAATTGCATATTGACCACGGCCTCGACGACCAGCGGATTGTCTCCGAAGGTAAGCCGCGTCCAATCTTCGGTGATTTCTTTTACGGATTGATTTGGGTTCCAGGCCAGCCTCCCAAAGCTGTATACATTCGCCAAAGCCAGCGGATTGCCCATCCAATTTGCATCCATACCGGCATTCACCACGCCCACAAACCCGCCCGTCGGCCGATGGAATGTTTTCCCGGTAATCAGGTCTTTTACCGGAGTGCTTTCCCCGTTGGCATGCAAATCGAAATCGAATACTTCCTTCCACAAGGGTGCGAGATAGCACAAATGCCGTTGCTGGCCGGTGTATTCCTGGGTGACCTGCAACTCAATTGCTTCGTTGGTTTTTTCCAAGCCGCTAAATAACGGAGAAACAGGCTCGCGCACCTGAAAATCAATGGGGCCGTACTTAATCTGGATGATTACGTTGTCGTCGAATTTGCCATCGAGAGGGTGGAAGATATCATAAGCCGCGCGGGCACGGTCATTCTTGGGATTGCGCCAGTCGAGATGATGGTTATATACAAAGGCGCGGTATAGCAGAATCCCGCCATGCGGCTTGAGCGCGGCGGCCAGCATGTTGGCGGCGTCCGCAGGGCTGCGGCCGTAACTCGAAGGCCCAGGCTGGCCCTCAGAATCGGCTTTTACCGTGAAACCGCCAAAATCCGGAATCTGTTTATAAATTTCATCTACTTTGTGTTGCCACCAGGCGATGACCTTGGGATCGAGAGGATCGAAGGTATCCAGGCCGCCTGCGGTTTTCGGCGAAGCGAGGTCCACCGATATTGCCATCTTCACTCCCCACGGGCGAAAGACATCAGCGATGCGGGCGAGTTGCAGGATCATGCCGTCATCCAGCATGTGCGGACTGGCGTTCACGTTATTCACATTGCAGCCGTTAAGCCCGACGGAGGCGAGAATGCGCGCGTATTCGGAAGCGCGGGAAAGGTCGGGGCGCACCGTGTCGTTGTCGAAAAATATCGAAGGGCCGCCGTAACCGCGCTCGATGGTGCCTTTCAGGTTGTCCCACTGGTCCACCCAGCGGACGGGAGCAGATGGTTGCTGTACTTCATGCAAGGTGGTCAAACTTTGATGGAAGGCGATCTTGTTCAGGAACGCGAACGCTCCGTATAAAACTCCGTCCGCATCCGGCCCTTCGATGATGATGCATTCCATGCCGTGAATTTTTCCGGTCGTAAGCACGTACGAGCCGGGGACAAGATCTTGCGGCTGCTTTACCGGGGGTGCGACGCCCCGCAAGCTGGAGAAGGTTCCGAGGACAATGGCCGGTTCCGTGGGCAGACCTTCGCTTTCCCGCAGCGTGCGGCCCAGCATTCCACGGACGCCGCGCACAATTTCTCCCTGTGCGGATTTCAACACTACGGAATCATCGAGGACCGTGACTACGGCGGGCAGCGTGGAATATTGCTGGGCGGCATGAGCATCTAACGGAGCATAACGTAGCCATACATTTTCGCCAGTCTCCGCCTGAAGCGATGCGGAATACAACCCGATGATTAAAAGAACTGCCAGCGCCGCCGCTCTACTTGTCCAATGCTTCACAAAGTCCTCTTCGACCATTCCAGATTTATACTCCACCGCTATTTTGTTTTAGTCTCAAACTCAAAGCGCGAATCGTATCCATCCGCAAAATCTCAGCTTTTCCAAGAAATAAAGACTAACGGCCCGTGACTGCCTCGGTACGGGGCTCAGCGGCAGGCGCGAGGGCCAGGCCGAAATACCGCTCCGCGTTTCCAAAACAAATATTGCGAACCATGGACCCAAGCAAAAACTCATCGTGCGGAAGCTCGCCTTTTTCTACATCATCGCCGAGCAGGTTGCACAGGACGCGGCGGAAGTATTCATGGCGCGGGAAAGACATAAATGAGCGGGAGTCCGTCAACATGCCGACAAAGCGGGAGAGCAGGCCTGCATTGGAAAGCGCGTTGATCTGCCATTCCATCGCTTCTTTCTGGTCCAGAAACCACCATCCGCTGCCGTACTGAATTTTGCCCGCGATCGAGCCGTCCTGGAAGTTTCCAATGGCGGTCGCAAAGACATAATTGTCGGCAGGGTTCAAGTTATAGATGATGGTTTTCGGCAACGCATGTTCCTGTTCCAGCCGGTCCAGATATGTACATAAGGCGCTGGCCTGCGGCCAATCGCCAATGCTGTCGAAGCCCGTGTCCGGGCCCAATTCACACAGAGCGCGCGTATTCATGCTGCGCAATGCGCCCAGGTGCAACTGCTTGGTCCAGCCTTTTTGCGCGTCCAACGCGCCCAGGAAAAGCATGAGGAAAGAAGCGAACTGCTCCTGCTCCACGGGACTTGCCGCCTGCCCGGAGCGCGCCTGCGCGAAAATTGCCACCGCCTGGCTTTCCGTGCACGGAACAGCAAAGCAATGCGAAAGTCCGTGATCGGAAAGACGTCCGCCTTGCTCGTGGAAGAAATCATGACGCTGCTTGAGGGCATCCAGAAAATCCCGCAACGATGCGATGTCTATGCCGCTCACCTTTTGCAGCCGGCCCACCCATGGATGAAAAGCGGTAGGATCACCCACCAGAAAAGCTTTATCCGGACGGTACGTCGGGTAAACGCGAAAACCCAGATTTGACGCATTGATTTTTCGATGATGAGCGAGGTCATCACATGGATCATCGGTGGTGCACAGCGCGCGCACTTTGAATTTCCTGAGAATGCCTTGCGTGGTAAGCCCGCCGGAAGTCAGCTCTGCATTGGCGCGTTCCCATACAGATTGCGCATTCGTTTCGGTCAGAAGCTCCCCGATGCCGAAATATCTTTTGAGTTCAAGATGGGTCCAGTGGTAAAGCGGATTGCGCAGAGTAAAGGGGGCCGTGCGCGCCCATGCCAGAAATTTTTCGTGAGGAGAGGCATTGCCTGTAACAAACCGCTCAGGAACGCCATTGGTCCGCATGGCGCGCCATTTGTAATGGTCGCCTTCCAGCCAAATTTCAAAAAGGTTTTTGAAGCAGCGGTCGTTTGCAATATCGGCAGGGGAGAGATGCGAGTGGTAATCGAGAATCGGCTCCGTTTCAGCGTAGTCGTGATACAGCCGCCGCGCTACTTCAGAATGCAGCAGGAAATCATCATGGACGAATTCCATCTACTTTCCCCTTAAAGTTTCCACCAGAAACCCTGTGCCAATGAGCATCCTCCTGGTTGGGCTATTTGCTGAGGAAACGCCGAGGATAGCACAGGCGCCTCCAAGTATTGATAGCGCAAGCCTAGCGCCGCAGGCTCGCCGTTAACAGAATAGACGAAAAAATGCCCTCGGGAAACGTCATCTCCCGAGGGCTAAGTCAGCTTTGATTGGCATCCGGCCAGCGGCGCTGAGCGGATACCAATCCATTCCTGTTAGTTAGTAGCGGCCTCCGTCCCGGTCATGGTCACCATCATGATCGTGATCGCGATCCTGATCGAAGCTGCTAAATGTTGTGACCCGGACCAGTTGACCCGTATTGGCGCCATTGGCCTGGCTCCATGGGATCACCACGCCGTACGGAGCGTCACTGTGGCATCCGCTGAAGTCCAACGTGACGGTCGTGCTGGCAGATTCGCCAGGCGCTATGTCACCGAGGACCAACGGGAATGACGTGGGCGAAGTGACGACCGGACTGCATGGTTGGGCGCCTCTGCCTCGGCCCTCATTATCCCGAAGCTGTTGGATGGTGAACGAATTGATTTGCACGGTATAGGCTGTGCCCGAACTTGGATTGTCCGCGGTGATGGTCCATACGCGGGCATTCTTCGGGCCAGTTTTCGCCGTGATGTGGAAGTTCAGGCCAAAACCGGGCAATTGGCGTGGCTCATTGATGATTCCCCAATAGGCTGGCTTCGCCTGCAATTGCTCATTGAACGGAAGCGGCTCGTTGAGCCGGCTGATCGGGAAGCCCGAAAGCCAGGTATTGTCATCCGCCATGCCCCAGAAGGTGACCCCGTCAAGGATGCCCCTGAGACTACGGAAGGCTTTGAAGTAGTTGTAGTAGACCCAACCTTGTTGCGCGATGATCGAAGGCGGAACAGTGCCCCCGTTAGCGCCGAAGTTGGAGGTATTATCACCGGCGTTGTACACGCTGATGTCCATTTCCGTGACCTGCTGATGAAGATCAGGGAAGGCTTTGTGGATAGCACGGATGGAATCGGCCACCGCCTGGACACTCGGGAAATTGACGGCAACGTGAGTTTCATGCCCTATGCCATCAATGGGAATGCCCCGGTTCTTCAGGTCCTGCACCACTTTGATGATGCAGGCCAGTTTGGGCGCTTCATCGGTGTTGAAGTCGTTGATGAAGAGCTGCGTTCCCGGAGGCGCGTATTGCCGGGCCGCTTCAAGAGCGACATCAATGTAGCTCTTGCCCAACACGTTGTAGAACGGTCCATGAACCAGACAATCAGGCTGGTTCGGATCGAACGGCTCATTGATCACATCCCAGACGTACACTTTGCTGCCAAAGTGCTGGACTTCATTCTTGATGTGTTCCTGAATATTGTCTGTGACCAAGGCCTGGTTGGCAGGGGAATTTGTGCCATCCCCGAATGCATAGGATGGAGTTTGCCCCCCCGTTGCCCACACTAAGTTATGTCCGCGGACCTTCAGGTTGTGGCAAACCGCCGTTCCCACTTCCTTATCTGCGTTGCCGTAGGTGAAGGTTCCCTTCGTATTTTCCACCGAACTCCACTTCATATCGTTTCCTGAAACGATGCTGTCGAAATGCTTCAGGAGCAGATCAAGGTGTGGGCCGGAGAGATCGCTGGTGTCAATCTCCGCTCCCACCGGGAAGTAGCGCTGGAGCCGCTGGAATATAGACGGAATATCCGTCTGAATAGACGGCGGCGGCAGGAAGGTGAGCTGGAAGTCGTCAATGTAGAACGACACCAGGTCGGGGTTGGGCTGGCTGCCCGTCGGGAAGGTCTGCAGGTACAGAGTCGGCTTTGTTCCCGGATCGTACGGGCTCGACATAGTGTAGTTGGGGACAAGAATCTGGTGCCACTGTCCGTCAGCCGCAACTTGTGTGCCGGGGAAGCCGTTCACTCCCGGGAAGCTTGTCTGTCCCTGGAATGAGGTTTGCAGACTCATGTTGATATTGTGCACGGAACCATCGGTCGGTAATAGCTTCACCCACACGCTGATGGAGTATTGCGACCCCACGTACATCTTGTTCTCGATGTTGATCGCCGCGCCATCGAAGTTTGCCGTACGGCCGGTGACCAGAATGCTGTTGCTTCCGGAGTGCGCTTCCGCGGTTGTGTTGGTAACCGTGGCTCCTGCACGCCCGCCCCAGCCATCTGTACCGCCATCTTCAAAGGTGGAGGTAATTCCGGTGTTGTCCTGCTGATCCACCGGTAGCGGCGGCGGAGCGATCTGTCCGATTGTCACATTGCTGATGTAGAACGAATCGGTCGCGCTGCTGGATTGGAAATACAGCGTGAGATTGGTAGGAGGACCCGGCAGGTTCGAGAAGCTGAACGTGCCTTGAACAAGGGTCCAAGCCGTGTTGGATAAAGCGCTCGATGTAGCCAGATTGCTGAAGATTCCATCGCTGTTGGAGCAATCTGTGCGCTTGGTAGACATGGTTACGGTAGGGTTGCTGCTATCAGCGTCCGCAAGCAGCACATACGCACTTACGTTGTACGTTGCTCCCGCAACTATGCCGCTCACGTTCAGCAGGTTGAGGCTTGGGCCTTCGAAGGTCTGAGTCCGGCCCGAAGTCAGAAGACTGTGCGTATTGCCGACTGGATCAGCAAGAGGCGACACGCTGTTGTTGAGGCTCACCGAGCCAAACGGCGCCCATCCATCCAGTCCGCCATCCGCGAAGGTGTAGGAAGCCACCGGAGTTCCGCTCGGAGGCGGCGCGGTTTCGGTGATAACCACATTGTCGAGGTAAAACGATTGTTGCGTCGTTGGGCCAATTAACTGCGAATAGAGAGTTAAACCGGTTGCGGTAGGGCTCACAGAATAGCTGCCGCCGATCTGCGCCCACCCCGAGTCGGTCACTGCGACCTGGAATGGTCCTACTGTGTCAAAGCAAGTTCCACCGGAACAGGAGGCGTCAGAACGAACAATTGTGAAATTGGCGTTGGTGGCTGCCTCGCCCGAAGTAAGCCGCACCCAGCCTGTGATCGTGTACTTCGCGCCGGGAAGCAATACTTTGGTGACATTCATGCTGGGACCGCTGCTGGCTCCGCTGGAGTTGGTGCTGGTCAAAAGACTGTGGGTCCCGGATTGCGCCACATCGGTTGAATTCGCCGGAGTGCTGGCGCCATTAAAAGAGACCCAACCTTGCGCGGTGCCGTCTTCAAAATCGCTGCTAAGTACCACTTGCGCGGCCGCGCGCGCAGGGCTCAAAACGAGCAAATACGCCAGCGCAAGCACGAATGCCACGGAAATTTTAAATATTCTGGAAGTTCGAACTGCTCGGACAGGAAAGGACATTACACGCCTCCACAGATTCGTATTATTGATTTCGTTCTCGGTAAAAGTTCCTGGGACTTGCTTTGTTCAAAGAAGAGTTCCTGACAATCACATTGCTCCGAAGACAAACTGACAATATGGGGGCTAGCTTGCGTTTAGGGTCGAGTTTAAATTGGAGCGGTCAAACCACTGCGCACATCTTTCTACATTGTTCAGCGCCAAAACTAAATATCACTGATCGGTAACGATAGTCAAGCCAAAACCCGCGCCAGTCAAGGGAGAGACACAGATTTGACAAAAAAATTGCCGGAGCTCGCAAGCCGGTTCACCTCGGCAGCCGAGGTAATCGTTTAACCTGCATCGCGCAGAGAAAATACCAAAAAAAGCGTCTTTAGGGCGGCGCATTCCGAGACATAAGGCCTTAACCTGAAATTCCATTCCGTTGCTGCAGGAAAAAGTTCACCATCGGCGTGACGATGAGCGAGAGCGCCATCGAGATCAGCACCCCGCCGACGACGGCGATGGCCAGAGGTTGCAGCATCTGCGCTCCCGCTCCCCAGGCAAATGCCAGGGGCAGCATTCCCGCGACTGTGGCCAGGGCCGTCATCACGATAGGGCGCAAGCGGCGGCGGCTGGCCTGTAGCATGGCTTGTTCGGCAGGGAGTCCCCCCTCCCGAAACTTGTGTTCCGCATCGAGCAACAGGATTCCATTTTTCGCGACAATGCCCACCACCATGATCATCCCCATAAATGACGCGACATTAAATGTGGTCTGGGTGATGAGTAGCGCAATAAACACGCCCGAAGTGGAAAGCACCGCTGAAGCCAAAATTGCGACAGGCGCAGCGAAGGTGCGGAACTCGAACAACAGGACAATGAATACCAGCACGATGGCCAGAAGCAGCACGAAAAGGAGATCGTGGAAGGACTTCTGCTCCTCCTGGTAAGTCCCTCCATAAGTCACGCGGATATTTCCCGGCAGATGCAGACCATTCACCGCGTTCTGCACTTTGGCGATCGCGCCGCCCAGGTCCGTGCCTTCCAGCCGCCCGGTCACAGAAACTTCCCGCTGTAAATTCTCCCGGTGGATTTCGTTTTGCGGTGGCAGTTCAGTGACAGTGGCCAATGATCCTAAAGTCGCCGTTTTACCGCTCGCGCTGTTGAGCAGCGTATTCTCGATGTTCTCCAGCGAAGCGCGGTCCGCAGCCGGAAAGCGGACCCGTACGGTATAGACGTGGTCCTGATTTACCACTGCGTCGGCAGCCGGTTCCCCCTCCACAATAGCTGCCGCATCGGTCGCAACTTCCTGCGGGGTAAATCCAGCGCGTTCGGCAACCTGCGGATTCACCTGGAAGGTAACCGCGGGTCCGCTGATTGTATTTTCGATTCCATTCAGCACATCCACGACGCCGGGTACTTGCTGAATAGCGTTCGCAACCTTGGGCGCCCACGTTTGCAATGTATTGGCATCTTCGCAGAACATTTTGATCTGAATAGGTTCAGGTTCATTGCTCAGATCGCCAATCATGTCCTGAAGCACCTGGATGAATTCGGTGCGCACCGCAGGTTCTTCGCGGTTGACCCGCGCCCGGATTTCTTCTGTGATCTCGTCAATGCCGCGGCTGCGCTTACTCTTCAGCTTCACCAAAATATCGCCACGGTTCGCTTCCGTAACTGCGGCCAGGCCCAACTCGGCCCCAGTCCGCCGGGAAGAACTCTCTACTTCTGGAACGGAACGAATGATCTGCTCAATGTGCGTGATCATGCGGTTGGTTTCGCTCAGCGAAGTGCCCGCAGGCGTCAGGTAATCCAGAGTGAATCCGCCTTCATCCATTTCGGGCAGCAAATCCGAGCCGGAATAGCGGTAACAAACGTAGGATGCGGCAATCAATAGCGCAGCCATACCGGCGAGCCACAGTGGTTTGCGGACGGCCCAGCGGAGGCAGTGTTCGTCAAAGTCAATGATCCTGTGGAAGATTTTTCCGGTTGAGGCCTCTTCCGCCGCCAGCAAATTTTCAAATGAGTTTTCTTCCGGATTTTTAGTTTCCGGGCCGTTCACATGCTTGCGAATGAAATATTGGCTCAGATTCGGCGTCCAGGTCAGGGCCAGGGCGAGCGAGGTAAGTAGTGAGATTGCCATTGTGATCGCCAATGCCCGGAAGAAAACACCAGTCACGCCTGTAATTGAAATCAGCGGCAGGAACACCACAATGGGAGTAATTGTCGAACCCACCAGAGGGATCGTGATTTCCTTGAGGGCGCTGTGAATGGCCTGCAATCGGCCT
>JAICKN010000027.1 GCA_025927855.1 Terriglobales bacterium
AGAGCCGGCGGAAACGCCGGTCACCACGCCGCTATCGCTTACGGTTGCAATGCTCGAATCGGAAGTTGACCAGAGCACATTGCCGGTAAGCGTTTTCGTGCTGCCGTCGTCAAAAGTGCCGGTGGCGGTCATTTGAAAGGTGCTGCCCTGCTGAATGGAGGGTGTAGCTGGCCCAACGGTCACAGTGGTAAGGGTTGGGTTCACGAAAAAGCCCTTGCATCCAGTCGCCATGGAAAGCGCTACAAGCGTTCCGGCCACAGCCAAAAACCGCGATGTCCGATTATGAAGCGGCATCAATCAACCTCAAAGGAGACAATAAATCCGGCGATTCCACTCGATCCAATCAACTGAAATTGTAGCAGAGAGCGCGTAACTCAAACCTAAGGCTGCACTTTCGTGCGCCCCTCAAATTTCCCGCCGCCAAGCGCAAAATAGCTCATTACATTCTGACCACCAGAGAACGCCCGGTACCTGCAAAGCTTGCAGCCAAAATTATGTTTTTTCGGGCGCAGCATGAGAAAGATTGCTTGAACTGTAGGAGAAAGTAATTAGGCCGCCTGGCCGGGATCAGACAGACCCGCTTCCATTTCCTGGGTGCGGCGCCATGTATGCTCGGTACGATGGATCACCGTAATTGTGGAGAGTGTCGCAATAATCCACAATACCGGAGCCATCCGGTTGAAGAGCGCTCCGATGATGATGAGTACCAGCCGCTCCGGACGCTCCATGAACCCGACCTTGCAGGACCCAATGAGGGACTCCGCGCGTGCGCGGGTATAGCTCACCATGATGGCGCTGACCATTACGAATGCGGTAAGAACCACATACATGGATCGGTCGCCGCGGGCATAGAACACCAGAAGGCCGAAGTATTGCGAAGCGTCACTGTAGCGGTCAATGACGGAATCAAAGAACCCGCCGAAGCTGGTGACCTTGTTGCTGGCGCGGGCCACGCGGCCATCCACGAGGTCGAAAAATCCTGAGCCAATGATGACTAGCCCGGCATAAAAAAACATCCGGCGCTGATTGCTGGCATCGGCGTAGCCGAACAGGAATGCCGCAATGGTATTGACGACCAGCCCCAGGAATGTAAGGACATTGGGATTGATGCGCGTCAGGGCGAGCCAGCGCACAATCCTATCGAGCAAAAAGCCGCAGGCCCGGCCGAAGGCGCTGGTCCAGGTCACTCTGCGTCCGCTCCGTCGTGAATTGTGGTCAGGCTCAAAATATCCATTTCGCGCTTGCCGTTGGGAGTAACGACGGTAGCGGAATCTCCAACCTTCTTATTGAGCAGCGCGCGCCCGATAGGAGAGGTCGTGGAGATTTTCCCGGTGGCCACATCGGACTCTTCGCTCGTCACTAGCTTGTACTCCACTTCCTCGTTTTTGCCATTGTCGTAAACCCGTACCGTGGATCCCAAGCCAACCTTGTCCTTGGGGATATTGTTCATGTTGATCAATGACAAATCAGCGAGCCGTTTGCCCAGTTGACGCAGGCGGGCCTTTACAAATTCCTGCCGCTGCTTCGCCATGTGGTATTCGGCGTTCTCGCTAAGATCGCCCAGGGCAACCGCTTTTTTCAGCTCCTTGGGAAGCTCGTGGCTCAATTCATGTTCCAGGGCGTTGATCTCGTCCTGGAGCTTCTTTTTAATCTGCTCGGTCATGTTTTGCCGATTATAAACCTTGGAGCCGTTTAAGACTTTGGTGATTGCTCCTCTTACAGCAAAAGCCGGATTTGGGACTGCCCCTCGTGTTATGTTAGCCTTTCGCGGTTATAGAAGATACGGGGAGAAGTGTTCGAGTGCGAGTTGAAATCGTCAAGATCAGCAGTGAGAACCCGGAAGCATCTCTTGTCCGCTATGCGGCGGACCAGATTCGCGCGGGCGAAGTGTTGGGCATGCCAACGGATACGTTCTACGGACTGGCGGCGGACCCGTTTAATCTGCGGGCCGTAGACCGCGTCTATGAAATCAAATCCCGTTTGCGCCATAAGCCTCTGTCGCTATTGATTGGCAGCGTGGACCAGGCAGAGGAATTGGCGCAGCCTCTCCCGGAAGAATTTTATGCCTTGGCGCGAAAATACTGGCCCGGACCGCTGACGATCATTGTAAAAGCTTCTTCGCGCCTTCCCCTCAAAGTCACCGCCAACACAGGGAATGTCGCATTGCGCGTGCCCAATGCAAAAATTCCTCTGGCGGTGATACAGGCGGCCGGAATCCCAGTTACGGCGACCTCCGCCAACCTGAGCGGTGAAGCAGAATGTACAACCGCGATGGCGGTGCGTGACCAGTTGGAGGAACGTATCTCGATTATCGTGGATGGCGGCACATCCCCAAGGGACATTGCTTCAACCATTATTGATCTGACGGATGAAGAATCCCGCTGGCGCATTTTGCGCGAAGGCGCCATTCCGCGCACACAGATCTCAGAATTTTTCGCGCAGGGATGATGGAAACAGCCGTCATGCAACAACGGCGGCGCCGTCCGGCACGTCTGGCTGGCTGGCTTATCTCCCTCATCGCGCTTGTCCTCGTCGTTTACTTCGGTTTTACCAGCGCGGCCATTCTGCATGATGCTTCTTTGCAGCAATTGCATCCTGCTGACGTGATTGTGGTTTTCGGCGCGGCAGAATACGACGGCCACCCGTCGCCTGTGCTGCGCGCGCGGCTCGACCATGCCTTCGATCTGTATAAGCAGGGCCTCGCCCCTATCGTGATTGTTACCGGCGGCGCAGGCGGAGATGCCAATTACACAGAAGGCGGCGTTGGCCACGACTACCTGATGCAGCGCGGGATTCCTGAAAATAATGTGATCGCTGAAACTTTGGGCACCGATACCGCGCAGTCCGCCGCGCGCGTGGCCGGGATCATGCGCGAAAACCACATGCGCACTTGCATCGCCGTCAGCGATGAATACCACGTCTTCCGCGTCCGCAAGATGCTGGAGCGGGAAGGAATCAAGGTGTATCTTGCGCCCCGCCCGGATTCCCGCCCGCATTTTCTTCCGTGGCGGATCGTGGGCGTTCTGCGCGAAGCGACGAGCTATTTGTTGTGGCAGTTGTACATCACTTAGCTGCAAATGCTTCGGACCGGAAATTACCAGCTCATCCGTGCCTTTAATTCCGTGATGTGTGCAATATGATGGCGTCCATGCCATGCGTACAGGGCAAGGTTCTTTTCGAGCGGCATTATCCCCGCCTGGGGATGGTTGAAGGTCCGCTTCCATTGCTCTGGGGTCATCGCACGCATTAAAACGACAAAACGCTGATGCAATAGTTCCAACATCGAGAGCGAAACCTCAATCGGCGTGTTGTCGTTGTCCGGCAGCTTGGCCCAGAGTTCTTCCGCATAGGGCTTGACCGTTGGCTGATCTTCGGTCAGCGCAAGCTTGAATCGTATGTAGGCATTCATGTGGCTATCGGCGAGATGATGCACCACCTGCCGGACCGTCCAGCCCGCGTCACGGTAGGGCGTTTCAATCTGCGCGGGAGAAAGTCCTTGTACGGCCTTGCGCAGCGATGCAGGAGCTTGCGCGAGCTGAGCGATCAGCTCATCGCGCTGCTGCCCGGTCGGCGGCTCGCTATAACTAAATTTCCCAATGGGAAAACGGGGATCGCTCATATTGGCTTCCTTGTTGGAACAAAATTTTGCAGGATTGAAATGTATCTAAGGATAACGCAAGGGATAAGTGAGGAAAAGTTCAGCGTTCCAGAGCCAGCAGGCGCACCGGGCTTCCGGAACCGCCCTCCAATTTCATTGGAGCCACGACTAGCAGGCCGCCCTTGATGGGAGCCTCTTCCAGATTGGCGACATTTTCCAACTGGTAGACGCTGTGCCCCAGCACGAATTCATGCACGGGAAAATCCTGCGAAGGGCCGTAATCCAGGCTCAGCGTATCGATTCCCAACCCTCGAATCTCACGCCCCTCCACGAGAAATTTCGCGGCTTCGAGGGAAAAGCCAGGGAAATGCATCACGCCGTTGGCATCGGCGTTCCGGTATTCTTTTGGGGAATTCCAGCGTGATTCCCATCCCGTACGCGCGATCACAATAGACCCCAGCGGGATGGAGCCGTTCGTTTGCTCCCAGCGGGCAATATCTTCCACGGAGATCAAATAGTCGGGATTGTGCAGCGTCTTCGCGTGCACATCCAAAACAACCAAAGGCCCAACCAGGCGCTTCGGTGGAATCTGGTCTACAGTCCACAATCCCGCCGCAAAATGAGCGGGCGCATCAATATGTGTGCCGAAGTGCTCGGGCAAACGAATCTCGCGGGCAAAATATTTGTCCTTCGCAATTGTTGCAATGGTTTTAGCTTCAAACGCAGGGGTTGGACTTTCATCGAAGACTGGCGTTTTCGCATTTAGCGGATGCGTCAGGTCAATCATGTCGCGGAACTCTGTATGCGGCGCGGACAATGGCGCATGTTTTGCAAACAAGAATAATGCCAGGACCAAAGCATATCCAATAATAAGAGTGCGGCTGCGCATAAATTGTTGCAACGGGGAGATGCCGGTTTACAATCCCATTACTTAGATGCGGATTGGGCAGCTACTTTGCTTTTATAATCACGCAAAGATAGTTCAATGCCGCCGAACTCCGGATGCTCGTTGTATGCGAGCGTAAACGCGACATCCAGCATATCTCCCGGGAAAAGCGGCTCTTGCTGCATTCTCTCTGCGATTCGCCAGCCCATGGCCGGATAACTGATAGACCGCCGCCACGCTGCCTCCTCGCCTTTTTTTGACGCTTCAGAGTTAGTAGCAGCGGTCTCGCACCCGCCATGCTTCCCTGCTGCCAGCTTCAAACGCGCGTGCTTCTCTTTCACGATTTTCGGCGGCGCAAGCAGCCGCACATCCCGCGATACAAAGACTGGCTCGTGGTTTCCTGCGCCATACGGCTCCATCAACCGCAGAGCATGAAACAACTCCGGCGTAACATTCTCCAGGGACAATTCGGCGTCAAATTCCAACGCTGGTTCCAGGTCTTCCCGCGTGAGCCGCATACGCGCATAGGCATCCAAATGGCTGCGTAGGTCCTGGATTCTCTCTGAAGGCAGCGAAAATCCCACCGCATGAGAATGGCCGCCAAATCTCGTGAACAACTCTGCGCAGGATTCCAGCGCATTCAGCAGATGAAATAGGGGGATGGAGCGCCCGGAGCCATGCGCATGCTCACCTTCTGAAGAAATCACCAGGGCGGGGCGCGCATAACGTTCTACGACCCGCGTCGCCGCGATTCCAATGACGCCGCGGTGCCAGCCCTCGCCATCCACCACAATGCAGAAGGCTTCACGCAGAGCGGAATCTTCCTCGATGCGGGCATGAATCGCTTCCACGATTCTGCGCTCTTCCTCCTGGCGTTCAGCATTGAGTTGGTCGAGCCGCGCGGCGATTTCTCCGGCGCGAGCAGCATCCTTAACGCTGAAAAGTTCAATCACATCGCCCGCAACATCCATGCGGCCTGCGGCGTTGATGCGCGGCGCAATCCGGAAAGCCACATCCGTCGAAGTAATCGGCTTCGCGCCGAGTTGCGCCACTTCCAGCAATGCCTTCAGGCCGGCATTCACCGGAGAACGCAGCGCCTCTAAACCTAATTTGGCGAAAATGCGGTTTTCGCCGCGCAAAGGAACTGAATCGGCGATGGTTGCGATTGCCACCACCTTCATGAAAGACATCAATAAGCGCTGCTGGTCCTTCCCGGTCAGCCGCCGCTCCATCAATCCTTGTGCTAGCTTGAAAGCCACGCCTGCTCCGCAAATGAATTTGCAGGGATACTCGCAGCCATGCTGGTTGGGATTCACGACCGCCAATGCCTTGGGAACTCCGTCCTGCCCAGGCAAATGATGGTCGGTGACAATCAGGTCCACACCAAGCCTGTGCGCAGTCTCAGCGGCGGCGAATGCGCGAATGCCCATATCCACGCTAATAATGAGCCGTATGCCTGCGGCGGAGGCCCGCTCAATCACGTCTTCCCGCATGTCGTAGCCGTCACGAATGCGGTGAGGTACATGAAATTCTGCTGCCCCGCCGCAAAGCTCGATTGCCGTTTTCAGGATGACAATGGCCGTGGTGCCATCCACGTCATAGTCGCCATAAATCAGCATTGGCTCTTTGCGTACGATGGCCGCTTCAATGCGGTCGAGCGCCGCCTTCATGCCGGTCAAAAGATACGGTGAGTGCAGATGATCAATAGCAGGATGTAAAAACTTTTCGGCAGTTTCGACGTCCTGGACGTCGCGAGACGCAAGCAGTGATCCCAGAAAAGAAGGAATAGCTGCTTTCTTGTTGAACAAGGGATTTTCCCGCAGGCCATTGGCCAGAAGTTCGGCGCGTGCAGCGGTATGGGGTCGGAGCAGCCAGCGCACGGTTAAGCTTCTTCATCCTGGTCGAAACCGTCCATCGTAATCCCGCCAAAGTCGTCGGAAAACTCAATGAGGTGCTGAAAGCGGTCATACCATTCTGTCGAGGTTTCATACAGCATCATGGATCCCTGGTATCCGAATCCTAATTGCAAGAAACCAATCTTGCCCGCGTATGTGCGCAGCCAGCGGGCTTCTTCGATGTCTTCATCGTCACGAAATTCAGCCTTTTCTAGCCGCTCAATGAGTTCATTCAATTCCTCGCGTTTGAGCTCCCACGAGTCCATGGTCAGAAATGGCGCGCCCGCGGCTTTCGCGAGTTCCACAAAATCTTTCCAGCCGTCGGGATTTTCTTCAGCAGCCCACTTAACGCACGGTACTTCTTCCGGATCCACATAACCATGGAAACGGCGAAGTCCGTGGCCCTCAATAAAAGCAATCATGTCGTCTTTCAGGCTGGCGAGATTGTCTGGAGTGGTTGTCATTTGGATATGCAGCATTGTATTCCCGAAGAACATGAAAATCTGCATCTGCGCCCAGAATGTGGAAGGGCGGCACAAAAGATTACAAAAGCTCTGAGTCATTTTCCTGATGCACGGAGTGGGTGATTGGGCCTCGCCAAAAAAATTCTTGCTACTTGATGGTGCCTAAGGATGGTTCTTGTTGCTGGCAATCTGATGTTGCTTTAGCCAGTCGTCGGCTTGCTGCTGGGCGGCGAGAATCTGGTTGTGCGTCATGCGCGAGGCCAGAATGGCGACGCGGTATTTGCTGGCTTCATCGCCCCCGGCTTGCGCCAACAGAGACCAGAAATATGCTTTGGTAAGGTCCTGGGGAACGCCGCGCGCGGCCCAATAATAGGCTCCCAAAGTTTCCTGGGCGCCGACGTGTCCCTGCTCTGCCGCAAGCGCGAACCAGTGCACGGCCTGCGTGTAATCCTGCTTCACCCCGTCGCCGGTTGCGTAGTGCACCCCGATGGCGAATTGCGATGTCGCATCTCCCTTTTGAGCCAGTTCACGCTCCTGGTCGAGAGTTGGAGTCAGATGCAACGTTTTCTGTGCGGCGGCCATGTCGCTTTTCGGCTGAACCGGCATCGCAATATTCGTGGGCATGGCTGCCACAGAAATTTTTCGCGGGGACAATAACCAAGCCCCGACGGCGACAATCGTAATCGCTGCTGCCGCCAGCAGACCACGCCGCAGCGGAGTGAAGGCGGGCGCAAAAATCTCGCTGGCGGCCGTGGATTCGCCCCTCAGGCCGGAACCGCTGAAGCCAGACGCATCGAGTCCAGATTGTGCGGGAAACGGAGAAGCATCGTGAGTTTCGTAAGCGCGATTCCCGGGGCCTGCGCTGTTCCCGTAGTTCCGCTCAATTACACCGGAAACCATCTCGGCCATGGACTTCAAAATGAGATCGGCGTTTTCGTCAAATGCATTTGGCTCGGGGGCGAAGACCTCGATCAACCCGGCAACGGACCTGTTTGGACCGGTACGAAAAGAATTATTCCGTGCCTGGCCACCACCATCCACGAAGATGGGCGCGGCGATGATGGAACGAATACCCAAAGCGCGGCAAGCCGCCCTGTCTGCATAATCATCCGTTTCGGAATCATCACAACAGAGGATTTGGCCAGTGCGAATACATTGACCAGAAAAGCCGGCTTCACGATCAACCTGCACACCCAAAGTCGGGGCATCCACGCCAGCAGATGCGCGGCAAAGCAAATCCACGCCGTTGTCGAGGGCAATGGCAGAAGCGGTTGCGCCGCAGAACGCGATTACCCTCTGGCAGATGAGGTTTAATACGCAATCAAGATCGTCGCTCAACCGTTCCACTTCGCGTTCGACAGCGGCAATGCCAGCTAAAACAGCAGTATGGTCGGCCAAGACCGCCGGATATGGCTCTGCCCCGATGACTTCCGGATTAGCATCCTGAGTGGAAAATTCAGTGGCATTCTGGGGCGATCTCTTTTTTACTTCCTCAGCCGCTGCGAAATTCGCGCAACCCACAATCACATTGAGGAAAATCCATTGCTTTAACTGGTGCCGCAACTCCGGGTGCATTTCCGCAAAACGAATTCCCGCCCGCCCGGCGTGATTGGACCAGACCACTTCCCCGCCAACAAGGAATGGCGCATCATGGCCCGCAAGCTCCAGACGAATGTCGAGCGGGCCCGTGGAATTCAGGACGGAAGAGCTTTGAATGCAGACACCGTCCTCGCTGATGTCGGTGATTTCGTTTAAGTCGAGAACAATTTTGGAAGAGGGCCGCTCGAGACTGGCATAGGCGGGAGTGTGTATTTTGTGCCGCAGACGCCCACGGCGTTCAACCAGAGGAGGCGCGCATGCAGCCCTCGCTTCATCTCGATTAATCCCGAGCGGCTCCATAAAACGAATTACAATCTTACTCCAACTCAGGATTTTTTCGGCCAATAAATCAGCGTCCGTATCTTGTTCAGGCGGAACGTCTTTCCGATTGGGGAAGGCTGGAAAGGCGCGAGATGGCGGCCACCATCAGGCCGGAGAGCAATTGCATGGTCGCAATGTCGTTTCCGTTGAAAGCATACGGAGAAGAAGAAAGCACCTCAAATATCCCTAAGGTACGCCGGAAATAGCGCAAGGGGGCGGCCAAAATGGACCGTACTCCTAAATGCTGGCAGGTCGCAAGGTCTACATGAGGATTGGTCTCGGCGTCGTGGCAAAGAACGACTTCGCCGGTGCGCACGCATTGCGCGGAGATTCCATTTTCCAACTGAAGACGTATTCCGAGATCGGGGGCAGTACGGCCCGTCCGGGCACGGCAAACCATTTCATTGCCTTTGCGCAAAGCAATCGCTGCGCCCGTAGCCCGCGTGAGCGCCTGCGCCCTCTCCGCAATCACATGAATTGCCGGTTCCAGCTCAACATCCCGCTCAGCGATATCCGGCGCAGGAAATAGCTCCGCCTGCATGTTGTAGTCGGCCCGGACGTGCATGGAACGCGCATGATGCCGCATGGGAGCTGGCGAAGCGAAAGAGATGTTCCGGTGCTGTTCCTCCACGTAGGAAGGGGAAGGCACAGTACGCAAAAGCTCGCGCACCAGCCGGTCGAGCTCCGCGTCGGAAATTAAATGCGCGGTCTGCTGATTGCGCAAGGATCCGCCGAGCACGCGGGAGAGGCTCAGGATCGCCTGGCTGCCGCAAAACAAACAATTGCTCGTGCAGTTCTCACTGATGAGTTCGCACTGTACGCAAAAAACAGCAGTTGGCAGAGAAACAAAATTAATGTCTTGCAGTGAAACCCAACCCATCTTGCGGACTTTCCTCCGGCAGGGGAGCGGAACGTAGAAATTAAATGCACCGCCGGAAGGCGGGAAGTAGCAGCAGTGGTTCAGGCTGTGGATATGTCTTTAACTGGCTTGGGCAGCGATGAGGGCAGGGTTTTGCCCGATGAGTTCTGCGGCCGCTTCCGGTTCCTGCAGTGCCGTTCGCTGGAGAGCATCGGCGAGAGCAGTGGGAAATCCTGTGGTAAGCAGATTTATATCGAGTTGCAGGTCCCGTCCCGTATAAAGCCGGTAAAAAGTCATAGAGCCGCAATGAAGATTGCTGGATGCCAAGAGGGCGATCTTCAAGGACCACGCTCCAGTCAGGTTTTGCGCGAAGAAACTTCCGCTCTTCCTCCAGCGTAACGTCGGTTCCTCGCCCAGCGGGGCGGAAAATTGCAATCCTGAAAAATGAATGAAGTTTTGCGGAGGACAATGCAGCCGCAACTCAAAAGCGTCAAACGTGTTGGTGTCGAAAGCCGCGCACAGGACGCGGCCAAGCTGGTCGCAGCTTCTGGCAACTTGAAGTTCCTGCGTGGCCCGGCGGATGGCGAGATTGTTAATGAAAATTTGCCTTTGCTCGATGGTCCTCTGCGCCACTCTGCGGATTTCGCCGAACTCCAGGTAGTTGAGCCGCTGCACTCCAAACCACACGCCCGCCCCCAGAATTACAAGGACCAGCGCCAGCGTGCTTCCTGTGGGCAACAATAAAAATAAACTCAACAGCGCAAAGAGGGCCGAGACCGCATAAAGAATGATCACCGCCTGGCGGTGCGAAAGGCCCAGCTGCAAAAGTTTGTGGTGAATATGTTCACGGTCGGCAGTAAAGACCGGCCGTCCGCTGATGAACCGGCGCAAAACGGAGAGCGAAGTTTCCAGGATGGGCAGTCCGAAAGACACCACAGGAATGGCGACCGCAATAATGGTGGTTGATTTCTGCGCACCTTTCAAGGCAAGAGCGCTCAGCAGAAATCCAATGAACAGGCTTCCACTATCTCCCAAAAAGATGGTGGCCGGATTGAAGTTATAACGTAAAAAACCAAGAATGGCTCCCGCTAATGCCAAGGTCATGAGCGAGACCAGCGAGGAGTGGCTCACCAGGGCGACCACGAAGACGACCATCGTTGAAAACAGGGCCGACCCTGCGGCGAGGCCATCCAGTCCATCAATAAGGTTAAAGGCGTTGGTAATGGCCAGAACCCACAAGATTGTAAGGGGAAGGCTGGCGAACCAGGGGAAATGCCTTCCGCCAAAAAACACGGGCAAATCGAGAATACGCAACCCACCGGCAAAAAGCGCGGTTGCGGCCAATGCCTGCACCCCGAATTTCGTGTACGGGCCAACCCCGCGTATGTCGTCATATACACCGAGCGCAAATACCGCCAAGCCGGGCAACAGAATCGTGAATACTGCGGCCAATGGATACTCAAGCCGCGCCCATCTCTGCATTCCGCCAATCATCCCAACTACAGTGAGGGTCAGCAGAAACGAAATTACGATGGCTACGCCGCCCAGGCGTGGCAGCGGGCTGCGGTGCAAATGCCGCTCCAGAAATGGCCTTGACAACCATCCCCGCCGGGTGGAGATATCACGGACATATTTTGTGAAAATGAAAGACAACAACAATGAAGCTGCGAAAATCCCCAGGTAGAAAAGCGCCAAAATCTGCTCCCCTCAAACCCGAGCATGGCCAAACTCGAGTCCGCCAGCAAAAATCGCTGAAACTGCTGAATGAAATACTGACTACAAACGTGGCCGTACAAGCCATTTAGAGGTGTACCCTGAAAAAAAGCCCGGAACAATTCTCTCTTTTGGTTCCCATAGAGAGCGGTTGATGCAACCTGCCCCGCCCGGACTCGTTTTTTTGAAAACGCCAGCAGTAAAGAACGGCCCGCTCGTTGCCCGAAAAATAACCGGATCGCGATAAGGAATGAGTATTTCCTATTTGTAGACATCCCATGACTATCGGCTAGGGAGTCCGTATTGCCGGTGCTAGACTTTTTGCACATAGTTCTGCATGGCATATATGGGCTCTCATTGGGCAAGAGGTCTTTTCGCGGCAATTTTTTTGTTGGCCGCTCTCGCGGTTCCTGCGGTTCGCGTGAACGCAGCATCGCAGAAAGAGCCATTGCAAACAGCATCACCGGTGCCCCAAGCCAAAACGAATCCTACTTCTTTCGATGAGACCTCTGCTGCCACCGGAGGAGAACGCCCAAGTTCATCCTTGCGCCTGGGACCGGGCGATCTGATTGAAGTCAGTGTCTACAATGTTCCCGAATTCACCACGAAGGCCCGTCTGGGTTCAAATGGAGATATTTATCTTCCTTTGGTTGACTATGTGCATGTTGCCGACCTGACCGCCGAAGAAGCGCAGGAGGTAATTGAGAAGCGCCTTTCTGATGGCGGATTTTTCAACAATCCGCATGTCACCGTTTTCGTGGCTGAATATGTTTCAGAAAATGTAAAAGTGCTTGGCGCGGTTGCCAGGCCGGGCAGTTACTCTGTTAACGGCGAGGAACATCTGCTGGACCTGATTTCTGCGGCGGGCGGCCTGAGCGACCGGGCAGGTTCCAGTGCGATCATCACTCATCGTGGGCATCCCGACCAGCCGAACACGGTCACGCTCAACGGGGACATTACCGCCAACTCTAAAACGAACATTGAAATTTTCCCGGGAGACACCATCATCGTCCGTAAGGCGGATATTGTTTACGTTGTTGGCGATGTGCAAAGGCCTGCGGGCCTGATGATGAACAGCGGAGATATTACCGTACTTCAGGCAATTGCAATGGCGGGCGGAGCAACCCGGACTTCCAAGTTGAACGGGGCAAAAATCCTCCGTAAAGGCCCAAACGGAATCGTCGAAACGCCCATCAAGCTGCAAAAAATTATGGAAGCGAAGGCTGCCGACATTCCCATGAAGGCAGACGATATTCTTTTCGTGCCATCCAGCTCTAAGAAAATCGTCTTTAATCGCTCCATGGATGCAGTCATGCAAACCGCCTCTTCCCTAAGCGTGATTGCAGTGCATCCGTAGGCCTGCGCCATTATGCTGCATGATCAGCAGCATGCATCCACACAGAGTAGGGCTGCGCGACACCCCGCAAGATTGAAAGATACGTTTGTGCCGTCTCCTGGCGCGAAAGATGCCGCAGAATATAGCGTCGGCCATTTTCCCCGAAAGAGTGACCCAGCGGGCGGTTTGTCGCCAAGAAAGCGATAGCATGGGCAAGCGCAGCCGCGCTCCCCGGTTCAATAGAGATGCCCGCCTGCGCTTTTTCGAGTATCTCTTTAGCTTGCCCTTCCACTCCTAAAATCACCGGCCGCGCGCAAGACATAAATTCCAGCATCTTGGTTGGAATGACGGTCTTAAATATTTCCGCGCTCCTCAGCAAAACCAGGCAGGCATCCGAGGCAGCAATGTAATCAGAAACTTTTTCCCGCGGCAACGCAGGCAGAATGCGAAGATTGCTCAGCTTTTTACTTTGCGCCAAGGAACATATCCGTTCCTTCTCAGCGCCATCTCCGGCCAACAGGAAAACGACCTCTGGCATGGATTGTTGGAGCTTTTCCGCCGCTTCGATCATGGTCTCCAGCTGATGGGCCGCTCCGATAGTGCCAATATACGAGATTACGAATTTGTCCTCCGCATCAAGCTTCCGGCGAATTTCCAGGTTCGCCCGTTGTGGCTTGAAAATAGCGGTCTCCACTCCATTCTCCACCACAAATATTTTCTCCGCCGGAACCTGCCAATGCTGAAGAAGGTGTTCCTTAAATGCAGGAGCCACCACAACAATGCGGTCAGATCTTCGGTATAAAAATCCAGCAATGGCTTTCAGGGTCCGGTAAAGCAGTGATTTTTGCTTTCCCATACCAACCGCCGCCACAGACTCCGGCCACAGATCGCGCACTTCAAAAACAAATGGCGCTGCCTTGCACCGTGCAATCCACCAACCAGAGAGCGCGACCAGAAGCTGGGGAGAAGTCGCGATGACAACGTCAGGACGTCTGACAAAAAGTCCGGTGATCGCTGACGAAAAAAAGAATGAGCTGTAATTCAGAATTCTTTCCCGGGATTTTCTGTTGGCAAACGGCAATAGCCAGCTTCGCAATATGCTCACGCCATGGAACTCCTCCCGCATAACCAAGCGTTTTAGCTTTGCCTTATATTCCCTGGGCACAACTCCGGCAGGATGGTTGGGAAAGCCCGTTAATATGGTGACCTGATGCCCCAGTTCCGCCCAATGACGCGATAGCTCCGACACCCGGGCGGCAGGCGCGCCAATTTCCGGGGGAAAATATTGCGAGATGTAGAGAATCTTCATCGTGTTCGGCTCAGTAGTAACAAAGCTTGAATGCGCTTTTGTAACAGAGCGCGCGCGTCCGGTTCTTCCGGCTCAAGCTATACCCAGTCCAGCGGTCAGCGTACTGCTCGAATAAGGGATCCCCGGTCATGCGGACCATTACTTCCAGTTGCACAATGTGCAGCCGATGATAAAAAGGGCTAGCCACCATAGGAATCCGCGTGCCTGACTGTTCATACAGTGACCAGAAACCAAGATCATAGCGCGGTAGATTTTTTCGCAGGGTCTCGCAAGCCCGCGCAAAGAGCTCTTCTGCCGCGGAATCTTGCGTGGCGAGAAAGTAGTCCCACACTCCCCAGGCCGCCCACAGGAAGCCATTCAGAATGTGTGTGGGTGGCGAAACGATGTATTCTTCGAACCATACATCACCATCTTGATCTTCAAAAAGCACTCCCCCATCTTTCATGCTTTTTGAAAAACTCTGAAATGCCCGCTCGGCTGCCTGCTGGTAGCGGTTTTCGCGCGTGAGGTGGTGCGCGCGCAATAATAAGGATATTCCCTGTCCCTGCGCCAGCCCGGAGTACCAAGGCGCGCGAAGCGGAGTGCGGTACTCCCAGTCAAAAGAGTGGTTCCATACCCAAACGCCGCTCGAATTCTGTTCCAGATGTTTGCATAGCCAATCACTGGCCGCGATCAGCTTGCGCTCATGCTGGGCCGCACCCGTGCGGCAGAACAGGTTGTAGTTGCCAAGGCCCCATTGAGCAATTGCTATCGGGTTGTGCTGAAGGCCAATCTCGCCGTGGTAGTCGAGCAGAGGAATACCGGAAATATCGTGCGGCCCAGCGTATGCGGCTTTCTCTGAAAAGAGCATGTAGTATTCGCCGAGAGCGTAGAGGGAAGCATTCGGATTGAGCTTCGGAACGTCGTGCCAGAAGGTGAGCTGGCTTTCCCCCGGACCAAAGTAGGCGCGAAAGACGCGGCGGTAATACTGAAGTCGCTGACGGACGGGCATGGTGAATGGCCGGACTATAGCACGAGATCAGGCCCGCGCCGATATTCAGCAGGGTTCCGACGGGCTGCCGATGGGCTGCCAGAGAAATGAAAAGCCCCGGCCCGCAAGCGCGGTTTTCGCTTGCCCTCTTGCAAAAGCTGCACAGCTCCTTAAATCCACAGACTCAGTTGCTGGTCCGCGTCCTGCACCGCGATTGTTGAAAGAGCAAGAACGCCGCTTTCGTTTTTGCCGTCTGGAAAAAAAGCATTGCCATATTGAAAGATAGGCGGCCATATATCCTTTTTCCATTCCCACAAGCAATCCCAGTCCGCTCCGTCGCGCGTCCCGTAGACACGCACCTTGTGGTCTGGATTCACCGCGCTGGGTTCCACCATGGTGGCAAAAAACGTGGAATTTCCCACGCGGCATCCGGAAATGGAAGAACTGCTGATTTCAGCAAGCTGCCGAGCAATGCCATTCCGTTCAAGGCAATAAATATGGTTGCGTTCATGAGGAGTGTCAGAAGAAAAATACAGGCCCTCTCTAGCAGGCACGGCCGCCGCGGCACGCGTCTGCTGGCCACCACTGAGCGCGCGGTCAACACTTCTCAAGTCGTACGAGGCGCGGAGAATTTGGCATTCCGCGCCTTCATCACCAGTAAGAATCCACAGGCAATTTTCATAGGAGTCGTGAACGATATTGTGAATGTGACGGACACTTCCGGCAGGAAATACATACGCCACATCCCACGTCTCTCCGCCGTCATTCGAACCGTAGATGAAAACTTCCTCGCGCTCCAGATTATTAAAATATTCGCCCCAGTAAACTTTCCCATCCGGAGTTGCTGTGATGTGCAGCGGGCGCGTACCGCGAAGGATGCGGTGCGTTATGTGGAATCCGGTGTTGTCCGTCGCAGCCGTTATAATCGCGCCGGACACGGCGGCAATCATCTTTCCTGAAGGCAAAATAGCCAGAGCATGGAAGCCATTGCGCGCCAGCCGGTATAACAAACGGCTGTGGAAACTGAGTTTTCTCCACATTGCCGGGGCGAATTGCGCCACAAATTCCCATTGGACCACCTCACCGTGCGGTTTTGCCTGGGCACGGTACAGCTCATAATTTCGCGATGCATAAAGAACATCCCCTTGCCACGCCAGCACGCGCATGCCCGGAAATTTGTCTAGGCAGGAAAGCTGCCAGAGCTTTTCAGGAGCTTGGGACATTACGCCGTCAGATGGCACTCCGCCTCTGTCTCACTCTGGCCAGTGAGTTCCGGGTTCTCTGACTTAAGCGCCACAAACGGACCGATCGCAAGGACATCCATACGCGTCCGCATGAAGCAATCAATTGCCTGTTCTGGCATGCAGACGACAGGTTCGTTCTCGTTGAAGCTGGTGTTCAATAAAACAGGGATCTTCGTCTTCCGCTCAAACGCGCAGATCAAATCGTAATAGAGAGGGTTCTCGTCGCGGGCCACCGTTTGCAATCGGCCCGTGTCATCCACGTGATTAACTGCGCACAACTCTTCCCGCTTCTCCGGACGGATTTTATAAACGTGCAACATAAACGGCGAAGGATGGCTGCCCTCAAAATATTCGCTTTGGCGCTCGGCCAGGATCGAAGGCGCGAATGGCCGGAACCATTCCCGGTGTTTGATGCGCGCATTCAGCACATCCTTCATATCGGGCAGGCCCGGATGCGCCAGGATCGAACGGTTGCCAAGCGCTCGGGGCCCCCACTCCATGCGGCCCTGGAACCAGCCAACCACTTTTCCGGCGGCAATCTGTGTGGCCACCTGTTCCAGCAAATCATTGCGTTCCAGCTTGCGGTAGCGCAGCCTGGCGCTGCGCAAAGCGCTTTCCAGCAATGCGTCCGTGAATTCCTGCCCAAGATACGAATTCTTCATGACGTATCGGCGTGGTTGCTGAAGAGTGGAGTGATAAGTATGCAATGCCGCGCCCACGGCAAGTCCTTCATCCCCTGCCGCCGGCTGAATCCAGGTGGTTTGAAACGGAGTGCGGTCAAATAATTTTCCATTCGCCACGCTGTTAAGAGCGCAGCCTCCCGCCATCACCAACTGTTCCTGCATGGCCTGCTGCGTTCGACTTTGCGCGGTCTGACGATGCAACCCGTTCAGCAGATGAAAAAATATATTTTCGAACTGGTGTTGCATGGCATAGGCCAGGTCCATGTCACGTTGACTCAGTTCTGCGTTCGGATCGCGCGCTTCGCCGAACATCTCGACCATCTTCCTGGAAAAATGAGGCGCGAGCTGCACTGTGCCATCCGGCATGATCCGCATTCCCTGATTGCTGCCCAGCGGTTGAAAATAGTCCAAATTCAGGCGGAACGTGTCTCCGGCAACGGAGATGATGTCATTCATTTCCCCGCAGAATGTATCCCGCCCATAAGGCGCCAGGCCCATCACTTTGCCTTCATCTCCATATCTTTTGTAGCCGATGAATTCGCAAATCATGGTGTAGAAGCTGCCTAGCGAATGTGGCAGAAAAACGCGCTCTTTTACCCTTATTTCATTGCCTTCGCAATCAGCCATCATGGCTGAAACAAAATCCCCTGAGCCGTCATAGCTGAAGCCCGCAGCTTTTTCCCACGGCGAACAGTAAAACGCGCTGGCAATGTGCGCGATGTGGTGTTCGACGTGGTGTTCTTGAAAGCGAAACCACCGCGGGTCGGCATGCAAGGCATCCGCGAAAAGAGAGCGCAAATCGTTGAATGGCTGCTTATGCCGGCGTAGGCGGATGAAGTTCAAAATTTTTGCCGGATTGGCAAGCGCATACTGCACTTTCCGGCTCAAATTCGCGTCGCTATCCCGTCCGACGGCAACGTGGTCCACGTCGGAAATTTTCGCGCCGGCCGCATCCAGGCATGCCTGGATCGCCAGCGCCGGGAATCCGCCGTAGTGTTTCTTGCGGTTCAACCGCTCTTCCGCAATCGCAAAGAGAACTTCTCCATCCTGCACGATGACGGCGGAAGCGTCGGCGTGAAACATGTTGAGTCCAAGGATCAGCAAATTATTTTTCCTATGTGCCAACCGGCTCTTGCGCAAGATAACCGCCAACCAAAGAGTCCGCGACGAATTCTGCTGTATTAATTTTGATTGGGCTGCCAAGGCAACGCGACTGCATTGCCCCTAAAGTTACGAGCGTTGTCGAAACAATTTCCTCAAAGGAAATCGGCGATGGGCCGCCCGCGCGAATGGCTCGGACAAACGCGGCCCACTCATCGCGATGCCCTTTGTCCTGCCGTAGCGGCGACCGAAAAATCTTTTTCCTCCCATGCCGGAAAAGTTCCAAACGGCGGAAATCTTCGAGCACAGCGGCGCACCCGCCTCCAAAAATTTCCAGACGTTCTTTGGAAAAGCTGCGGTCACCATTCGCCACATAAGTAATCGTCCCGAGCGACCCATTGGCAAACGTAAGGGAGAGCACAACATTGTCTCCGCTGTACTTCCCTGCATTCGCAAGATCACGCGTGTGTACTTCTGTCGGCAACGAACCGTTCAGAAAGGACAAGAGATCGACAAAATGGCACACTTCCCCAAGTATCCGGCCTCCACCCTGCTCCGGGTCATTCGTCCAGTGGTCTAAGGGAAGCGGCCCCGCGTTAACCCGGTAGTGCAGTGCGAGCGGCTCATTCATCTGCTGCAAAAAAGACTTGAGCTCGCGCGTCATGGGGGCAAAGCGCCGGTTAAAGCCCACCATCAATAACGGCCGGTTTGGCTTCCGCTCACCACATGCCCGGTATTCACGCACAATGCCGGCAAGTTCGCGCTCGTTCAAACACAGCGGTTTCTCGCAAAACACATGCTTTCCGGCCCGGTGAGCGTTAATCACTTGTGCTTTATGAAGATGATGCCGGGTGGCGATAACGACCGCGTTCACAGCAGGGCTGTTCAGAATCTCGTTCTCGTCAGTTGCGCAAAATTGAAAGCCGAACTTTTTTGCTGCGTGCCGTGCGTGGTTGCCCTTCGCAGAACAGATTCCGGCAAACCTGGTTTCGGAGCACGTTTTTATTGCAGGCAATAGAGTATTCAGGGCGAAATTTCCTGCGCCTAGAACGCCAATGCTGACGCAATCTGCAACGGCGGCTGGAGAAACTTTTTCTTTCAGATCGAGCCGGGCTCTTTCTGTCGAAAATTCCGGATAGGTAATCAACACCCCTAAAAATGGCTCTTCTTCCCGGCCTGTAATCAATTCGTACGCAGCAGCAGCGCGTTCAATGGGAAAGCGGTGGGAGATCAGCGGCTGCAGGTGAAGCTTATCTTCCGCCAGAAGAGCAAGGAAAGCTTCCATGTTCCGCGTTTCGGTCCAGCGCACATACCCGATGGGATAGTCGCGTCCTTTCTGCTCATAAGCTGTGTCATAGCGGCCAGGGCCATAGGAGCGGGAAACGCGGAAATCCAGCTCCTTCTCGAAGTATTGCTTACGCTCAAAATCCATCCCCACCGTGCCCACAGCTGTAATCACCGCGCGGTCCCGCGCAATTTTTGCGGCAAGGTTTACCGGAGCACTGCTCGCCGTTTCAGCGGCAATCAGCACTGCATCCGCGCCACGGCCTGAGGTGCGCTGCAGGCACAGGTCATAAAAAGCTTCCGGGGATGCTTCCACCGCGTCGGCACCCTGGTTCAACGCAAGATCTGCGCGGGCAGGATTTAGATCCATTCCCAGGACGCGGCAGCCCGATGCCTTCAGCAGCTGCACCGTGAGTTGCCCTAAAAGACCCAGCCCGATCACTGCGACCGTCTCGCCAAGCTTCACCTCAGCCAGGCGCATCCCGTGCATAGCGACTGAACCCAGTGTGGTAAAAGCCGCTTCCTCAAATCCAGTATTGACAGGAATACGCGCGAGTAGAAGCCTGGGCACACAAGCAAACTCCGCATGGACGGCGTATCCCGCGCCAGCGCAGGCCACGCAGTCTCCCACTTGTATGTCTGTCACATCGCTGCTCACCGCAATAACGGTTCCCGCGCTGCTGTAACCGGGAGCGCCCGGCTGATCCAGCCTTCCCCGGACCGCTGCGGCGGCGGAAAACACTCCATCGCGGCGGATTTTCGAGACCACTTCCTGCACTAAATCGGGCCTCGCGATTGCTTTCTTTAACAGGCCTTTACTTGCAAATGCGGATGAAGCGCGCTCAGTTCCCGCCGAGACCACCGATGCCGCAATGCGGACCAGAACGCAACCCGGCGATAGCGCAGGCGACGGAACGTCCACCACTTCAACCTCGCCGGTATTTGCGTTCTGCAAAAGCTGTTTCATAGCAGCCCATCAACGAATTTTGCTGGCGACGAACATGAGCAGCGAACCAACTCTGCCGTTTCTTTGCGCGGCCCGGGGCAGGCCGCTGCCGAATGGCAAAATTTTCTCTACCGCGAAACCGTGGATCGCTAAAACTTTTTCGAACTCTTTCACAGAGTAGTGGTGCAAGGAATATTCCATGAATTCCGCCCAGGACAACCCTATCGCCGCTCCGGCCCGGTGATAGAAACGCTGAATTTTCCTAATGCAGGAATTCCGGTTCGGGACAGAGATCAGCAATAATCCAGAGGGTTTAAGCACGCGCGAAAATTCCGCCAGACATAATTCTGGATCGGCAACGTATTCGAGCACGCTGGAACATAGAATTCCTTCCAGCGACCTCGCGCCTAACGGCAGTTGAGAAATGCTCCCACGCTGAAATTGCAAATGACGGGCTTCCCGATTGGCCGGCAGGGCTATTGCCTGCTCGATCATCTCCCGCGAGGCATCCACTCCCAGCACGGCGCAGCCTTTGGCAGCGAGCCAACGGGAAAGAGTGCCGGTGGCACATCCCGCGTCAAGCCACTTCCCGCCAATATCCCGGCCTGCCATGCATTCAGCCAACACAATTTGCCGCGCACGGAAAGAACGTTTGCGGTAACGCCGTTCCCACGTGTTGGAAAGCTGGGAATGATACGCGATCGCGCTGGAAGGTCTAAGCGCTTCCATTCTCCGCCTCCAATGCTCCATGAATGGTCCCGGCCTTCACGTCCTGGGTCCGCAACTCGCGGATCTTTGCCTTGATGTGGAAGACTTGAATGGCTTGCAACCCGCAATAAATCAGGCCTGGGACTCCATCCAGAAAGCCCAATCGCAATAAATACCTGTAACAGAAAAAAATGAGCGGCGTACCGGGAAGAGCCAGGCAATGCTTCTTTAGCCAGCGCCTGCGCTGCGCCTGGTTCCCGAACAATGACGCTGGCAATTCATGGCACGCGCTGTCCCCTTCCAGATAAACCTTTGCATCCCAGTTTGAATATCCGTTGTGTTTCTCAATGTAACGGTCAAGCGAATCAAAGTTGCGGTGCTGCAAGGAGTTTTTCAGCTTCGCCGTCTGCCCCTGCACTATTACATGCTCATGCACTTCCATGTCGCACATGGAAGTGTCTTGATCTTGCAGGCGGCGCTCGAAATGCCCTTTGCCTCTGCGGAAGAGCGAAAGCTTCTGAAAACTGGCCCCGCAATGGCGCAAAGGCCGGCCTAAAAAATACATCTCTAAATTTAAGTAGTAGCCATGGATGGCCGGATTTTCGACGGCGTTGCGAATTTCATCTTTCAGCGCAGGCGTAAGCGCTTCATCTGCATCCAGCAGCAGGACCCACTCGAAGGCCAATGGTAAGGTGTTTAACGCCCACTGCCGCTTTTTGGGCCAGCCTCCGTTATAGCGAAACTGCACAACCTCGGCTCCGTGGGACCTGGCAATCTCAATCGTCTCGTCTGTGCTTTGGGAATCTATGACGTAGATTTCATTTGCCTCTTGCAAGGACTGAAGGCACAAAGGCAGGTTCCGCGCTTCATTTCGCGTGGGAATAATCACGCTCACAGGCAGGTGAGTGAATGCATGTGTATTGCT
>JAICKN010000015.1 GCA_025927855.1 Terriglobales bacterium
ATTCCCCTTCCGTAACTGCATCCTCTGGAGAAATCGTGGGCACTGACTTCCCGGCGAAGAAGTCCATAATCATCCTTTCAAGTTCTATTCGGGACCTCGGGTTCGATGGTAATTCCGCGGCCAGGTCACGCCCCGGATGCACGGCTTTCGCGAGCGGAGAATGTTCTTTGTATACGGGACGATGTGGCTAATGACCGCCTCCGCTTTGGGACGGAGCAGGTTCGCCGGCGTTTTGGGTTGCCGGGCAGGTGGCATGTTCGGAGCGTTCGATGGCGGTCCCTTCTTCATAGTCGTTCCAGGTTTCGACCAGTAAAAACGGCAGAGGATGGGAAGGACTGTAGTACCGGTGATATAGCTGCAAGGTGTCCTGAAAAGTTTCCCCGCAACGGGAATTCATGTGCCGGTCCAAACCCCAACTGGCGCGCGAGTCATTGAACCCCGGCCATGCGGCTCCGACAGTAACTTTTTGGGGAAACTTGGCACTCATGTCTTTATAGAAATTTTCCAGGTATTGTTCTCCCCATTCGCTTCCGTCGGAGGCCCATCCTTTGCGCCCGGGATGCACCCAGGGGTAATAGCCATCGATGTCGCCGGCGAACTTCGCCGCGGGTGAATGGTCTTTGTAGATCAGCAGCGGAGGAGACTGCCAGGAGCTTAGCGCCTGGCGCACGGTTGCCCAGTTGGTATGTCCGCCTTTAGGGAAGATGAACAGGACAGGCCTGCCATTGTATTGAAGATAAGCATCCCGATAAGGAGCATTGGGCCCGATGTAGCTTTTGTAGGCCTTGTTGAAGGATTCAATGGCATCGTCGGTAGCTTCTTCCTCCTGATCTTGCGTTTCGTTGTAGAGCAGAGCGACATGAAAGTGTTTTTGGCTGGCTGCTTCTTCCAACAAGGCGAAACTCTGGTCCACGAAAGGATCGCGGTCGCCGTACCAATCCACCACGAAGGCGGAGATATTCAAGTTGCGGGCTTCATCAATTTGTTTGGCGAGCACGGACGGATCATGGCTCGAATAGCCGACATTGATGTGGTTCGGCTCTCCGAACCAGGCCATGTAAACGGCGAGCACTTTGGGATAGCCGTTAGGCGCCTGGGCATTCTGGCGCAGCATTTGATGAACGCCGCGGCGGCTGGTGCAGCCGCTGGCGATGACCACGCCGGCAATTAAAACGGTAAGGACGGTCCTGGACAAAAGTGACAACGGCTCCGGAGAATGGTCTTTGAGTTTGTGGCTATGGCTGCGCAGAGGAGACTTCCTTTTCGCCAACTTCGGGTATCGAATCCAAACGCCGCACCAACCAGCGGTCGGAGCTGGGCGTCATGAGAACGACATAGTGTAAAACCGTGTGCTCCTGATGAACGACCTTATCGCCGTCCATGAGCTGAAAGTCGAACTCCGCTGTGTCCTGGAGTTCCATTGCATCGCCTTCCGGCGCATAGAAAATGACCCTAAGTTTGTGGGATTGGTTTGTATATTGCGAACGCAAGCCAGACTGCTGTTGGCTTTTTACTGCCTTCGCGAGCGCAGTCTTGGCAGAGCCGGTGAAATACGCGTTCAGAGGAGCTGTTGATCCCTGTGCGAACGCCTGCGCCATACCCTTCCAGGCCGCGTCATAGTCGCGGGCAATCGTACGTTCCGTCAGATCCTCGACGCTCCGGGGCCCTGCGCCCGCGGCATTCAGTTGCACGGTAGATGAAGTGACCGGCGGCTCGGCACGCAACACTGCTGGGCGGCAAGCAGCGATAAGTGCCCATGCAAGCATGGCGGCAATGGCGGTTTTGGTTGTAGAAGTCATCTTCATAAAAATCATGATTTAATGGCCAACGTGAATTTCATTTCCCATCACCACTCCCGAAGCTGCGGTGACTACAGCAGGGCCGGAAGGCGTCATCTCCGCCCGGGCAATGCCTTTTTTGATGGGCGCGTCTACGGTGCTCACGCCATCACTGCCGCGGCGGGTAAAGCTTACGATGGTTCCGTCAGGAACGGGATTTCCGGAGCAGTCGTGCACGGGCTGAGTTTGCACGACGATATTTTTGGCGGTGCTTTGCGCGTCAATGCGCAAGTTGCAGGGGTCGGATGCGACCTGCATCACCACCTGGTCAGTAGAGTGGCCGCCGATAGAGGCTACGACCCGGACCGGGCCCGCCTGTTTGCCGGAATTTGCGCGGAACCAGGCGACGCCGTCATGGGCAGGAACGTCGCGGGAGTTGATTTCAGATTTTCCCGAGAGCAACTGGAAATTTACCGTGAGCGGCGAGAACACCATATTGCCGAATTTGTCGAAGATGAAAGCCGCGCCGCTAATCGCATTCTGCCGGTCTACAGGGACGCGCGAAGGGTGAACGAGAAAACTTATATCAGCGGGCGCGGCGGCAGTGACAAAGAACGAAGCACTTTCACACGACCCGGAACAGAGAACTGCCAGGTATCTTCCCGCGCTGCGGACGCTTTCGGCGGGAATGGTTACGTCTTCGCCCAATTGCACGGTCTTTTTCAGCGCGCTGCTCGGCCCAAGCAGATACAGAGTGGCGCTCCCGCTGCCAGCCGTTGAAAGCGAGATGCTCGTGCCGGCCATCGCAGTCGCCGGCGCGCGCAATTCCTGCGCAAGGCAGAGCTGCGCCAAAAGCAAAAAACAGATGCCGAATGAAAACAGGCGCGAGCTATGAGGCATTGAGGCTGTATTGATTGACCACCACATGATAGCTTTGCACCTTTCCAGCAATAGACCGGGGTATTTCGATCGAGAATGACTGCGGCGCTTGAGGAAACAAGACGCGGTTAACGTAACCGTCGGAGACCCAGACCACGCGTCCATTGCTATCGTAAAAACTGGCAATAACGTGGGGAATATTCACGATTTCGCCGGTCTGGTTGAGCAGCTTGCCCACGAGCACAGCATGGCCCTGAGGATCGCTTTGGATTTTCTGGTCCATCACTCCGATGACGGGATCGGCGGAAGCGGGAACAAGCGTCGCTTTCGCATTCATCCGCACGCTTTTCACGCGAGACAAAGCGATACCGGGAAAATCAATGCGGTAAGGCGAAACCTGTTTGGGCAGCAGAACATGCGCCATTTTGTCGAAGCTGCTCTCTTCGTCTAAATCCTGTCCGTTATTTCCAACGAGGGTGGCAGCGACGTTTACAAATGCTGGAACGGTATCCTCATTGAGGACTTCTCCCATAACGGTGACGTTGCCCTCATATTCGATGGCATTCATGGAAACGATACGGACATGAGGAGAATCCAGATTTCCTTGTCCCCATTCTTTATCGGAGGAGGCGCTTACCAGGTCCCAGCGCAAATAATTTACCGGCAGCACCTGGGTGGCAATTTCGGGAAAGGGCGCGATGGGCCAGGAAACTTTCCAATTCCCTGAATCGTCTTGCACCTTCACATCGTGCACATCGTTGACCACTCCTACGGGAGTTGACCAGTGCAGCGTGACTCGTACCTGCGCCTCGTTCCCATTCCGGTGGAGCGGCTGAAAGTCCCAATTTTGCAGACTGGAGAAAACGCGCAGGCTGCCATGGCTGCCGCCAAAATTTTTGGCCAACAGGTTTTCGCTGACGTCATCCGTGTTGGCCAACTCCGAGTAGGCCTGGTTCCAATGGCGCTGCTGCACGTGGATGAGAAAATTATTGATTGCCCGTTCAGGAGCATCCGAGGGATTCGGAGCGGCCGATTGCACGGTGGCGCTTCCGGGATTGAACATTGCGACTGCAATCAATAGCGCAGTCACTGCGAAAATAATGATGGGCATTCCAATCTTCATAAATTCGCCTCAGGCAATGTAGTGTTCCTCCCGCGGAAATGGGACTGCCAGCGGCTCGGTTGAGGATTGGCGGCCTCCGCGAGCAGGCAAAAGCAGCAGCACCAGAATCGCCAGAAAGCTGCTTCCTATTGGCAGAATTCCCCACAACACGCCTTCCCAGGGAGCGGGACGGGCATCGGTAGAAATGGGATGGAGGGGAGGGACATCATCCTTCGACCATGTGGTCACTTCCCCGTTGTTATAGCTTTCAATTTCTCTCCACCCGGAAAAAGTCAACAGTGGTTCGTAATAGGGATCATGCACAAAAATGTACTTAAGCCCATAGCGGTTAGCGTGCATGAGCATGGCGCGCAGAGATTCCATTCCGGCGGCGCCATAGAATTTTGAATTGGTAAGCTGCGCCGAGGCATAGTGCGTTAATTCTGGCAAAAGACGGGCTGAGTTGTAATCGCCGTCTACGCTGTCCGCATTTGCATATCTCGAAACTTTCGAGAGTGAGTTTCCAAAACCCAGAGTCAGATAACGATACTGATTATGGTTATCGCGGTTGAGAAACTCCACAACAGGATCTATATCCAGAGCTGGAGTCGGACGGTTGGGATTGATATTGAGCCAGCCTAATGCTGCGGCGAAGGTCAACACGGCCGCAAGCGCCAGCCCGACCGCTCCCTTGCCGCGAAAACGGTCGAGAATTCCTGTCATCAGAATGCCCACGATGGGCAACATTAACAGCATTGCCCAGAATGCAAACCGTTCGAAGGTGAGGACCTCAAATGCGCGGCCCAGGAGCCAGTGCGGCACCGGAGTGGTTCCACCCAACCCAAATAGAAACGTGAGCCAGAAGCCGAATAGAAGCGGACGCAGGCGGGGCGAAGTCCAGCCCTTGACTACCACATAGGGCAGCGCCAGCAGCAAGGCGCCGTATGGGACCACAATGTAATTCAATGCGGTATTCAGGCTCAGCAGGTAATTGCTCCGGCTGGCATGGGGAATCGGCATCTGCCGAATGGGATGCTGGATCAGTTCGATCCAGTACGGGAGCAGAACAGCCGCGATTCCAATACCTGCGATGATGCAGAACACGACGGCGCGGGAAATCACACCACCCAGGGTTCGTTCGTTCTCTGCTTTTTTTGTGTCTATGCAGGCGAGCCAGAGGACGGGCGCGGCGAACAGAACTACTCCAAAAATCAAAGTTACGTGGTGCGCCGCGGCGGCGGCCCAGCTTACAACCAATCCTTTGATTAAGGAACGGCCGCGCGCCTCGGCTGACCATTCATAAAAGTAAGGAAGGGCATTCAGAAAAAGGGCGATGGAAGCAACCGTGGCCAATTGCCCGGCCTGATACACCAGGGTTGAAAGCGCACCGATGAATATGCTGGCGAGCGCGGCATAACTGGCGGCACGCTCATCCACCCACAATTTTGCAAACCGGTACACTCCGACCGTAAGGAGCAGGATTGCAATCAGCTGGACCAACATATATCCGGCATCAAGCCCGATCAATTTGGAAAACATGGCAATCCATTGATGGGTCAGCGGCGGATAGCTGGTTTGAGAGAACCCGGCAAACCATTTCTCATTCCACGGGTTAAACCAATGCTTGGCATAGTGAGAGGCGAAAAATACGTGAAAACTCTCGTCGTAGGAACTATCCGGAAGCTGCATGAACAGCAGAGGGCCATGGACCGCGAAGGCGGCGAAAAGAATTACACGCAGCGGGATAGGGCGAAACGAATACGGGCTGGCGGTGGTTGCCACGCAATAAGCTCCAGTCTTTTTGACTGGCGATTTTGATTCAGAAACACTGAATTAGGTTTTCTAGCTTAGAAAGGCAGGCGAAGGCGAAGCAATGGCGAAAAAATGTGCACTTACGGTATGGGTTTTCAGGGCTGAGTTTTAGCTGGCGCGGCGGGCCTCTCCGGTATTGGGCCATTCCTTAACATTGTGATGAAAAGCCACGTCGTCAGGCACGGATTCCGCGCTGTTCCGGTCAAAGATTGCGGTGCTATATCCATTGCGGTCCCTTATCGAAAAACGAAAACGGCGGGGCCAGCGCAAGAGCTGGTGCTCCGAGGCCCATTCCACCAGAGGATTTGAAGGAATCCAGCGTGGCAGACTGCGGGCGCGGAGGGCCGTCCGCAAGGCCTTGGTGTGTTGTTCGAGATCAAAGCGGTGCAGATAGTCCTGAATTACCTGGGGCATGGTCATGCGCAGCGCGGCGGAAAAATTCTGTTCTGCCATCTGATGTTGCCGCGACGGCGATTCGAGGAGCGCGGTGAGGCAATGCGCTAATGCGGCGGGACTTCCTGGAGTGTAGAAATCCATGGCCAAACCTTCTTCTTCGGCCATTTCGCGAAAATCGGCCAAATCCGCGGAAATAATCGGCAGCCCGTAAGCGCAGGCAATATGCGCAACCCCGCTTGCGCCCGTGGAAGAAGAGTAGGGCATGACGACCACGGAGGCATTTTTAAATAGCTGGGGGATTTCTTCTTCCGCTACATATCCGGTGAACTGGATTTGAGGGTTGCCGCCAAATTTTTTCTCTACAGAAGCAACATAGCCCGGAGTGCGCGGGTGGTCTCCGCCTGCAATCACCAGACGAACATTGGGAATTTCGGGGGCCATGGCACTGAAGGCTTCCAGCAAGGTTTCCAGGCGCTTGTAAGTTCCCCATTTGCCGAAGGCCAATATAGTGTGCGGATTGCCACGGCGGGAGAGGTCCGGCAATTCGGGCTTCTGGGAGAGAATTCCGTGCGCGCCGACGTGAACGTTTTTTCCGCCATATTTTTCCACGAGAATTTTGCGGTATGCCGGCATGAGAACAGTCACAGAATTGGACATCAGCAACATGCGCGTGGCTACCGCTCCCGCTAAACGGTAAAGCCGGGGGAACCGCACACCGGCATCGTGCAGGTCCACGGTATCCATTAAATGATGAAGGGTTACGTGGCTGTAATAGCCTGCCAGCCGGGTAAGAAACGGGGTGATAAGGCCCCAGAATGCGATTAAAGGATTTTCGCCGAAGGTTGTGAACAGCAGATTGAACCAGACCACATCCGGATTAAATTTCCGGACTTCCCGGAGGAGGCGAATGGGACTTTTGAAATCATTGAATTTCCAGCAGCGGACGATGTAAAAGCCCTCCGGCTCGGGGGGCTGCGGCTCCGATGATTGATCGCCCAAAACCGCCAGGCTCAGGAAAGGATGTTGCTGCAATTCTTGCGCGATGTGGAAGCCATATTCACTCAAACCGCCACGGCTGGGAGGAAATGTGGTAATAAGGCAAACCTTCATGCTTTCGGAGCCTCTTCCGGAACGTTAATTTTTCACCGCATGAAGGACCTGAAACATGGCCCAAAGCAGCTTTACGCGAATCTGGTGTGAGCATAGGAGAAAGCCGGGGAATGAGCTATCAGGTGCGGTAGGTAATTTATTCGGGATTTGCTGTAGCCGAGCTGAGTTGCTGAATGGTGACCACTAAGGTTTTTCTAAGGTACGCACCTTAGATGGAATTTTTATCTTAGAAAATAGAGCCGTAAATTTGAAACGCCACTTGACTGTGGCGCTGAAGCGAATCTATGGAGTCTGTTAACGCGTGGGAGTCCGTAACACGCGGGAGTTCATAATGATTGGGAGTTCGTAATGCTTGCCATCCGCCCTCTTCGCCCGCAGGACATACCCGCGCTTCTCGCCATGATCCAGGAACTCGCGGAATTCGAACATTTGCCGGTGACGGCCAAGGCGGAAGATTTGGAGCGCGATGCCTTCGATCGGCAGCCAGGGTTCCGGGGCCTGCTTGCGGAATGGGACAATCAGCCGGCTGGATATGCGTTGTTCTATGAGTTTTATTCGACCTTCCGGGCGCAGCGAGGATTGTTCCTTGAGGATTTATTCGTCCGTTCGCATCTTCGCGGAAAAGGAATTGGCAGAGCGCTTTTGGCGCAAGTTGCAGCTATGGCGGTAACAGAAAATTATTTTAGCGTGCGCTGGGAGGTGCTCGACTGGAACAAGCCTGCCATAAAGTTCTACGAGGGTTTGGACGCCGTTTTAATGGATGAATGGCGGCTGACCGCGCTGGAAGGGAATGCACTCAGGAAAGTGGCAAGCGCAGCCAGCCGCTAAAATGGGATAAGGGAGTATGCCCGCGCGGCCCCCCCTTAATCCACACAACCGTTCGCCGCGTTATCTTGCAGCGCCCGCCGCAGCCCCCGCTCCCCCGCCTGTTTCTCCTTTTTGCAGAGACAAGGCGAAGTCCTTGCCGCCAAAGCGGATTTCGCTGAGGGATTTCGTTCCATCCGGGTTCGTGTTCACGATGACCGAGTCAGTGGGCGCGGGGTGGTCCATCTTAACCATGGTCGCATTGGAGCTGGCGACAACTTTTTTGCCGCGGAGAATCTGCACGTGGACATCCGAGCCGCTTCCGTCCCATTGCACGGAATAATCTCCACTTTTAAGTTGCTGGCCGTTGACCGTTACCGGGCTGATGATCTGCACCGAAGCTTTGTTCGCGGCGAACGCTGCTGCCGCGCAAAGCAGCGTCAATCCGAGGGTGGTCAGGTATTTGGGGAATTTTTGTGCCGTCATGGATTGCTCTCCTTCATCGCCGAAATTCCGGGAAAGCGGAATGTGCCGCACCCCGACCTTCGGTCACAGACTCGTCTCATCTAGAGGATGGTCTTACCGGCTTGCGATTAAAGACCGAACTTCTGCGGACGAATGATTAGACGGCGGCAGCTTTTGAGCGTTAGCAGCCATTGCGGGTTCGCGAATGTCAAATATTTGTTACGGCCAATCACTTTTTTCGAATCCTGCCGGACGAATTTGAAGTTAGAGGAAAAATTGAGGGTATAGGCGGCAAGTGGATCACGAGACGTAGAAGTCCGGCCATTGAATCGTGATTAGCGAATTTGGATCCATCGCCTTCATCAAACCTGATTGTGAGTTGTAAACTCGCGAGAATACGTCTGGGCTGGTAAATCCGAGAGGTATATACTTTTCTTGATATATTCCGGCAGCTTCGGCTCTCTGCCGGAGGTACGCTCGAAAACGACGGCCTTTATCAAAATTCATATCGTAAAATTTATTCATCGCGCCTATTTGCGTGCGGGGCAGGCGCCGTTTCCCGGGGGGGACTGTGGGCATCATTTTCATACGCGCAATATTCATAGTTATCGTTGCTTGTGCCTGTTACTTCATCGGCCCGTTTGGCTTGGCATCAAAATGGGAAGCAGTGGCGGGCGCTTTTATCGGGTCCGCCATCGTGATTTTTGAATGGCGGCTGCGCGCCATCAGCCTGAAACGCCTGATCGGCGCGGCCATTGGAAGCGTCCTTGGCATTATCGGCGCTTATCTTTTTTCTTTGGTGATCCGCAACAGCGTTCCCGTGGGAAAGACCCAGAGCTTTCTACAAATCATGGTGATGCTGCTCATGGCTTACGTGGGCCTTGTGCTGGGATCGAATAAAGGGGACCTGCTGAACCTTTCCGCCCTGGGGGGAATTTTTGGCGCGGAAAAGCAGCACAAAAAAAGCTACAAGATCCTCGACACGAGCGTAATTATTGACGGGCGCATTTGCGACATTGCCGAGACTGGTTTTCTGGATGGCGTGCTCATCATTCCTCAATTCGTTTTGCGCGAACTGCAGTTGGTGGCTGATTCCGCGGATTCGCTCAAACGTAACCGCGGCCGCCGCGGACTCGATATTCTGCAGCGGCTGCAAAAAGCCGCGAACCTGCAAATCCAAATCGTGGAAGATGATTTTCGCGAGGTCCGCGAAGTGGACCTGAAGTTAATTGAACTGGCCAAAGTTTACGAAGCCAAAATTGTGACTAACGATTTCAATCTGAATAAAGTTGCGCAGCTTCAGGGCGTGGCCGTGCTGAACATCAATGAACTGGCCAACTCGCTCAAGCCCATTGTTCTGCCCGGCGAGACCATGCGCGTATTTATCCTGAAAGAAGGCAAGGAATATAACCAGGGCGTGGCTTACCTGGATGACGGAACGATGGTTGTGGTTGACAATGCCCGCAAGTCCATCGGCAAAACGATTGATATTTCCGTGACCTCGGTGTTGCAGACGACTGCGGGAAAGATGATCTTCGGCAAGTGGGATGAAAGAAGCGGAGCAAGAATGGAGCCTCGGGTCGTTCCTGGCCCCGGCGCAGTCGCTTCCGGTGAAGGAAAGAAGCCGCAACTGATGGTGGAACCCGCGCCGGAGTAATTTAATCGGCGGCACTTAAAGAGCGGACGCGGATTGCGCCATCCTGTAATAAGCCCGTAACCATGACCCGCTGGCCCGCGAAATTGCGGATTTGCGTAGCGCGCCCGTTGAGCTTGTAGGTGTTCCCGCCATTGACGATGATGTACTGCGCGCCGTGCCGCACACAAAAGCGCGCGCATTCAGCCGCGCTTTTACCCAGCGCCCGGGAATGGCGCGCCCCACAGCGCGAATCGGTAAGAAGGCCGGAGAAGCTTTGCACATCAGGGATTTTCTCCTGCTTTTCCTGGCGCAAATTTTCCCGCAATTGAGCTTGCTTCAGATTGACTGCGGCCGCTCCCTTTTGATTTTGGCCCTCTTCCGCTCCGTGAGGTTGGTATTTGTCCTGATTGTCCTGGGGAGTGAGGCCATCCGTCTTAGTTCCGGGAACGCTTTCCGGCTGGGACAGCACAGGTTGAAAAGGCGCTGATGTCGGAAGCATGGACCGTCCGACAGCAAACACGATCGTTGTTCCTGCAACGAACGTTCCTAAGGCGAAAACCATAGCCAGAGCCATGACCGCATAAAAAGAAATTATCTTTAGTCTTTTTTGCGCGAAACCTTTTTGCGCGCTCATGTTGCTCCTCCAACCGGAATTATGTTGCAAGCTGCTTGCCATGCGAGAGGGTGCGCGTGATTTGCGCTAAGTTTAGAGTTCTTGCCAGGTTGCGCTGCATAGCGCGCATCCGATTCCGGGATAAGGAAGGGCGGGAGGGAAAGAAATTCTTTCTATGAGCAAAATCGTGGATAAGATTCCTACAGGCTCTCCGGAACGCAGCTAAAGGTTGGGGCGGGGATACGGAACCCATAAGGGACGGCTGGGCTGAATTTGAAGTTCCCATGGGTTCGCCCTTATACTGTCAGCCCGCATGAACCGCAAAGTAATTGTCGTGATTCCAGCTGCCGGACTCGGCACGCGGATGTCCCCGGTCATGCGGGGAGAGAGTCCCGGCACCGGGAAAAAGTCCCGGGCGTCCAAGCAGTTTACGGATTTGGCGGGTACGCCCATCCTCGTTCGCACCTTGCGGATATTTGCCGGAGTTCCGGCGGTAGGCGAAATTTATGTATCGCTGCGGAAGGATGAGATTGCCGGTTTCCGCGCGCGCCTGGAAAAAGAAGGCAAAGAAATCCTGAAGAAGAAAGTCGAACTGGTCGAGGGGGGAGAACATCGCCAGCAATCTGTGGCCAACGCGCTGGCAGTTGTTTCCGCGGCCAAAGACGACATTGTCCTTGTCCACGATGCCGTGCGCCCATTTGTGACGCCGGAAATTATTGACGAGGTAATTGACGCGGCCGGCAAACACGGAGCGGCGATTGCCGGGATCCCCGCTATTGATACGGTCAAGCAAGTGGAGCGGACCGCGGAAGGCGCACTCATTTCCTCGACCATTCCGCGGGAGCGTGTTGTGATGGCGCAAACGCCGCAGGGGTTCCGCTATGAAGTGATCCGCAAGATTTTCGACGAGGCCGCAGCGGATGGCTTTATCGGAACCGATGAGGCTTCCCTCGCGGAACGCTCCGGCTATAAAGTTTCGGTCGTCATGGGATCGCCGCGAAACATTAAAATTACGACACCGGCAGACCTGCAATTGGCCGAGTTCTATCTGAAGAGCGCTTAAGAGAACGGAACCTACAGCTACTTCGACTTCATGCCCGCTTCCAAAAAACCGAAAGCCACAAAGTTGCCCATCCGCATTGGCTATGGCTGGGACTCGCACGAATTTAAACGCGGAACTCCTCTGAAGATCGGTGGCTTAACGTTGCCGCACGAAAGAGGCCTGGGCGGGCACTCCGACGGGGATGTGCTGCTGCACGCAATTACCGATGCTCTACTCGGCGCAATCGCCGGTCCTGACATTGGGACGATCTTCCCTCCTTCGGACCCGCAATGGAAAGGCGCGGATTCCACTGTTTTTCTGGAGGAAGCCTTGCGCCGGGTGAAGCAGGAAGGGTACGCGGTGGCGAATGTGGATTCCACGTTGATTCTGGCCGCGCCCAAAGTAGGCCCGCATGCATCCGCGCTGCGCGAGCGTGTGGCCGAATTGCTGAGCATTCCGCAGAATTGTGTTGGACTGAAGGCCAAGACCCCGGAGGGCATGGGTACTGACAATGCCGCCATCGCCCATACAGTTGTGCTCTTGCAAAAAGCCGCCAGGCGCCGGTGATGGCTGCATAAGCACGATCTTTGGAGTTTGAGAAACCGCCGGCTCGTTGCGAAGAGACGCTCCTGCAAACGTTTTAGCCAACTCTCATTGTGCGCAGCTCATCGAATACAGCGGGCGATGCTATTAAAGAAGCGCACGCTGTTTGCTTCTGCTTGAATGTGATTTTCCAGCAATGATGATGATTGCGAGGATTTCGCCTGCCGGAATGGGAGAGCGTGATTGCCGCAATTGGCCGACTCCGCAAAGCTCACACACAGTCCGCATAAGCAACGCCCGGTTTGGGCCATCGTGCTCTGGTCGCTTTTGGGATTGCTCGTACTTTTGGGGATTGCGATTGCCGTCGCGTTCCACTATGCGCAGCCCTACGTGCACGCGAAAGCTCTCCAGCTTTTGCAGCAAAAGTTCAACGGCAATGTGGAGGTGGCGAACTTTCATGTTTCTCTCAGCTCCCGGTTGCGCGTCACCGGTTCCGGCCTTGTAGTTCGCTATCAAGGCCGCACGGATATTCCGCCGCTGATGGCGGCGCGTGAGTTTTCCGCAGAAGCCGGGCCGCTGGCGTTGCTGGGTTCCCCCTGGAGAATCGAACGCATTCAGCTCAAGGGCCTCATTATTCACATTCCACCCCGCCATGCAGCGGAAGAGGGTAGGTCGGAAGCGTCTGCGAGCGCCAGTGAGCGCAAGCGCAAATTGAAGGAGATCAAAATTCTCGTCCACGAACTTGATGTGGATGACACCGAACTCCACATCATTCCCGGCAATCCGCAAAAACCTGAACACATTTTCCGTATACATCAGTTGGTCATGTACTCTGTGGGACTGCACCGCGCGGCGTCTTTTACAGCACACCTGACCAATTACAAACCTCCGGGCGAAATCGTTTCCAGCGGCAATTTCGGCCCGTGGAATGCGGGTGATCCGGGGCAAACTCCTCTGGCCGCAGCTTACACATTCAAAGACGCCGATCTGGGGGTGTTCAAAGGCATTAGCGGAACGCTTTCTTCCCAAGGCGAGTTTGGGGGCGTTCTCGAGCAACTCGCTGTGCGGGGAAAAACCGACACTCCGAATTTTCAGGTAACGCTGGCGGGGCACCCGGTAGATTTGAAGACCGTATTTGAAGCCACAGTGGATGGCACCAACGGCAACACTATGTTGCATCCGGTGCGGGCCATTGTGGGGCATACAACCATCGTCGCCGACGGCGCAGTGCTCAAGGAGGAGAAAGGCCGTGCGGTGGAGCTGGATGTTTCCGTCAATAATGGCCGCATTGAAGATTTAATGCTGCTGGGCGTGAAGTCGGAGAAATCTCCGCTTACCGGAAACGTGAGCCTGCATACAAAATTCGATTTGCCCACGGGACAGGGCGACGTTACCCGGCGACTGAAACTGGTTGGCAAATTTGGAGTGAACCACGTATGGTTCACCGATCCTGAAATACGCGCCAAGGTGCAGAGCCTCAGCCGAAGGGCGCAAGGCAAGCCAGAAGATAAAGACGCGGGCAGCAGCATCTCCGAACTGCAGGGCCAGTTTGCTCTGGGCGGCGGCATCGTCACCCTCAGGAATCTCATCTTTCAAGTGCCCGGCGCCCATATCGAATTAAACGGCACCTATGCTCTTGCCGATGAAAAGCTCAATTTTTACGGCACGCTCAAGCTCGACGCGAAGCTTTCTCAAATGACGACCGGACTGAAATCATTTTTCCTGAAAGCGGTAGACCCATTTTTCCGCAAGGGAGATGTCACCGAGCTGCCGATCAAAATCACCGGAACGCGCGAGCATCCATCTTTCGGGCTTGATCTCCACCACAAAGAAGAAAAACAAGAGTCAGAAAAGCTGCAAGAGTTTCAGAAGAGTGGCCGTTGATTTCCGATCGAGGCCTTCAAAAAAAATTTGACTGCAGTTAGGAATAGCTTGGCAGTTCTCTGCTCAGCGAGTGGAATTATTTGTTTTTCTGCCAGGTATTGCCGCCATCCGCGGTGGTCCAGGTTTCCTGGCGGCCAGTGATTAATTTCCCCATTTGAACAGATGAGAATTCGATACCGATGACGTCGCCGGCCAGCGTTTTTCCGCCATCGCTGGGTTTTACCTGGGACCAGTCTTTGCCTGCATTGGAAGAATGGTAGAGCACTCCGGCGGCGCCTCCCACCCAGACATGCGTCCCCTGCGCGGCAATGGCATGCAGCGTGGAACTGTTGCCGGGAATCACGATAGGCTGCCAGGACTTCCCCGCATCGAGCGAGCGTTGCAGCAGCCCATCCGAGGTCAAGGTCCAACGCGGAAAAATCTTACCTCTGAGATCCGCATTCACGCTGCCCGCCGTAACCGTTGAACCCATAAACGCGTTTGCATGCAACGGCATGTTCCTTGCGGGCTGCGCCGGAGCGCGGGCAGGAATGTTCACGGTCGCATGAGGATTATGGTTTGCATTCACCGGCGAAGACGGTTGCGATACGACGGCAACCGCTGCGGAGCCTGCCGCCTTCGGGTCGGCCGCCGCTGGCAGCTCAGATTCAGGCTGCATGGGTCTTTCCAGAACTGCGGGCCGCTGGTCCGCCGTCATTTGGTGGTGCTGCAACATATCACGCTGAAACAGCGCTGCGCCTGCGACAACGATGAGGCAAGCGGTAATGGCACTCCAGCGGAATGCAGGAGAACCAAGCCAAGGGGACCGGAATGCCCAACGTACCGGGGCGAGCTGTGCGGTTGCCTCAGGCGCACCTGATCCGGGCAGAACATGCCAGACCACTTGCCGGCAATCTGCGCACATGGAAAGGTGTTCCATTAACCGGGCGCGTTCCTGCGGGCTCAAGCGGTCCTCCGCGAAGGCCGAAAGCATATCCGCCGAAGAATGCAACGCAGAAAAGTTTGCCGCTTCAGCCGGCTCCGCAGCCAATCGTCTGCGCACGGATTCAGGTAATAGAGTCATGCGTCTGCCTACAACTCAGTGCTGCATACATCTACTTCCAAAATACACGCTGCCTCTCCAGAGCCTTATCCAGCAGGCTCCTGTACTTTATGTTTATGGAACGCGGCAGCGTCTCCTTCTTGCGTCAACCGTTTTCTTAGATCAACCTTAAGATCACGAACATCCACCCGCAGCGCTTCTTCGGCCTGGCGGCGGCTCATGCCGCTCTTCTTCAATCCCGCTAAGACCTGTTTACGCAATGTTTTAGTGAGCTTGTGCAATTTGCGGCTGATGGTGGATTCGTGCAACTTCAAGGCCAGCGCGATTTCCGCCAGAGTGCGCTGGTCCAAATAGTAGGCCGCCAGAAGAAAACGGTCTTCGGGCGAAAGGCCGGCCAGAGCCTCATCCGTGGCTATTTCCATCCGCGAATCTGCCGATATTTGAGCCTCGGGTGGGGGCGATGCAAACTGCTGGCCAGCCTCGGTCTCTTCCTCCAGGCTGACCAAACGCCGCTGTTTGCGGTAGCGGTTAACAAATTCCTGCGCGAGGACTGTGCGCAGCCATCCGTCGAGCGATCCGCGGCCATTGTAGGACGACAATTTTGAAACGCGCTTTTCATTTTTCAGCGCGGTGCCGTACAACTCCGCGTACAGCCCGTCGGCCAGTTCGCGCGCAGCGGAAGACTCCCGCGCGATGGCGGACGCCATGTTATAAAGCTTCGCGCGGTAGCGGACCATGAACGCCTCCCACGCGCGCTCATGCCCGGCGGCGCAGGCATGGGCCAATGCCAAATCCTGCAGGCGAAGTTCACAGCAGAATTTTTCCACACTGTTTGCATTGCATTCGGCGGGAAGGAATTTTGCGATGATGCCGAGGATGATTGCAGCGAACTCTTCGAGGCCCAGTCCCAGTGCTTCTGCACCGCTCCGTATATACAGGTCCTGGGCGAGACCGGCGGACCACCCGCGGACGGGCGCAGCGGTCTCCAAGCGGGTTTCGCTACTGTTCTTCATTGCACTTCAAATAGCTGCGGCAACGTATCCATTGTATGACCTGTGCAGGCGATTTTTACAAGTCGTGTCACGATGCGGCGTTTAGCCGCACGGGGACAGTCCGGAGGCTGCCGAGGATCGGGACAAGACAAAAGCCGACCCGGGCGCAAAGTTTCGGTAGTGCCTCAGTTTGAAACTGGGGCACTACCAAAGTTTCCGCGACTTTTCCGTCCAACGCGGGTTTGTAACAAGAATGTTTGTAGATTTATGAGGTTCTGGAACCTTTGTAACTTTAGTAAAGTGCATCTGGGATGCCATCCATGGCATCCTACTGCGAGAAGAAGAAGCTAGGGAGCAGAAGCGTTTCCTGGTGATTTAACTATGCATGGATTGTCAAATACGGAGAGTTACATGAGAAAGATCTGCGTCATCGCTGCCTTGTGCGGGTTCTTTGTATTGCAAAATGTGGCCCAGGCTCAACAAGCGGATGTGGGACTAGGTTTTGGAACATTGCTGGCACCCTCCGCCAGCAGCGCCGATTCGAGTCATTTTCCGCAATCCATCCGGGGGGGCCTGTACACCAGCATCCGGGCCGATATTTTTATGAAGCACCATCTCGGATTCAACGGAGAGGTTGCGTGGCGCTCCCGGCAGAACCTATATAACGTCGGCGGCTTTGGCGAAATTCCCTTCCGGCCCATTCTTTACGATTTCAATGCCTTGTGGGGAGAGCGATTCACCAAGGAATTCGGCGCTGACGTAATGGGCGGAATTGGCGGCGAGGATGTCCGCTTTTACGGCAACGTCAATTGCAGCTTTACCGGATGCACGGACTACACCAGCAGCACCCATTTTCTTACTCATGTGGGAGCCGATGTCCGTGTGTATGTGCACGGCAATGTTTTCCTGCGGCCCGAGGCCCACGTTTATTTTGTTCACAACAATTTTGAATTCAGTTCCGACCGGATGACGCGGGTCGGTGTTTCCATCGGTTACTCATTCTTCTCCAACAAATAGCGATTTGTCTCTGCTCCGAAAAGGCCGCAATCGTCCGCGGCCTTTTTTCTTGTCTTTAAAAATTGTGCCCAGAGACAATGCTAGAAAGAATTTATGAAGAACAATGCCTGGCGCTTATGCCTGAAAACAGCGCCTGAAAACAGCAGCCGAAAAGATAAGGCAGTTTCATAAGGCTTGGGGTAGAATCCTCGGCGTGCCAGCCTGGCGCGCGATGGCCGGCTAATCCCTGATTCTTGATCGAGGATTCATGCCTCTTACCTCCATAGATTGGCTTGTGATTGGCGGCTATCTTCTCGTCAATCTGTTCATTGGCATTTACTATCGCCGCCGGGCGAGCGGCAATACCGAAGAATTTTTTATTTCCGGGCGCGATGTCTCCTGGTGGCTCGCCGGCACCTCGATGGTGGCCACAACCTTTGCCGCGGACACTCCGTTGTTTGTGTGCGGGGTGGTCGCCAAGCAGGGGATCGCGGGCAACTGGATATGGTGGGGCTCGTGCGTCGGAGGGATGCTGACCGTCTTTTTCTTTGCCCGTTACTGGCGGCGGGCAGAAATCCTCACCGATGTGCAGCTCTGCGAAATCCGTTATGGCGGAAAGCCGGCAGCATTCCTGCGGGGCTTCAAGGCGATCTATCTTGGCCTGTTCATGAATTGCTTCATCCTGGGATGGGTGACGCGCGCCATGATCAGCATTATCACCGTGCTGCTCGGGCCGATGATCGCGCAAGGGCGCGTTTTGCAGATTGGCATCGGCGCGCTTTCATTTCATTACACTCTGGGCGATCCGGGCCATACCGCGCTGCTTATCTGCATTCTCATCATCATTCCGTTCACCGGGCTTTATACCTTTATCGGCGGGCTTTGGGGAGTTCTGGTTACCGATCTCTTTCAGTTCATTCTCAAGATGGCCATGATTATCGTGCTGGCCTGGGTTGCGGTGGTGAAGTTCGGCGGCATGCAGGCCTTGCAAGTGCACTTGAAGATGATTGAGAACAACGTCCACCAGGGCGGAGTGGCGACGGCCGATCCCGTGGCGTTTCTTCCGAATTTTCATCTGGGCCTCACCACAAATGCATTATGGACTTTGCCTGTGCTCACCTTCATCGTGTATCTCGGCATGCAATGGTGGCTGGCGTGGTATCCCGGGGCGGAGCCTGGAGGCGGCGGCTATGTGGCGCAGCGTATGTTCAGCGCCAAGGATGAGAAAAATTCCCTTGGCGCGACACTGTGGTTCAACGTCGCGCATTATGCTCTGCGTCCCTGGCCATGGATTGTAACCGGACTGGTCGCGCTGGCTGTCTATTCGCCGAATGGCGGCCTGCATCCGAGCGCCGCATTTGCCGCAAATCCCGAACAGGGATATGTAATGGTCTTGCGCGATTATCTTCCGCCCGCGCTGCGCGGCATTATGATCGCGGCGTTCCTGGCGGCATTCATGTCTACTGTGGGGACCCAACTCAACTGGGGCTGCTCTTATTTGGTGAACGATCTTTATAAGCGCTTTTTCGTGCGGGAGAAAACCGAACGGCACTATGTATTCATCAGCAAAATTATTACCGTGTTGCTCGTGCTGGCCAGCGGATATACCGCTTCGCAACTAAGTTCCATCAGTGCAGGGTGGGACCTGGTGTTGAATATCGGCTTTGGCACCGGGGCCGTTTACATCCTGCGCTGGTACTGGTGGCGCATCAACGCCTGGAGTGAGATTTCGGCCATGGCGGTGGCGGCGGCGGTCACTATTGGATTGCACAACGTCAGTTTCACCGGGAACAGCGCGCTGGTTTATGCCAAGTCTGCGCTCATTACCGGCGGCATCACGACAGTCGTGTGGGTGCTGGCTACGTTTATCAGCGGGCCCGAATCGCAGCAAACTCTGGTTTCATTTTACCGGCGGGTCCACCCCACGGTTTACGGATGGAAGCCGGTGGCGCGCCTTGCGCCCGACCTGCCCGAAGTGCGTGATGTGGCGGGCAATGCGTTTAATTGGGTGATGGGATGCATTCTGGTTTACGGCTGCCTGTTTGGAATTGGCGAACTCGTATTTGAGCACTGGGCGATGGGAACGTTCCTGCTGGTATTGGCCGCGATTGCCGGTTATCTGATTTTCTGGGACCTTTCCCGGCGCGGATGGCAAACGCTCTCCGGGACCTCCGCCACGAGCGCAATGGCAGAACAAAGCGCCGGCGCGGATTGATTTGCGGTTTTGTGCCAAGCGGGAACAGTGTCTTTCCCCAGACTGCTCTTACGCTGGTGTTTCGACTGGCTGGGGCGCAATTTCTATGGGCGCGGGCGCCGGCTGCGTACCCAAGGTAAAGAAGAAGGTGGCTCCCTGATCGGGAGCGGCATCCACCCAAATGCGGCCGCCGTGGCGCCGTATGATTCGTTCGACGGTTGCGAGTCCGATGCCAGTTCCTTCGAATTCTTCGGTACGATGGAGGCGCTGGAAGACACCGAAAAGCTTGTCTGCGTATTTCATATCGAAGCCGACCCCATTGTCACGGACAAAGAAGACTTGTTCCTTTTCATCCGGCATCTGGCCCACTTCAATAATCGTGATCTCACGTGGGCGGGAATACTTCAGGGCATTGCTCAAAAGATTCACGAAGATTTGGTTCACCAGGGCATCGTCGCATTCCACATTGCCCAGTTCGCTTATGCGCCATTCGATTTTGCGCTCAGAATTTTCTGCGGAAAGCCCGCGAATAATTTCATCTACCATGGCATTCAACGCAATGGATTTCCGCGTGACCGCCTGTCTGCCCAGCCTCGCCAGGCTTAACAGGCCCTCCACCAGCGTTGCCATTTGTTGTGCGCCGTCCTGCACCTTGTCCAGATGGCTGCGTGCCTCGTCGTTCAGTTGCTCGCCATAATCTTCCACCACAATCCGGGCAAAGCCGGCGATTTTGCGGATGGGCGCGCGCAGATCGTGCGCCACGGAATAGGAGAACGCCTCCAGCTCTTTATTGGCAGTATCCAGCTGGGCGGTACGCTCCTGCACGCGTTTATCGAGATGGTCGCGGGCCTCGCGCAACGCGGCGTCATTCTGCTCAATCTGGCTGAGCATTTCATTGAAATTCTCAATCAGGTTATCCAATTCATCGCCGCTTCCGGTGCGGGGAGCGCGAATGGAATATCTTTTCTCGCGGGCCACAATGTTTGCGGCCTGCGCCAGCCTGTCCAGCGGGTCGGAAAGCGCCCGCCGTATGGCGGAGGACATCAGGACCGCAATCAGCAAGCTGCCGATCATTACCAGCAAAACAATCAGGAAATAACGCCGGAAGCGTGCGGTAATGTAGTGCAAATCGGAACGAATGCGGACCATCATCACCGGCTTGCCATGGAAAAGAATGGTGCGCACCAATATCAATTCGTTTTTCTGGAAGGAATAAGTTTGCATGGCACGCGGAAAGCCCGGGGTCAGTGGCGGTGGCTGCGGGTCGCCTCGCCGGGAGTACGTGGCAAAGGGATGGCCATCCGGCTTGTAGATGGTCGCTGAAATCATTCCCGGCGAATCCACCAGCGGGGCCAAGGTCTGACGGGCAGAATCCGGATCATTGAACAGCAAGGCGGAAACGCTATTGGCGCCGACAATTTGCGCCTGGCTGGAGAGATTGTTTACCAGGATTTGACGGAAGCTGATCACATCGAAAACCATGAATGCGGTGCAGGCCAGCAGCAGCCCAATGCCGCTGACCATTACGTTCATCCGCGTCAATTTATGGGAAAGCGAAAGTTTGCGGTTGTGAGGCATGGATTCAATTTCCCGCCGGGCTGTTGCGCACGGCTACCGCCAGTTTCAAAAGTTCGGAACTCATGGTCAGACCGGCGCGCTGCGCTTTTCCCAGGTTTACCTCGAAGCGTATTTTGTTGTTGTTGAAGACGAAGCCCACCATGCCGCCTTTTTTGGAGAAGCTCGGCAGATCGCTGACCGTAAGCACGCTGCTGTCGTCGAGCGCGGCGATAATTTCTTTTAACCGGTGTTCCTCAGAAGAGCTGATATACAGGATGCGGCAATTCGCGGCATCCTCGGGGCGGGCGATGGTTGCCGCGACCGTCTCTTCGCCATCTATATTTTGTCCGGCCAGAATGGCCTTCAACGCGGGGCCAAACGGATCCTGCCCGAGAACACAAACAGAAAAGGATTTGTTAGGCGCGGCTTCCACCCGGGCCGGCCAGTGAACAAACTTTCCGAAGTTGTAGAGATAGGCGGCCTTGATCTGGTACTCGGTGGGAGCCGCCTGTTGCGCGCACAAGCCCCCAGGCGCAAGAACCAGCGTGGGCACGATCATGAGGAGCAGGGCAAGCCCAGAAGCGCGCGCATATCCTAACGCAATTTTCCCACGGTTCGAATTCATCGGTAATTCCCACGCATGGTTGCGGGCCTCTTGTTTCTCATCTTGTCCACGTGATCTCTCCGTAAATGCTGCGCCGAATGGCGGTGACGCCGCCCAGTCCGCCAAACTCGGCGTGATGCGGCTGCAGCAGGTTCGTCCCATCCACCGACAGGCCGTAGGATTCGGAGAAGCGCCAGCCGATATGCGCATCCAGAGTTTGATAGGACTGGACACCCTGGGCAGGCAAGGCGCTGACATAACGGTAAGCAGTGTCGAATTCCACCTGCCTTGGCAAAGTTAAAAGAGAGCGGAACTCCACCTGGTTGTGCGGGCTCGACCCTTCATCCGAGGCAATTGTGGATGTGTCCGCGTTGCCCGGCTCATTGCTCAGGTCGAGATTGATGTAGGAGTAGGAGCTTCGCACCTGCCACCAGGAAAATATTTTGAAGTCAGGGGCAATTTCAAAGCCATCAGTATTGCCTTTGATGCCATTGGCAAAGGCGGTCGCCAGCAAGAGGTGCGGCGGAGCGGGAGTGGCGGCGGCCGTGAGTGTTAAAGCGCCGTCGCTTGAAAGATCGTGATACTGGTTGTGATACCAGGCGAAATCAACGTAGGCGCGGCGGGTAATCAACCGCCGGTAGCCCGCTTCAAAGCCAAGCAGGGTCTCCGGTTCGAAATCCGGATTGCCGCTGACCTGCAAATAGGCCAGCGGATTTGAAATGAGGAAGTCTGTCAACTCGAGGTCGCGGTCGATCAGGGAAGGCGTGCGCACCGCCCGCGTGACCGCAGCCCAGAAGGTTTGCTGCGGCCCCGGGGTATATAGAAGGCGTCCTGAAGGCAATACATCAAATCCGTTGTAGTTGTTGTGCTCGAATTTTGCCCCGGCGGTAAACGACAACAGGTTCGGAATGATCTCGACTTGGCCCTGCGCGAAGGCGCTCAAAACATTGTCTACCGGGTGGTGGTCGGTAAAGTCAATGGTCGGCACAATCTGCTGAATGGAAGCCGGGCTTATCCGCGCTCCTGCGCCCCAGCTAAAGTTGTTTCGGGAGAACGCGATGCTATGGAGAAAATCAACATCGTATGTGTCCCGCGTCTCCCCGAGTTGCACACCCAGCCGGTAGGTGCGGTCGTAGTATCCCTGCAAGCGCATGCTGGAGCCGTTTGCCAGCGTGTGCTGCCAGCGCAAACGCAGGTTCCCGCCGGAAACATCCTGATATCCATCCACCTCATTTTGGTCGGGCGGAGAAAATGATCCGATGCTGATCTGCTGGCCAATATTGCCTTTGTAGAGATCGCCCTGCACCGTCAGGCTGTCGCTATCTTCCGGCTGCCAGTCCGCGCGGAAGCCCGCGTGTCCCATCTGCCAGTCATCAAAGTCATCGTGCGCCGGCTCAAATTGCGGGGCTTGGCCGAAACCTTTGGCGAACATGCGGTACTGCAGATTTTGTCCATGCTGGTTGCCATAACGGACCGCAGCCCGCACGCGGTCTACGTTCCCGGCGCCCGCGGTCACACGTGTGCCCTGCGTGTTTTGCGCCCGCTTGGTAATGATGTTGATCACGCCGTTGACCGCATCCGCTCCCCAAATGGTGCCGCCGGGACCACGGATAATTTCAATGCGATCAACATCGCTCAGCAGCACGTCCTGCACATCCCAATAAACTCCGGCGAATAGCGGCGTGTAAACGTTGCGGCCGTCAATCAGCACCAGAACGGATTTGGAGAAGCTGCTGTTAAAGCCACGAACGCCTATGGCCCAGGTATTCGAACTGAGGCGGGCCACTTCCACTCCCGGAGCAAGACGCAACACTTCGGGAATGGTGGTTGCGCCCGAGCGCCGGATGTCTTCCTGCGTGATTACATAAATGGCCGCCGGAGTTTTCCAGAGCTCTTCGGGCGTCTTCGAGGCGGTCACCACCCGTATGTCGGCCAACTGAGAAAGGTTCAGGTCGCGAAGCTGGGAGGCATCAATCTGGTTCCGCTCCCCAGGCTGTGCTTGCGTCTGGGATTGGGTTTGGGCCTGGGTTTGAGCTTGGATATGCGGAAAACCGGCCCATGCCAGGACAGCGCCCAACAACGCCGCCCGGGGAAAAACCGCCCCCGCATTGTGAAGCGCTTTCGTCATCATTCTGCTTTCGTCATCATTCTTAAGTCTCTTGCTGCTGCTTAATCTTTTGCCTCGGCTTATCTCTTGCTGCCGCTGATGAGAAGTTCAGGCAGCAATTGCCTGGCAATTCGCGCGCGGCAACCGTTGCCGCAGCTTCTGCTGCCCTCTTACCATCGGCGGGGGCTGGTAACGCTTTAATTGCGTGGGCTGGAACCAGCCCAAACGGCGGAATGACTTGGGAGAGAAATTTTGGATAAGGAAGAGAGAGCAGTACATACAGAACTGCCGGCCCACAGAGGTTTTGCGCTTTATAAAGAAGACCGTAGAGGCGCTTGATTCAACAGGGATGCTGAGCTTTCGTCGAGGTACACGGTTACATTAGGGTGCGTCCTAAGGGATGAAGCCGGATGAAGGGGGCTGACCTTTCCTTCAAAACATTCCTTTACTGCTTGCGCTTTGCGGGCCTCCGGCGCAATGCAAAGAATTGCCTTCGCTTGCAGAATTTGCCAGATGCTCATGGAAATGGCGCGTTGGGGAACCTGTTCGAGGGTTGGGAACCAGCCTTCTTCCACCTGCTGCCGCCGCGACGCGATATCGAGGTTGACGAGAATAAAAGGTTCTTTCGTGGCAAAGTCGGCGGGGGGATCATTAAAGGCCAAATGGCCGTTTTCTCCCAGCCCCGTGAATGCAATGTCTATGGGCGCTGATTGAAGCGCCGCGCCCACCCGGCGCATCACCTCCGCCGGGTCTTTGTCTCCCTCCAGCAGGTGGTAACTTGTGATGCCGGTTTTTTGAATGAGGTGTTCCCGTAAATATCTGCGGAAGCTCGCCGGATGATCGGCTGATAGGCCAATGTATTCGTCGAGATGAAACAGCTCAACTTTGTTCCACGCAATATCGGTCAAGCCCGTCAGTATCTCCAGAAATTCCAATTGCGATGATCCGGTGGCCGCAATAATGCGGGCGTCTCCCCGCTGGCCGATAGCATTGCGGATCGCATTCGCGGCCTGCGTGGCCGCCGCCCGGCACACGGCGCTCTTGTCAGCCAGAATTTGTAAATTCATGCTGTTTCTCGGTCTCAGTGTCGCTTTAAGTATCTCAGCTAGTTTATTTGGAGATTTGGGTGCTGCGGGAACAATGTTCACATCACTTGCGCGGCGGGCGGGAAACTTTCGTCTTTTTGCATTGCAAATTGCGCCGCGCTGGTTTCGCCTAAGTCGAGCGGAACTCCATCGCGGAAGGAAACAGATTTGCCGGAAATTGCAGGGACCCTCTCGCCGGGAACCAGAATGCCGATCAGATTGAGCGGATCGGCGGCAGAGACCGTGATGACTTCTCCCGAAGGCGGCATTCTGCGCGTAGCGCGAAGGGACTCCACCGCGACCGGCAAAGCAAACTGTTCGCCGAGAAAGCCATCCACGAAGCGCCCGCCGCGAATTTCTGCGCGGTCTTCCAGGCGGCGGAAGGCAATCTGCAATTCGCGCCACTTGGGAAGATTGCTCTCGCGCGCCAGCAGATCGCGGAACACGACTCCATAGCGCTTCAGCAGCATCCAGCAAGTGGCTTCCACAGCGCGGTTGCGGTCCGGCTCGGGATCGGAATGCAGTAACGCCCAGCGTCCACTGGAGTGCCGGGGCCGCGACGTTCTGCCATGGCCCTGCCCGGAGCGGCGTTTCGGATCAATCAGCGAGCGCAGATTGTCGAAACCATCCGCCGTAACAAATCCTGCGGCGACAAGTTCCCACAGGGCCGTTTCCACCTCTGACTTCAACTTGCCTGTGCCGCGCACAATGTCCGCGAAGAAGGAAGCGCCGCGCTGACGGAGAAAATTCAGGACCTGCTTGGCGCCATCGCTCAATCCGCGGTCGGGTTGATCTTCATTGGTGTGGTGCGGAGAAGGAGACATCCAAGCCGATTCTTCGCGCACAAATAACGTGATGGGCGCGACGCTGGTGGGAATCACTCTTCGTTTGCCGGCGGCGGA
>JAICKN010000076.1 GCA_025927855.1 Terriglobales bacterium
GGCATGTTGGCCGAAATGCGAGGTCCTGCTGCAATTGGAACGATTACCGGATGTTTGCTTTGCGGCGTTCGTATTCCGCGCGGCGGATTTCGCGCCTGCGCCCGGCGTCATCATAGCGCCGCCTCTGGTCTTCCGATTCCGGAATTACGGCGGGCACGGGAAGATGCCGTCCTCCGGCATCCACGGCTACGAATGTTAGATATGCGGAGCTCACGTGGTGGCAATCGTCGGAAATATAATTTTCCACCCACACTTTGACACCGACTTCCATGGACGTATGAAAAACGCGGTTCACCGACGAGCGCAGTATTACCAGATCGCCCACATGTACCGGGACCCAAAAATCCAGATGATCAATGGAAGCTGTAACCACATAGTTGCGCGAATGCCGGTGCGCAGCCATCGCGCCGGCCAGATCAATCCAGTGCATGAGGCGGCCGCCGAGCAATGTGCCGAGCGGATTGGTATCGTTGGGCAGAACAACTTCATTCATTTCCGATTGGGAATCACGCACTGGACGAGGCATGGTTAAGTCGGGGACATTGGGATCGTTCATGAAAGTGTGCTCGCATGGTCGCCTGCCGCAGCAGGCTGAATTCGACGCAAAAAATACGATTGCAGGTAACACTCAGCTAATCTTTGAATACGAGGATCGGAATGAGGGGCGCTCCATTGCTGCGTGGACAAGTCATATATCAGGATGCCGTGCGCGGCGGGTCCATGCGCCTTTTCGCAAACAAACCACACTCGCACTTGAGCGCTCGATTCTCGCGCAACCGAGAAGCGCACGGAGTCACATGTGCGCTCTTGCGGCAGCCGCGCGCAATCGGTGGCATATCCCAAATTGCAGCGCTCACGAATGTCCTCAGAAGAAGGCTCCGCGCCATCGTGACCGGGAGCTCCGCACCGCCCCGCCCACCCTGTGCCTAAAGGAAGCCGCGAAGGATGCAACCATTCGCCATTAACGGTATGGGTCGGAATGAAATAAGGGCAAGTCAAGGAAACCTTCCGCGAAGAAGTGATCGGTTGCCCGACATTCTACCGATTGCGCAAGCTGACCGCCAGTATGTTTGTGATGACTCTGTTTCTGTGCTGAAGGCGGGCAATTCGCATCTGTTAAGCTAAACCGGACGAACTATGGACCGAATTGCCCTACTTACAGAAATTCTTACGCAAAACCCGAACGATGCTTTTGCCCGCTACGGATTGGCCATGGAATATTCAAATTCCGGGGACACGGACCGGGCGCTCGAAGAATTCGGCAAATTGCTGACCGCGCATCCTGATTACACTGCGGGATACTTTATGGCCGCCCAGGCCTTGGCGAAATCGGCCCGAATTGAAGAAGCAAAAAGAATGCTGACCGAGGGGATTGTATCCGCCCGGCGGACCGGCAATACTCATGCTCAGTCAGAAATGACGGCCATGCTGGAAGAATTGAAGTAGCCGACGCTGTCCTTCGTTCTTATTGCTGCCGATCTTGTTTCCGTACAGTCCGGAACATTGCATTTTCTAGCAACGATGGAAAAAGCTGGTAAAGCTTTACCATAGGATGCATGGTCCAGGGCACAATCACTTCGCGTTTTTGCTGTTGGTAACCGCGCAGAACGGCTTTTGCCACCCTTTCGGCACTGACACCGCGCACTGAGGAAGGCCGTACTGTCTTTACTTCCGATCCGCGAATGGCGTTCGCGCTGAAATCAGTTTGCACATAGCCGGGACAAACCGTCATAACATGGATGCCCGCGTTTTGCAGTTCAATCCGCGCGGCTTTGCCTAGCGCGTTCATGGCAAATTTGGTCGCGCTGTAGATGGCGTGAAATGGCAGGGGAATGTGTCCGGCCACGCTTGAGATGTTAATAATTCCACCAGAGCCTTGTTGCGCCATGACCGGAACGACCGCCTGCATCGCCATCAGCGTGCCAAAGAAATTGGTTTCAAACGTATCGCGGACGGCGGAGATATCGGCGCGCGCGACCGAATCCATGATGCCGTGCCCGGCATTGTTTACCCAGATATCGAGCCGCTCAAAATGGTGCAGGGTCAGGCTGATGACCCGGTCAATTTCTTCGCGGTGCCGCACATCGCACGCCAGGGCCAGCGTACTTTCTGCGTGCCCAATGCGAAAGCGCGCAGCTTCCGCGCGTCCCGCATCGCGCGAGAGCAGAACCACCTTCGCGCCCTGGTCTACAAACAATTTGGCGATGGCCTGACCGATGCCCATGGAGGCGCCAGTAATGACCGCGACTTTTCCTGCAATTCCTGTTTGCTTGGTGACCATGCCGTGCTTTTATTCTCCTCTTTACCTCAAGTCAAGAAACGTTCAACGATTCGCGGCCTGATTCTTTCCGGGATTACTCTTCTTCGCCCTGCAAAGCTGTAAGAGTTTCGTCGTCCACGTCCCATCGCTTGAGAATGGTGAATATTATTTTGGAGCTGAACCCGGCGCGCATCAGATTCCGGAATATGCGCGCGGCCTCCTTCTGATTGGCGGGTTTTTGCAGACGCTTGCGGCGAAGGTACAGCCTCGCTTGTAGTTCTTCATCCACATCTTCGTATGCGGCGGTCACCGCTTTTTCGGCGACTTCTCCGTGCACACCTTTGCTTTTCAGGTCTGAAGTTACCCGCCGGCGGCCGAATTTTTCGTTGTCTCTGCGAAAAGAAGAATACGCCGCAGCATATTGCGAATCATTCAGATAGCCCTGGTCCTTAAGGCGGCGGATGATGAGTTCCACCAGAGTCTCGCCCAGCTCAGTCTTGGCTTCTACTTTGCGGCGCAACATGCGCTTGAGTTCCCCTACGGGACGCATGCGCCGGGCAAGCGCCGCGACCGCATATTCATAAAGTTCATTTTCCGTGTAAACCTTTTTGGGCTGCGCAAATGCCATAAAAGTCACAGCTACTGAAATTTACGTGTGCTGAAATGATTTAACAGAACTTTACCTTTTTTCCTGATGACAGTTGGAACTTTTTAGAGTCTATCCCCGTAGCTATAGGTGAAGGAAGTGAGCCATGTTGAACATCACATCAGAAAACATAGGCGAAATCATGGTGGTCCGCTGTGCGGGACGGCTTTTGCATGGAGCGGGATGCGAGGAATTGACGCGCGCCGTCAAGGCCGGCGAAGGACCAAGGATTGTTCTGCTCGATCTTTCCGATGTGGAATTAGTGGATGCCGGTGGCCTCTCCGCGCTGATTACCGGGCACCACTGGACACGGAAGCGTGGAATTCAGCTCAAGCTGGTGAATCCTTCCGGGCTGGTTTACGACATTCTGCTGCGGACAAAGCTCGATGAAGTGCTTAACATTTCTTCCCTGGGCGAGGCTTTGCAGATTTTGCGCAGCCAAATGATCTGTGAAGCGCAGCCCGCCGCAAGGCAAGCGGTTTCTGCCTAAGCGGCGCACACTAACCGCCTTCCGCACGGCAAATTCTTATCCGCCAAATCCCGAGGCCTGCATCGCATTGCGTGAAACGTCTGAGGTGGAAGAAATCCCCTGCATACGCAATTTGAAGTCGTCGGCGTTGGATGCGTTCTCCAGAGCAGTTTCGTAGGCCACCAGGCCAGCCTGAAACAAATCCCAAAGAGACTGGTCGAAGGTCTGCATCCCGTACTGCGAGGTGCCGGAAGCAATGGCATCGCGAATGGCCCGTGTCTTTTCCGGTACCAGAACGCACTCGCGGATGTAAGCCGTGTTGATCATGACTTCTACCGCAGGCACACGGCCTTCGGAATCGCTGCGGCGGACAAGGCGCTGGCTGATAACGGCGCGCAGAACAGCCGCCAGCTGCAAGCGGATCTGCTTCTGCTCTGGAGGCGGGAAAACCGAAATGATGCGGTTGATGGTTTCCACAGCGTCGAGCGTGTGCAAGGTCGAGAACACCATGTGACCGGTTTCAGCCGCGTGCAGCGCGGTGCTGATGGTTTCCATGTCGCGCATTTCGCCGACCAGAATTACGTCGGGGTCCTGGCGGAGAGAGGCGCGGAGCGCGGCGGAAAAATTCGGCGTGTCCACTTCTACCTCACGCTGGTTTACGTAGCCCTTTTTATCGCGGTGCAGGAATTCGATTGGGTCTTCAATCGTAATAATGTGTTCGGCGCGTGTGGAGTTGATGCGGTCAATCATGGCGGCCAGGGTGGTTGATTTACCCGAGCCGGTAACGCCCGTCACAAGAATCAACCCGCGAGGTAAATCGCAAATCTGCTCCACAATTTTAGGCAAATAGAGCTCATCCAAAGCACGAATTTTTGTGGGAATGACCCTGAGTACCAAGCCAACGTTGCCCCGCTGCTGGAAGACGTTCACACGGAAGCGCCCTAGTCCAGCAACGCCATAAGCCATATCAATTTCTGTGGTTTCCTTAAACTTCTGCTTCTGGCGGGCAGACATCATGCTGAAGGCCATGGTCAGCATGTCCTCCGCGCTAATGCGGGGCTGGTCCGTAAGCGGAATCAATTCCCCATCAATTCTTAAGTGAGGATAGTTGCCGACTTTTAGGTGCAAGTCGGAAGCGCGGCGCTCCATGGCGATACGCAGCAGGTCATCAATATTCATGCGACATGGTCCCCGAGGAACCTTGAGTATGACGCGAAACGTCACATGGCCCAAGATGACCTAAGTAATAAGGCTTTGGTGAGCCGTCCGGGAGTTTGAATTTATTGCCCAGTAAGAACAAAAACCGGGTTTTGCGGAGGGGGCAGTCCCACACTGCCAGCCGTGCCGAATGAGCCTGCTGGCGCAGGCAGATCGAGCACCAGAGTATCGTCGGAAGTCTGGAGAATTGCGGTGCTGCCGGCATCACAATTGGCGATGTAGATCCTTTGCCCGTCGCTGGAAGACGCAATAGACATACGGAAACGGGCAGTATCGCAACCCGTACTGGCTGTATTTACCGGCGCATTCGCCAGAGGAATGCTTTTGGTAACGGTTTGTGAGGCGGGATTAATTTCCAACACCACGGAACTCAGCGACGCGCCACTGGCGGGCAATACATAGGCAGACACATAGGCGCGGCTGCCGTCCGGCAACACGGCTACCGAAGTGGGAGAGCATCCGTTGGGGCAGCCCGGAACATTGGCGGCCGCAGAAAGATCAATCCGGCCGGGAACGCTCGCGGGCGGGTCGAGGATTGCATTTAATATCGTGACTGACTCTGCTGACGGACTGGTAATAAAAATCCGGTTCTGGCTTTTATCGTAAAACATGAAATTCCCGCCGCCATCTATGGCTATGTTTCCTATGTTCGTGTCCGTGGCGGTATTGACTACGGAAACGGATCCATCGTTTAACACAAAGACCCGCCCGCCATTCGATCCGCTATCTGAGCGGGCCACGATCCAGGAGGAGTTTGCGGCATTCGTGGGAATTTCCTTCTGAAGAATCTGGTCTGAAGTAGTGAGCACGGATATTTCCGGCACTCCCTGGTTCGCCACGTAAACCTTGGATGAATCGGCTGTTTCCGCAAGGGCAACAGGATGGTAAGTAGCGGCGGTTCCCGGATTCACATTAAGCGGAATAATTTTGGCGAAATCATTGTTGGCGTCAATAATTACCAGGCCTCCCGTACCGAAGCTGGCCACATAGACATGTGGATTTTCGGTAGTGTTCACAAATACGGGTTGGGACCCGGTCGGCAAGCTGATGGTAGAAACTTTCGTGGGAACAGAAGGATCAAAAAATGAAACGGTATCGCTGAACTGGTTAGCCACAAAAACGTCTGCGCCATCCGGCAAGATTGCGCCATGAACGGGATTAAGGCCAAGCTGTGCCACCCCAACGTTGCTGTCTCCTGAAACATCAATCTTTGTACTTGCGCCAAAACTGGCAGGCACAACCGAATTGCTAAGCGAGCCATTGGAGCTGAGGGAGATTACATAGTGGAAGTTGGCGGGGTTTGGCGGCGTAGGTGATAACGGAATCGCAATAGGGCGGAAGACATCGCCGCAGGCGACCAGAATGAGTACTACTGCCGCAAGCAGCCCGGCGCGGGCCGCAGAAAAAGCATTCATGCGTACCTTACAGAACCTTGTGGTTACAGGATATTCAGAGCTCTTATTCTAACGTCTGATGCAATTCTGCGCCAACGCAAACGCAAAATGCAGGCGCTGGAACCATGAATCCAACTTCTTTCCGGTAGTTGTGAGCCCCTCGTAATCTTCTCTCTCCGGGAGAACTGGGTCAAAATGACGTTGAGTCGCGAAACAGGCCAATGGGTTCAGACAAAGTCAAAATCATTACGCAGGAACTAATGCGGCTGTTGGAGATGCAAGCCGCGCTTTTCGATAGTGAGGCGATTCAATCGCTGACACCGGAAAAACTACAGGAGCACAAGTCGCGCTATCTGCGCATTCGAGAGCTTACTTCGCAATTAGCAGAACTGGAAAAGAGCCGCTAGGCGTTATCTCCGGCGAATCATGCAACGTAACTTTGGCGGGCCTGTCGCACGGATGCGCCGGATTTCGGAAGCGGAATCGTCACATTCACGGTCGTCCCTTTTTCGCCAGAGCGCAACTCCAGGCTTCCGCCCAACTCCGCCGCCCGTTCGTGCATGCCGGACAATCCAACGCCCGCGCTTCCGGAATGTTCATAAAACCGCCGCAATATTTCAGGCGACATGCCGCGGCCATCGTCCTTAATCTCCAGGATCACAGTCTCAGGATTTTGAAAAAGATGCACCTCCACCAGCCTGCCACCGGAATGGCGATGAACATTCGTCAAGCATTCTTGGAGGATCCTAAAAAGGGCAAGTTCGACGTTTTGAGGCAAGCGGACCGTATCCGGGGAACAATACAGAGAAGCAGTAATGCCGCTGCGCCGCGCAAACCCGTGCACGTAGTCGCCGGCGACTGCCAAAAAGCCGGCTTCGTCGAGTAATGGAGGATGCAGAAGATAGGAAAGCGTCCTGACCTCAACGAGGGCTTGTTCCAAAATGCTTTGCGCCTCGGAGAGCAGGTCCTTTCCGGCAGGGTCTCGACCGGACCAAAGGTTAACCCGCCGATCTTTACCTTGCCAGTTTTGCCCTGGCCAATCTTTACCCTGCAAATCGTTCTCTGGCTGCCGCTGCCAATGGTTATTTCTGAGCAAGTCAAGGTTGATTTTTGCCGCAGTGAGGTATTGCCCCAAACTATCGTGCAATTCACGGGCGATCTTCCGGCGCTCTTCGTCCTGAAGATGCAAGAGCTTCGCTGAAAATCCGCGCAGGACTTCCTGCCGGGCGGAACGTGCCGCCTGCAATTGCAGATTGCGGGCAAACAGGCCAAGACCAGTTCCAGCGGCAGCCATTAACGGAAGCGCTGGCCAGCGCGACAGAATGGCGGCAAACATCCATGCGGAAAAAGCGGGAACGAACAGCACGAACTCTACCCCGCAAATCAGCCCCACAAGCAAGGCCAGCGACGCTCCCCAAAGAGCCCCAACCAGTCCAATCGTGGCGGCATAAACGATAACCACAAAAGCCGGCGTGATATGCATGCCTGCAAGATGGAGGCATGCAGTGAGACCCCAACTGAAGCCCAGGATCAATATGGCTTGCAAGGGCAGACGAATACGGCGGGGTAAGTACTTAGCGGCGTTTAACACGTTCGGGGAACCTCAGCTTACATAAGGATGAGGAGGATTAAAAGTTACACCCTGCGCGGTAGAACGCGCAATAATCCAAGAGTTAACAAGCGGAAGTTATTCCGGCTACAAACATTGAGTCCCGGCGAATTTCCATTTCTTCGCTCCCAGCACGAACCAGCCATAACGCCGGGGCTGGGAAATTCATATCCAGGCTGTTTTACTATTGGATTGATCCAGGCATTCAGGCAGACTAAGCAACATGTCGAATGGTCCATCAGAGCCTCCCCCGAAGAAACCTTCGCCACGGAGAAAGGTCATTTACGTCCTTAGCGTAAGTGTGTTTGTGCTGCTGGCGATCATTGTTTCGCAAACATCATTCGATCTGCCCTTTCTTAATCCTGATTCCAATCAGCAGATTGCGTTTTTTGCCGGACTCTCGGCGCTGATTTTTTTGCTCTTTGTGGCATTAACGTTCGTGCTGGTAAGGAACCTGGTAAAGCTTTCGGCGGAGCGCCAATCGGGCGTATTAGGATCAAAATTCCGCACCCGTTTGGTCGCCATCAACCTCCTACTCTCGTTTTTGCCCGTCATCATCATGTTCTGGTTCGCTTACGGACTGATGAACCGTTCGATTGACAAATGGTTTTCGCGTCCCGTCGAAGAGGTCCGGCAGGACACTGCGGCCATGGCTTCCCTGCTCTCGACCTACGCGGGGCAAAATGCGCAATCGGAAGCCCAGTCCATGGCGCAGGACGATGCCACTCAAAATGCGTTCACCACCCAAGATTTTTCTGCACTTGCCGGAGAATTCCGACGCCATGAAGTGACATTGCAAAGCGGGTTTGCCGTCGCCCTATGGAAAGGAAATGCGGCGGCCACATTTAACGCTCCGGCTGCGTGGCCGGATATTCAGGCAACATTGCCAAAAAATTGGCGCTCCGCGCCTGTGCCACGGATCAGCCTGGAAGGCACGGAATACATTTTAGGGATAGCGCCGGTAAAAACCGGCGGCTCTATTGTTGTGGCAATGCCCCTCCCGCCAAAGTTTGCTGAGACAGCTACAGAACTCCAGGCCAGCCAACGGCGTTATTTCGCGTTGGCCGCGCAACGCCGGCTGGTGCGGCGGACCTACATGGGCCTGTTGCTGCTGCTTACAGTTCTCGTGCTCTTTAGCGCGACCTGGCTGGCACTGTTTCTCTCCAAGCTAGTCACACGCCCGGTGGTTGCGTTGGCGGAAGCAACGCAGGAAATTTCCCGAGGACGCCTGGACTACCGCGTGGAAATCCAGGCGGCGGATGAGATTGGCGATCTGGTGCAATCGTTCAACCGCATGGCTGCGGACCTCCAGTCAGGACGCCGTGAGTTACAGGCCGCTAATGAGGCGCTGGAACAACGGCGGCGGCATATAGAAACCATTCTAGAGAGCATTCCGACCGGCGTGTTGTCGCTCGATGCGCACCGCAGAATTACTCATGCCAACCACGCCTTGATGAGGCTATTTCATCCCCTCGGCGGAGAACCCGGGACGGCACAGGTATTGATCGGCGCGCCTATGAAGGAGGCGTTTCCGCCCGAGGTGCTGGAGGACTTGGAACCTCTGCTCCGCCGCGCTGACCGCATGGGAGCAACCACCACGCAATTAGAAATGACGGTGCAACGCTCCCAACTGAACGTCGCGCTCACCGTAGCAACCCTGGAACATGAAGGTACGCGGCACGGTTATGTTTTGGTGTTTGAAGATCTTTCTGACCTGCTCAAGGCGCAAAAGCAGACGGCATGGCGGGAGGTGGCGCGCCGCGTGGCGCATGAAATAAAAAATCCTCTTACTCCTATTGCTCTCTCTGCCGGCCGTATTTTGCGCCACCTGGAAAAGGAGGCCGCGCCGGATGCCGCATCGCTGGGAATAATCCGGAATTGCGCCGAAACCATTTCTGGCTCGGTTGAAACGGTGCGCGGATTGGTGGATGAATTTGCCACGCTGGCCCGCTTCCCTGCCGCGAATCCCCAACCCTCCAACCTCAATGCCGTGGTCCAAAGCACGCTCGCAATGTTCGAAGGCCGTTTGGCGGGAATTCATCTCTCTGCTTCTCTCGGCGAATATTTGCCGAAGGTGATGGCGGACCCGGAAGCGATCAAACGCGTATTGGCGAATCTGGTGGATAATGCCGCTGAGGCGGTGCAGGATTCCATGTTGCGGGAGATCGCAGTCACTACATCGCTTGCGCCCGATGGTCAAATGGTGGAGTTGATCGTCGCCGACACCGGCCACGGCGTCACCAAAGAGGTGAAAGAGCGGTTGTTCCTGCCGTACTTCTCCACTAAAAAGCGCGGTACAGGCCTCGGCCTTGCCATCGTGAGCCGGATCGTGGAAGACCATCGTGGGGCCATTCGCGTTGAGGAAAACAAACCTGTGGGCGCGCGCTTCATTGTAGAACTGCCTCTGGCCGTTGAACCGGGAGTAATGACCGCGAACACGCAATATGCCTAATATTCTGATCGTTGATGACGAATCCAGCATTCGCGAATCCTTGTGCGGCGTGCTGGAAGATGAAGGGCACAAAGCCTCGGCCGTGGGCAGCGGCGAGGATTGCCTGGACGAATTGCGGGCGCATTCGTATGACGTCGTGTTGCTCGACGTTTGGCTCTCGGGTATGGACGGACTGGAAACTTTGCAACAGATTCGCGAACTGGAAAATCCGCCGGAAGTTATTATGATTTCCGGCCATGGCACGATTGAGACGGCGGTGCGCGCTACTAAACTGGGCGCTTACGATTTTTTGGAAAAACCGCTTTCCATCGCTAAAACTCTCATCCTCATAAAAAATGCTGTAGATGCCAAGCGGCTGCAGCGGGAAAATCTCGATCTAAAAAAGCAGCTCATTCCCAAAAGTTCTCTGGTGGGCGATAGCATTCCGGCCAAGGCGCTGCGGCAACAGATTCAAATTATGGCTCCGACCAACGGCCGCGTGCTGATTTACGGAGAATCGGGCACGGGAAAAGAGCTGGTTGCGCAGGCGATCCACGCGCAAAGCCAGCGCAAGGACGAAATGTTTTTGGAGGTGAATTGCGCGGCCATCCCGGAAGACCTGATTGAAAGCGAACTATTCGGACACAAAAAAGGCGCGTTCCCGGGAGCCAATACAGACAAGGAAGGAAAATTCCAGAAAGCCGACGGCGGAACGTTATTTTTAGATGAAGTCGGCGATATGAGCCTGAAGACGCAAGCCAAGGTATTGCGGACGCTCGACGAACAACGGTTCACCGCCGTAGGCAGCGATGAAGCAGTGACGGTGGACGTCCGGGTCATCGCATCCACGAATAAAGATTTAGAGGAAGAGATCGCCAAAGGAAACTTTCGCGAAGATCTGTTTTACCGGCTGAATGTAGTCCCGTTCTTTGTGCCGCCACTGCGCGAGCGTAATGAAGACATCCCTCTGCTGGCGCGGCATTTTCTAAAAGAATTTTCGGCAGCTTATGGACGGCGCCCGCGCGAGTTGACCGACGACGCGGTGGATGCGCTTATGCGCTATTCCTGGCCGGGAAATGTTCGCGAGCTGCGCAACGTAATCGAGCGGATTGTGATTATGAACCCGACCACCACCCGCTTCGACCGCAAGCATTTGCCCCCTCTCGTGCAGCGCGACGGCACACGCCGCAGCACGGGAACCGAGTTTTCCAGCCTGCACCAGGCCCGCGATGCTTATGAACGCGATTACATCCTGAAGAAGCTGGATGAAAACCATGGAAACGTGAGCCGTACAGCGGAAGTCCTGGGGCTGGAACGGAGCCATTTGTACCGCAAAATGAAAACGTTGGGAATCGCGGTCAAGGAATAGTCCTTCAATTTCGCGGCTGGCCTATGCAAATCGAACTCATCACAATGCGGGAAATACAGATGCCGCTGGTGCATTTTTTTGAAACCAGCTTTGGCCGAACGACCAGCCGCAGAGTTTTGCTGATTGAGATCCGGTGTGATGGGGTTGCGGGTTGGGGTGAATGCGTCGCGGGCGAGGGCCCATTTTATGGCCCGGAATGGATTGAGACTGCATGGGCGACAATCAAACATTTTCTCGCGCCGGCATTAGCCGGGAAGAAGATTGACCATGCCAGCGAAAGCGGAAAGCTCATGGCGCGCGTCCGAGGCCATCGCATGGCGAAAGCGGCGCTGGAAAATGCGCTATGGGATGCGGAGGCAAAGCAATTAGGCATTCCCTTGTGGAAGTTGGTTGGGGGCAACCGTAGAGAGATTGCCTGCGGCGTCTCAATCGGTATTCAGGATTCGCCCGGACAGTTGCTCGACAAAATTGCGGAGGAACTTGCAGCCGGATACCAGCGGATAAAAGTGAAAGTAAAACCGGGATGGGACCTTGCCATTCTGGAGCGAATTCGCGAACGCTGGCCGGAGATTCTTTTGAGTTGCGATGCCAATTCCGCTTACACGCTCGACGATTTTGAGCACCTGCGCCAGTTCGACGGCTACAGGCTGCTTATGATCGAGCAGCCGTTATGGAGCGATGACTTTTATTTCCATGCTCAGCTACAGCGGCAGATTAAAACATCTATTTGTCTGGACGAATCCATTGAACATGCTCGAGATGCAGCTGCGGCCATTGAGAGCGGCGCATGCCGGATCATAAACATCAAAGTGGGCCGGGTTGGCGGAATGACGGAAGCAATAAAAGTTCATGATGTGTGCCAAAGGCATAATGTCCCGGTTTGGTGCGGAGGGATGCTGGAATCAGGTATTGGACGGGCGCACAATGTCGCTCTCTCTACGCTGGAAAACTTCCGCCTGCCGGGCGATGTTTCCGCCTCGAAAAGATATTGGAAGGAAGATGTTATTGATCCCGAAGTTCAAGTAAGCCCACAAGGCACGATCATTCCGCCTTCAACCCCCGGAATTGGCTATCGCGTGCGGGAAAGCCTTATAGAAAAATTGAGAGTGCGGAAAGAAATGATTCGTGCGTAATTACACCTCCCGAATCGGCGTTAAATCATCAGCCAGCTCACTGAACTCTCCAGGGAGAAACTTCTGCCCACCCGGCCATCGCCTTTTCCGCCCATGTAGTTGATTTGCCGGTGTGGCAAGAAATACAGGGATTGGGGATTCTGTATTTATCCGTCATCGCCGGAGAAATAAACCGGAATGTATGCGCGTGAACGTATGTCCCGGGCATTCCCTCGGTTTCAATCGCAGGCATGTGGCATGCCACGCACTGGCTCCCGGCGCTTCCCTTCTTGTGGTGCGTATGCTCTTCGAGCGTGGCCGTGTGCGGCCCATAGGGAGAGCGCGGGCTGTGGCAATCAAGGCAAATCTGGTCCGCCGGCTTTATGAGCTGCGCGTAGTTTTGGGTCCCGTGGACATCGTGGCATGTGAAGCAGGTGAGTCCGCGCCGGTACATCACGCTCTGCACAAAATCGTTTCCTTGCATGCGGTTCTTGTGCGCGGTGCCATCGGGAAAATGAGTGAAGCTTGTCTCCCC
>JAICKN010000256.1 GCA_025927855.1 Terriglobales bacterium
CGGGCACGCTTACCTATGAAGCGGTGCACCAGCTCACGCAATTGGGCATTGGGCAATCCACAGCCATCGGCATTGGCGGCGATCCCATCATTGGCACCAATTTCGTGGACGCGCTCGATCTTTTCAACCGCGACCCGCAAACCGAAGCCGTCATTATGATCGGCGAAATTGGCGGCAATGCGGAAGAAACCGCTGCCGAATTTGTAAAGACGCACATGAAGAAGCCGGTGGTTGGCTTCATCGCCGGGCAAACAGCTCCTCCGGGAAGGCGCATGGGCCATGCCGGGGCGATCATCTCCGGCGGGAAGGGAACTGCCGCCGAAAAGATTCATGCCATGGAGTCTGCCGGAATCAAGGTGGCGAAATCTCCCGCGAATATCGGAGAAACGCTGGCGGCAGCAATTGGGGCTGCTACCCGGGCGTAACGGATATTGGGCTCAAAGAGATCGAGTTTTGCCGGAAGCAAGAGTTTAAATCGACACGAATCTGAGGACCAGAGAAAGAATGAAAACTTTGCAACGCACCTTCACCATCATCAAGCCGGACGCCGTGAAACGAAACGCCGTGGGCGATATTATTGCGCAGTTTGATAAGCATGGTTTCCGTATTCTCGGGATGAAGATGCTCGAAATTAACAAGCAGCAGGCGGAACAATTCTATGCCGTGCATTCCAGCCGGCCATTCTTCGATTCGCTCACGGATTTCATGTCGAGCGGGCCGATCGTGGTCCTGGCTTTGGAAAAAGAGAATGCCATCGCTGACCTGCGCAAGCTGATGGGCGCTACCAACCCCGCCAATGCGGAAGAAGGAACAATTCGCAAAAAATGGGCATCCAGCATTGAGCACAACGCAATCCACGGCTCGGATGCAGAAGAAACCGCGCGCTTTGAGTTGAGCTTTTTCTTCGCAGGATACGAGCTGGCGAAATAGACGTTAATAACAATCGTCTGCGCTGCGCAATGTCGAGTGACATCTTTCGATCACATAGCTTTTTATGAAGCCTGCTACGAACGATGAGTGCCGCTCTTGATGTAAAAACACTTTTAAAAATCATGTCGCCTCGATCCGGTTTTGCGAGGGGCCTTACGACAGAATGCAATACTGATGCGGACTGCAGAAATTTCCTCTTTCTAGGTCCAGCGGAACCAGCGGACGGCCAGGACAAATGAAACGCCTCCCCAAATCACCATTACTAAAATCCGGTCGGCTTGAGAGGCGAGCGATGAGCCTTGCAGAATGGTCGCCCGCAGAGCATCGTTCAATGCCGTGAGCGGCAAGGCTTTCAGGAAAGGCTGGCAGACTGCAGGGAAGCGTGCATAGGAGAAGAACACGCCGGAGAGAATCCACATCGGCATCATGACGACATTGATGAGGCCGCTGGCGGTTTCTATTTTCTGCGCGCGGCAGGCGGTGAGCAGGCCCACGCCGCTGAAGGCGATTGCTCCAATCGCGCTGATGAGCAGGATGGTCAGCCAGGAGCCGAGCACTTCCATGTGGAAGATCAGAATGCCCGCGCCGAGCAGGATTGCGACTTCAATAATCATCAGCAACAAGCGGCTGCTGGCGAGCGCCAGCATGAAGTCGCTGCGGCGCATGGGTGTGCCGACAAAACGCTTGAGCAGCTTGCGCTGCCGCATATCCACCAGAGCAAAGCCAATGCCCCACATGGCGGCGTTCATGATGTTCATGCCGAGCAATCCGGGAATAAGGAAATCAATGTAGCGGGCTCCCGGCTTGTTGGAAACCACCGAGGACGTGGACAGAGGATTTTTGCGGCCTGCGGCATTCTGCAGCGCGTCATCTACCTCGTTGCGGGAGAGAACACTTTCGGGGCGGGCGGGATCGTAACGGTATTGGAATCCGCCGTGATCATCAGGCTGGACGAGAAGATCGTATTTTCCCAGGCGAAACGCTTGTTCGGCTTGCTGGAGCGGCACGACATCGGCATGGATGGCCGAGCTTTGCGCAGAGCGATGAAGAAGGTCCAAGGCGTTCTGCGCCTGCGGGCCGGCGACAATGGCAATGGAAGTCGTGTTGGCCGGTTTTTCGCGGAAAGCGATGCCCAAACCAATGGCAAGAAGCAGCGGGAACACGAACACCCAGAAAATTACTTCCGGCTCGCGGCGCATTTCTTTCATGCGCGCGGCCAGTAAATGAGCATAGCCCGACCAGCGTCCGTTTTGGCGGACGGGCGGGGCGGCTTTTGAGCTTGGCGGAATGACGACCGGTTGAGAAACTGCCAAGTTAGTTCTCCCTCAAGTGACGGCCTGTGAGCCGCACAAATACGTCTTCGAGACTGGCCTGCCGCGTGGTCAGGTGTTGAAGTTTCGCTCCCTGCGAGGCAACTGCGTCGAGCAATACCGGGATCGTAAGATGGGGCTCGCGCACGTTCAAAGAAATCAATCCATCCTCGGGCCACACGGATTCCACTCCGGGCAGCCCGCGCCAGCGTTCCATTGGAATTTTGCTTCCGTTTTCGCTTACGGCAAACTCGATCACATGATTGCCTCCGAGTTTGGCAATCAGTTCCGCCGGGGTTCCCTCGGTGATTACCTGCCCATGATCCATGATGGCGAGGCGGTCACATAACCGTTCCGCTTCGTCCATGTAATGAGTGGTCAGCAGGATTGTGCCTCCCTGCTTCTGGAAATCGCGTACTATATCCCAAAGCTGGCGTCTGCTTTGCGGATCGAGGCCTGTAGTGGGCTCATCGAGAAAAAGAATTTCCGGGTTCCCCACGAGCGCGGTAGCTACAGCAAGGCGTTGCCGCTGGCCGCCCGAGAGCTTTCCTACCCAGGCATCAGCTTTTTCCTGAAGTTGCAGCTCTGCCAACACTTCGCCGGTAGCGCGCGGCCGCCGGTAAAAGCTGGCAAAAAGCTCAAGGGTCTCGCGCACCGTTAATTTTTCTGAAAGGCGCGTTTCTTGTAAGGAAATTCCCAGCCGCTCGCGCAATTCGCGCTCTTCCCGTTGCCATGTGCGGCCAAGAACGGTCACCTTTCCGGAACTGGGCGACAACAGTCCCTCGAGGATTTCGATGGTTGTTGTCTTTCCCGCGCCATTGGGGCCAAGCAGGCCAAAGCACTCGCCAGACTGAATTTCCAGATTCAGTCCGCGAACGGCCTCCAGCTTGCCGTCGTAGCTCTTGCGCAAATCCTGGCACAGAATCGCGGTGGACACACGACGATTTTACCGGATTCGAGCCTGGTCCCAGTTCAAGGCTGTGAATTTTCAGACCGTTCGCGAATGCTCACAAGCTGCTTTGTTATAATCCGCCAACAAAGCCGGATGTAACCTGTTGAGCGAAGCCCCTGAAGCTGCAATGAGCGAGCCTTCCACTCCGTTGATGCGCCAGTATTCCGCGATCAAGAAAGATCACCCGACCGCGTTATTGTTCTTCCGCCTGGGCGACTTTTACGAATTGTTTTTTGATGATGCGGTTGTAGCTTCGCGTGAACTGCAAATTACTCTAACTTCGAGAAACAAAGAGAAAGGCATTGCCATCCCTATGTGCGGAGTGCCGTACCACGCGGCAGAAGGGTACATTGCCAAGTTGATTCGTAAAGGCTTTAAGGTTGCCGTCTGCGAACAGGTGGAAGATGCAAAAATCGCCAAAAAGCTGGTGCGGCGTGAAGTGACGCGGGTCGTCACGCCGGGGACAGCGGCGGACTCCGGACTTGGTTCCGAGGAAAATAATTTTTTGGCGGCCATCGCCCGAGTGGAGGAACGAGTAGGCTTTGCCGCGCTGGATCTTTCTACCGGCGAATTTCGCGCTACGGAATTTCGCGGCGAAGATGCAGCGCAACGTATTCAGGATGAATTGCAGCAGCTTCGTCCCAAGGAACTTCTCTACGCTTCTTCTGCGCCATTATTTGAAAATGCGGCGCGGTCTCAACGTGCGGCACCAACTGGACCCTTGATTTCATCAAGCGTTTCTGGGTATGCAGTAACACCGCTGGAGGATTGGGTTTTCGCGCCAGATCACGCGCTCCCGCTTCTTGAAAATCATTTTGGCGTGTTATCGCTCGAAGGTTTTGGACTCGCCGGCAAGCCAGCGGCCGGATCCGCAGCCGGAGCAATTCTTTATTATGTCCGCTCCACGCAACGCGGCACTTTGGAGCACGTAGACCGCATTGGCTTTTACGAGCGACAGGATTGCCTTGTACTGGATGCAGTCACTGTGCGGAACCTGGAATTAATCGAACCTTTATTTTCTGGGACCGATGATGGAACTACTCTGTTCCGCGCGCTCGATGCCACTATGACCCCAATGGGTAAGCGGCTGCTGCGTTCATGGCTGTTGCGGCCTGCAATTGACCGGGAAGAAATCAATTCGCGCCTGGACGCGGTAGAG
>JAICKN010000185.1 GCA_025927855.1 Terriglobales bacterium
AATCTGTGGTGCTCGCGTCGGAACGTACGCCGGGAAGCGTGGCCAGTTTCTCCAGCACCTGCTGATAAATCACCTGCGCTTGGTTTTTGTCGTATCCGGCGAGACTCGGATCAACGGTAAACTTGACTAAATGGTCCGTCGCGAATCCGACGTCAGCAGTTTTGAGATTGTGCAGCGTACGCACAAACAGGCCTGCGCCTACCAGCAGCAATAAGCTAATACCGATTTGCGCGGCAACCGCCGCTCGGCGCAGAAATGAGCCGCCTGCAATCGTCGTGGACTGTTGCTTGAGCGCCTCGATTACATTGGGCCGCCAGAATTGCAACGCGGGTGCCAGACTGAACAGCAGGCTCACGAAGATAGCCAGTGCGAAATTAAAAGCGAGAACGTGAAAGTCAGGATGCGCGGTAAAAATTTCACTCCCAGAACCATGTCCCCAGATGGTGCGGATCAACAATCGGGAAACCTCTGGCGCTAACGCGAATCCGATTGCGCCGCCCGCTAACCCCAACAGAAGGCCCTCGGCAAGCAACTGTTGAATGAGCCGCCTTCGCCGCGCACCGAGCGCGTACCGGACGGAAATCTCGCGGGTGCGCCGGGCCACCCGGACCATAAACAAACTCGCGATATTTGCGCACAGCATCATGGCCATCAGCATCGCCATGCCCATCACCAGCCACAGTGTGGTGGGTGTTGTTCCGTCCTCTGGTACGCCTTTCGCGCCATCGTCGAGAAACAGATGCGAATTGGTCAGGAATGTCCGGCGGAACGCATCCGAACCATGCGGGAATTCCTTCCATTCTTCGGCTCGGATGGAATGCCAGATGGGATCAATCCCGGCTTGCGCCTGCGCTGGAGTAATGCCGGGCTTGACTCTTCCAACAATGTTCAGCCACTGTGATCGCCTTACTTCCAACCCATCCATGCCGGGAGCGATCATGGGCTTCATCGTCATGGGAAGGAAAATTGCGGGATTGTCTCCCCGGATAACGCTGTGAAAACTGGGCGCAGCGACTCCGATCACGGTGAACGGATGTCCATTGATCGAAACCGTCTGGTTTACGATTTTCGGATCAAGCCCGAAACGCCGTTGCCAGTAGTTAAAGCTCAAAACGGTGACAAAATTCGCGCCTTCTACGACATCATCAGAGGGAACGAACAGCCGCCCTAACGCTGGTTGCAGGCCAAGAACATCGAAATAATTTCCGGAGACGAGTTCCGCATCGTCATCTTCCGATTGACCGTGTGACACAACTCCAACCTGCACCCACGCGGCAGCAAGCAGCCCGCTAAAAACCGAGTTCTGGTCGCGCAGGTCCTTATACATGGGATAAGAAAAGTAGAAGTGATCGTCGGTGCGTGTAAATGAATGCCCAGGATAGGCGCCCGAATATCGCAGCAGCACCAGCCGGTTCGGGTCCTTAACCGGCAGATCGCGAAGCAGGGCCTGATCAAGCAAACTGTAAATTGCCGTATTCGCGCCAATACCCAGCGCCAACGTGAGCACAGCAATCGTCGTGAATGCGGGCGACTTTCGCAACAGCCGCAATGCATGGTGAGCGTCTTGGGCTATTCCAGCCATGAGCTTTTCCTTTCCGAGAATTCAGCCGCGCTGCGGAATCCCATCATTTTTACTCGTACCGCAATGCCACCATGGGGTCCACTTTTGCCGCGCGCCGCGCGGGGATGTAACTCGCCAATACAGCCATCGCGATCAACATGACCGATGCCGTGGCGAAAGTCAGCGGATCGTACACGCTCATTCCGTAAAGCAAATGCGAGAAGCTCGACAGCACCCGGGTGAGAATAAGCGCGGCTGCTACTCCAATCGCCAGCCCGGATAAAGCGAGGAAGAGACCCTGCCCGACAACCATCCGTAAAATGTCTTCTCTCCGCGCGCCGAGTGCCATACGAACTCCGATTTCGCGTATACGCTGACTCATCGAATAGGAAATCACGCCGTAGATACCAACCAACGCCAGAAGCAATGCTAGAGCTGCAAACGCGATGAACAGGATCATGGGAAGGCGCTGTGGAGACATTGACTGCGAAACAATCTCCTGCATTGTGTGGATGTCGTAGATTGGCTGGGCTTGATTTCCTCCGTAAACCGCGGCTTTAATCGCGGGCAATAAGGTCGAAACGCCGAGTGAGGTGCGGACCGCTATCGTCACCTCTCCACGAAATTCCGGTATCCACGCGTCTTGAAGTTGATAAAAGGGAGCGTAAATCTGGTTCTGGGTATAGCGGTTGGTGTTCCCCATATCCCAGTGGCGCACATGATTGACCACGCCGACGACCCGGGCCATTCCCCAATGAGGAATCATGATGGTTCGATCCATCGGGTCTACATCTCGAAAATAGGTGTCCGCCAAAACGGTGTCTATTACGACCACTCGCTCAGACTTGGTGGTATCGTTTGCGGTGAAAAAGCGGCCCCGCTGAAGCGCTATCCCCATGGTCTTGAGGTAATCGGGGCCCGTCCAATAGAAAGAGGCGCGTGGGGCCTCCGCGATTGAAGCCGGTTGCTGTGCGCCGACCCAGAAAGGCCCGGCATTATCCGTTTGGCTAAGCGGCACCAGGACGGTGAGGTCCGCAGCCCGTACGCCTGGAATGTGACGTATGCGCTCAATCAACTGCTGATAGGCGACTCGTTCCTTGGCTCCTGCCGTGGCCGTTGAAGGCGAAGTCACTGAGAGCGACAGTCCTGCTTTGAAAGTAATTATGTTTTGAGTGTCGAATCCGGGATTCGCTTCCCACAAATGGCGGATGGTGCGAAAGAGCAGGCCCGCACCCGCTAATAAAACCAGCGTCAGCGCAAACTGACCGATTACGAGAATATTTTGGAATTGATGCTGGCTTCTGCCGGACTGTTGGCTTTCTGCCTTCAGGGAAGTTTGTGGATCGTAGTTCCAACTTTTCAGCGCAGGCGCGAGACCAAATACAATCCCGACCGCAAGTGAAACAGCCAATGTAAACAGGAGCACCGGAACATTCACACTGATGTTCTCGCTGCGCGGCAAAAATCCTGGCAAAATTGCGAGCAGTGGGCGGGTTGCGAAGACTGCAAGGAGAGCGCCAAGCACCCCGCCGGCTGCCGAGAGCAGCAAGCTCTCGGTGAACACCTGCCGGACCAGGCGAGCGCGGTTCGCTCCCAGCGCGGCACGAATGGCAAACTCTCGGCTGCGTCTTGCGGAGCGCGCCAGCATGAGACTGGCAACGTTGGCGCAAGCAATCAGCAGAACCAGCCCTACCACGCCTAAAAGCAAAAGAAGCGTTCGACCGGTATCGCCAACCACCACCTGCTTAAGCGGTAGTAAAGCAATTCCCACCCCTCGGTCCGCACTGGGATAAAGGCGATCAATGTTCTCCTGGAGCGAATTCATCTCGCCCTGGGCCTGAGCGATGCTCACTCCGGCTTTGAGGCGGGCTACGCAGAAAAGTGGATGTATCGTACGATCATTAACAATCAGCGGGTCTTCCTGACCAAGGGGGGTATAAATATCCGCGTCGCCTTCGAAATGAAACCGAGGCGGCAGTACTCCTACAATGGTGTAAGGCTTGCCTCCAAGTGTTACGGACTTTCCCAGTACTTCAGGACTTCGGGAGAAGCGGTCGCTCCATAAATGTTCGCTGATGATGACGCTGGGCGCTCCGCCGTGCATATCCTCTTCGGGCGAGAAATCACGGCCGAACGACAGCTTTGTTCCCAACGTGCCGAAGAAGTCTGAAGAAATTTCTTTGCCCGCAAGATGCTCGGCCGATCCAGGACTGGTCAGATCAAAACTCTGCCGCGTAAATGCAGCGATTTGCTGAAACGAAGTAGCTGTACGCTTCCAATCTCGGAAGTCCGGCGCAGAGGCAGACATCGCGTGTTTCAGCGTTAGATTGTTTTCCCAAACCGTCACCAGACGGTCGGGATTACTGAAAGACAATGGAGCAAAAACAACACCCTGCACCATGCTGAAAATGGCCGTATTTGCGCCGATGCCGAGCGCCAGCGTGAGCACAGCAATTGCCGTGAACGCAGGCGACTTCCGCAACTGCCTCAGGGCATAATGAACGTCTTGGAATATTCCAGTCATTGAAATGTTTAAATTCACCTCTGAAATCTCACTCGTACCGCAGCGCTACCATGGGATCCACCTTCGCCGCGCGCCAAGCTGGCAGCCACGCCGCGATGGCCGCTACTACCACGATCGAGCCAACGGCCAACACGAAAGTGACCGGGTCGAAAGGCGACAACTTATACAGCATGGAATTCAGAAAACGCGAACAGGCAATGGTCAATGGGAGCCCGACAGCCACGCCGATTGCACTGATCAATAAACCTTCGCGCATGACGATCCAGAGCACTTGTTTGCGTCGCGCTCCGAGCGCTATGCGCACACCGATCTCGCTTGTTCGCCGGTTGGTCCGGTAGGAAAGCGTCCCGTAAAGTCCCGTCGCAACCAGCAGCGCTGCCAATGCGCCGAAGAACCCTCCCATGCGGGCAACCATTGTGGTTTCCGAGTACGATTCGTCGAATTGCGCCCGCTGTGTTATTGGCTTTTGCAGCGGAACGTCGGGATCAATTTCCTCGACCGCTTTGGCAATTGTCGGCAGCAGGGCGACTGACTTTTCCGCAGAGCGCACCTCAACCTGTAACGTTTCCCCGATGTGAACCATCTGCAGCATTGGGAAATAAGCCATCGCAGTGGGGGGTTCCCGAACCCCAACATACTTGCTGTCGCGAACCACTCCCACGATGGTCCATGGCAATCCCCTAAAGGCGAAGATTTTGTGGCCGAGAGGGTCGGTGTTCGACAGGAAAAGTTTCACGAAAGTTTCATTCACGACTGCTACCCGCGGAGATGCTTGCGTATCGGCATCAGAAATGTCACGGCCCTGAAGCAGGGGTACGCCGAGCACGCTAAAGAAGTTTGGCCCGACATTGTTGGTCCGTATGATTCCGCTCGGCCCAAACTTTGTCACAAGGTCGATGCCATCGAGCCCTGCGTCGCCATTGCTGCTCCAGCCTCCGCCGGGCCGATTGTCAGCAAACGTTGCGCCTCGGACTCCGGGCAGCTCGCGCATGCGATCAAGTAGGTTGCGATCAAAAGCGACGGTGTCCGCGGCCGTATGCACGTGTTGCGGAGTTACGCCAAACACCAGCAATCCATCCGTGTTCATACCGAGATCTTCCGTCTGGTACTTACGGAGAGTTCGCACGAGCAGTCCGGCAGCCACCAATAAAAGAAGGCAGATGGCGACCTGCGAAGCCATGAGTGCCCGCCCGCCAATTGCACGTTGTCGGCCCGGAGTCAGCCCTGTGCTTGTCGCTCGCAATACACCTGAGATCGGCGCGCGGATTGCAACCAAGAGTGGAGCCAGTCCGAACGCGATGGCAACAAGAATAGAAGTGGCGAGCGTGAACAGAAGCACATTGCGATCAGGATTAAGGCCGCTCTGGATTTCCGCCCAAGTGGCCAGAGCCCGCGTGGCAAAGATCGCAAATATCCATCCTAGTGCCGCGCCACTCGCAACCAGCAGTGAGCTTTCCATGAGTAGTTGCCGAAATAAATCCTTCTTTTCCGCGCCAATTGCCAGCTTTAAGCTGAACTCGCGCTGCCGTGCTTCATTTCGAGCCACCAGAAGCAGAGCAACATTGGTGCAAGCGATCAGCAACACAAGCAAAACGAGGCCCATCAACACTCGCACCTCGTCCCGGTATTGCTGGTTGTAGCCCTGTATTCCTTTTGCTGGGTCGAAAGTCAAGAGCGGCTGCCACCGTTTTGGGTCAATATCGCCTACGCCGATCTTTGCGGCCTCGCCGAACGTTGATTGCAACGCCGTTTGAGCCTGCTGAGGTGTAACGCCGTTTCGCAGCCGCGCGATCATGCGCAGGCACCACCATCGGGGAGTACCGTAAAGAGTTTTGAGATCGGACGGATTACCCCAGGCATTCAACTCCGCACGGTTCTGCAACGGAAGCCAAAAATCGGTTGATGTCGCGGCTTCCACACCACGAAACTTTGGCGACGCAATCCCGATGATGCTTACGGGAACGCCCTTGACGAAGAGAGTCTTGCCAAGGATGGAAGGATCTTGCGCCAAGCGCCGTGTCCAATAGTCGTAACTGATCACCGCGACTGGAGCATGATTCTTCTCGTCCTCCATGGTGAAGCCACGCCCGCGGATGATTCCCGCAGTTAGGCCGGAGAAGAAATTCCCGCTGACTTCCTCGCCCTCGGCTTCTTCCGGCACGTCGCCGAATCGGACGGCAGTTTTGGGGATGCCGAGCGGGACATACGCGATAAGATCGGCAAAAATATCCTGGCGTTGCCGCAATGCTTCGAAAACCGGCTCCGAAAACGATGTACTGTTGTTGCCGCTGTTAGTGGCACGAGGTGGTTGGTTGCCGCTCACGATTTGCAGGTAATAAAGGCGCGCCGAATCGCGCACTGGCAATGCACGCAGGAGCACCGCATTCACTACACTGAACACAGCTGTGTTTGCGCCAATCCCAATGGCCAGTGTAGTAATGGCCACGGCTGTAAATCCCGGACTCTTGCGCAACTGCCGGAGCGCGTAGCGAATATCTTGCAGAAATCCAGTCATATCCACAAAACCTCTTTTGCGAAAAATCATTCGTACCGCAATGCCACCAT
>JAICKN010000079.1 GCA_025927855.1 Terriglobales bacterium
CCCACGGCGTTTCGTTTCACGGCGTCCGGCTTGATGATGGTGAAGGTGCGTTGCAAAGTTTTCATTCTTTCTCTGGTCCTCAGATTCGTGTCGATTTAAACTCTTGCTTCCGGCAAAACTCGATCTCTTTGAGCCACAATATCCGTTACGCCCGCGTAGCAGCCCCAATTGCTGCCGCCAGCGTTTCTCCGATATTCGCGGGAGATTTCGCCACTTTGATTCCGGCAGACTCCATGGCATGAATTTTTTCGGCGGCAGTTCCCTTCCCGCCGGAGATGATCGCCCCGGCATGGCCCATGCGCCTTCCCGGAGGAGCTGTTTGCCCGGCGATGAAGCCGACCACTGGTTTCTTCATGTGCGTCTTTACAAATTCGGCAGCGGTTTCTTCCGCGTTGCCGCCAATTTCCCCGATCATAATGACGGCCTCGGTTTGCGGGTCACGATTGAAGAGATCAAGCGCATCCACAAAATTAGTGCCGATAATTGGATCTCCGCCAATGCCGATGGCTGTGGATTGCCCAATGCCCAATTGCGTGAGCTGGTGCACCGCTTCATAGGTAAGCGTGCCCGAACGGGAGACGATGCCGACTGATCCTTCTTTGTGTATGCGGGCCGGCATAATGCCTACTTTGCACTTGCCGGGGGAAATAATTCCCGGGCAGTTGGGGCCTATTAGGCGCGAGCGGCGGTTTTGCAAAAACTCCCAGGCGCGCACCATGTCCAGCGTGGGTATGCCTTCGGTGATGCAGACGATCAGCTCGACTTCGGCGTCAGCGGCTTCCATAATGGCGTCGGCGGCAAAAGGAGGCGGCACGAAAATTACGGAGACATTCGCGCCCGTTTTGTCTACCGCTTCCTGCACGCTATTGAAAACCGGCCAGCCCTCATGCGTGCTTCCGCCTTTGCCGGGAGTGACTCCGCCTACAACTTTAGTTCCGTATTCAGCGCAGGCCTTGGCGTGAAATGTGCCTTCGCGCCCGGTAAGGCCTTGCACAATCAGCTTCGTATTTTTATCAACCAGGATTGCCATAAGTTTGTGTGTCCTGCAGATTTCCGCGCATCAGCGACCAATCGTTTAAAAAATTAGAAAATTTAGAACTTCCAAACCGTTTAACCGTGGTTATTTTCGCTATCGCCACTCCTTCACGTCATGGACGCCGCGCGCGGCAGCGACAACTTTTTCCGCCGCATCTTTCATGGTTTCAGCGACAATAAAATTCAGTCCTGATTCTTTCAGAATTTCGCGGCCCTGCTCCACGTTCGTACCCTCCAGGCGCAGCACGATCGGCAATTGAATGCGGGTTTTGTGCGCAGCTTCGACCACGCCACGGGCCAGCGTATCTACACGCAGAATCCCGCCAAAAATGTTGATCAGCACGGCGCGGACATTTTTATCGCTCAGCAGAATTTCGAACGCATGCGTGACCTGCTCGGAGTTTGCTCCGCCGCCCACATCCAGAAAATTCGCGGGCATACCGCCTGCATATTTAATGATGTCCATAGTCGCCATGGCCAACCCCGCGCCATTCACCATGCAGCCCACGTTCCCATCGAGCTTGATGTAATTCAGACTGTATTTTGAGGCCTCAACCTCCAGCGGATCTTCTTCCGTGATGTCGCGCATCTCGCGAATTTCCGGATGGCGGAAGAGCGCATTGTCATCGAAAGTCATCTTGGCATCGAGCGCGAACAAACGGCCGTCGGTACAGGTAATGAACGGATTGATTTCGACCAGCGAGCCGTCATTCTGCGCAAATGCCTTGTAGAGCGCCATCATGAACTGCGATGCAGGAGCGATCTGCTTTGCGCTGAGCCCTAGTCTGAAGGCAAGCTTGCGCGCCTGGAAAGCTTCCAGGCCCATGCCGGGCTCAATATATTCCTTGATGATTGCGTCTGGATTTTCTGCGGCAACCTGCTCAATATCCATGCCGCCGGATGCGGAAGCCATGAATACCGGACGTGCCTCGGCACGGTCAATTACAATGCCCAAATAAAGCTCGCGTTCAATGGGCAGCGTTTCTTCAATCAGCAACCGCCGCACGATGCGGCCTTCGGGTCCCGTTTGGTGCGTAACCAGCTTCATACCAAGCATGCGCGCGGCAATCTCTCCCGCCTCATTCATGGACTTGGCGATTTTTACGCCGCCGCCTTTGCCCCGGCCTCCGGCATGAATCTGCGCCTTGACCACTACTGCTTCCGCACCCTCGTTGAAAAGACGGCCAGCGGCAGCCTCGGCCTCCTCGCGGTTGAGCGCCATTTCTCCGCGCGGGACAGCGACGTTATATTTTTTTAGAATGCCTTTCGCCTGGTATTCGTGAATTTTCATAGATTCCTAGCTAAGTTCACCGCTGGCGGGAACATGCTTGCGGTGAATGCTGTGGCAGCAAACGTTTGATTTTATAGAAGTGAACAGCAATTGGGCAAACGTTGCGGAAAAATTATTCTGAAAAATTGCTTATTTCTTCCGGCGCGTTCGCGCGAATGCGGTTTTGCCAATGTGTCCAGATAAACCAGGCCACTCCGATCAGAATGAGCAGTCCGATGACGTCGTCGAATTTATGCAGGTACACGCCCAGGGTGCGCCAATTGGTGCCCATCTTCATTCCAACCCATGCCAACGCCAGGCACCAGGGCCACGAACCAAGAAACGTATAGATATGAAACCGGCCGCGATGCATGCGCGAAATGCCAGCGGGCAGGCCAATAAATGTCCGGATCACCGGAAGGAGTCGTCCAATAAAGACAGCCAGTTCTCCCCAGCGCGCAAAAAAGCGGTCTGCCGCTTCGAGCTCGCGACGGCCCATTAGAATCCAACGGCCGTACCGTTCCACCAGCGGACGCCCCCCATACGCTCCCAGCTCGTAAGCAATGAGTGAACCCAGGTTGCAGCCAACGGCTCCGGCTGTTGCTGCCCAGAAAAGATTCATGCTCCCGATGGAAACTAAATACCCAGCAAACGGCATAATCAGTTCCGAAGGAAGAGGAATGCAGGCAGATTCAATCCCCATCAGGATGGCCACGCCGCCGTAACCAGTGGCATCAATCAGGGACTTGACGAACAAGAACAGGACCGTGAGGATTTTTTCTGTCATATCAGGATCGCGGGCTAGAGCGGGCCAAACTTATTTTGTTGAGGCGGGCGCTGCCGAGTCCTCCGCCTGCTTGCCAAGTCTCCATCTGCTTGCCGATTCCAAGATAACTGATTTGCAAAAAGGAGGAAATTGCAGGAAGGATCAAAATCAGCCTCAAAACGCGCCATCTTGAGTGAAAGTGTAGCCGGGAAGCATGGCACCATTAGACGCCTTATTGACCTTCACCCGCACCGTAGGAGCATCAGGAGCGGTGATTCCTGCGGGCCGCAGCACCGCAAATTGAGAAAACACCTCGCTGTATACCTTGGTGACCAGATAATCCTGGCCATCGGTGTCGCTCCGCCAAACCTGCCCAAGCTGGATGGATTTCACTGCCACATTTTTCTCCTGATCTTGTTGACAAGAGTACCTACCGGCAGGATACAACGTCAATCCTGCGCGCAGGTCCTCATATTACGAAGGGGTATACGCGAACGTACTGTAGCCGGAACTGGGACCGTGTTTAAGCAGCGCGGGTATTTGCAGGAATGCGGTTTGAAATTCTCATACGCAAGCAGAATGTGTCTTCTTCCTGCACGCCCCAGGTTTTCTTAAAGTCTTCCTGGCCGCGCAGAAAATTAATCGTTTTTTTCCCAAAACGTATTGCATCTTCCATCGCGGCAGAAAGAATGAGCGTTCCCGGGCTCAGGTGAGCATATTGGGGATCATAGCCATGCAGATAGCAGAGCGCCTGCTCGCGCTCGAAAAATGTATAAGCGCTGGCAATACAAATTCCATTGACGCGCAGAGAATAAAGCCGGAGCACATTCTTTTTGAGCAGAGCAGGCGCGATACTGCGATGAAATTCACGGATGCTTTGCTGGCTTAAAACTCCGGGCAGGGCTTCCTGCGCCCAGCGGGCCCGGTGTAGCCGGAATAAATCTTCAAGCGCGGCTTCAAGCGTGTTCTCGCCGGCGATTTCAATCCTGCCCCCGCCTGCTCTCTGCAAGCGGTTTCTTGCATTGCGAATGTTCTCCCATTTATGAGGCGGAATTATCTGTTTAAGTTCCCTGGCACCTGCCGGTACAGGAAGCACGGAGCAGCGGTCGTGAGATTGCTTCTCCTTGAGGAACGAAGAATTTTGCAGAAGGCTGGAAGTCGCAGGAAGGTCGGTAAACTCGATCAGGTCACAATGATTGTTTTGCTGATGAAGCCATTGCCATAAAAGAGGGATTACATTTTGCGCATGCTGGGGGTCCAGCAAAATATCGAGATAGTCTGAAACGCCTCCACCCATCAGGCCCAGCACTCTTTCCGTCATTTCCTGGGCGCCGGGTTCGGAAACGCTGCGTTCGTAAAATAGACAAGGCGCTAGGCCCACCAACTTTCCCTTGAATCGGACCGCCAGCAGAAATGGCTTGCGGGGGTGGAAGCTTTGTCTCCAGGCCAGAATCCATTCCGGTCGCTGGAAGGTGGGAGCTGCCGGAGAAATGTCCCACAACTCTTGCCATTCGGTAAACAAGCGGCCGCAGGGCGCATCGTTTACCAAAAATTCGCGGGCCAACACTTCGACGCGATAATTTTGGACTAGGCGCAATGGGCCCCTTCTGCAGGAAGACTTGCGAAAGAACCGACGTTAGAAATTGGCCGCCGATTCGTTGTACGAGAATCTATACGCCTCTGAGTTATTCGTTGGTACAGCGCCAAATACCGGTCCGTCATCTGTTTGGCAGAAAACCGAAGCTCCGCTTCCCTTCTACACACTGCTTTGTCTAACCTGCAAGCTGTGAGTATGGCGGCCGGCAGATCGCCGGGCTTATCCACCAATATTCCCGTGCGCCCGTCTCGAATAATTTCCGGCAAGGCGCCCCGGCGAAATGCAACCACAGGCGTGCCGGAAGCTAGTGCCTCCATGGCAACCAGAGAGCTTGTTTCCTCAACCAGACTGGGAATGATTACGCAGGCCGCTCCAGCAAGCAGTTGCTGTTTATGGGTGCCACCCACTGAGCCAAGAAAACGGTGGGGAGTATGCAGCCGCGGCTGGATCTCATTTTCAAAATATGAGATGTGCTCTGGATAGGGAAAAACTTTTCCGGCAATAAATAGCGGCAATCCGCAGGCATCGCACGCCTGCAAGGCCAGATGAAAGCCCTTTTCCGGGCATACGCGTCCCAGGCAAAGCGCGTATTTTCCCTTCTTACCCCCAGGCACAAACGGTCCCAAGGGAATCCCGTTCGAGATAACCGCGCTGATGTGAGCGCCGTTCGGGCAAGTCAGCGCCTGACTTTTAGAGACACACACAAAATCAGTATTCGGCCACCGTCCTTGAAAAACTTCTTCCGCATACCAATGAAGCGGCAAATGCAGTGTCACAACATTCGGAACGCTGCATTCGGGGAAATACGCAGGAAAATCCAGTCCATGAAAATGGATTGCGTCCACGGCAAAGTGCCGCAGAGCAAAATGAATTGCCTCCAGATGATGATGCCTGGCTGCATCTTTGGCGTTCTTATCCAGCACACAACGTGGCGAAGACACAGGCAATAACAGACCATGACATTGGGAACCTGGGAGAGCAATCACCAGAGAACGGTGACCTGCAGAAACCAAGGCATTATCGAGCATCGCTAAAATCTGCTCCGCTCCTCCGGCCGTTCCGGGAGAAACCGGCGCGAGAGGATAGCTCACGTTGAGCACAGTCAGGCGCATTGCTTCATTTCACGTTCCAGCAAAGTCTTCCTGGCTTGCGATCTCCAAAGCCGCCCCGTCATCGGCCAGCCCAGGCACTCGTACCATAACTTGCCGGGATGAGGCGAACGCCGGAAGTCATATTGAGGCACGGCGCGCAGGCGCTCCGGCTCAACCTGGAAGTAATTGATCACTGCTTTTTGGGAGCGGTAACAGGACAGCATTTGCTCTTTTCGCGCGCGCTCTTCCGGAGAGAGCCAGATTTCATATTCCTGGGGGAAGGTATTACCTTTCTGCGGCGCTAGAAATTTATTGGTGACGCATTTCCCTTCCGATGCATGATACGAGGTCATTTCAAACACGGCAGGAGACGCTTTGCCATTGACGCTGAAGTTTTCAATAGCGGCCGGCACAATCAAAGCCGCAACATCATGGTCCGGGTGCCCGCCTTCATAAGGATGAGTTATAACGGCATCGGGCCGCACGGCCAGCAAAACCTCTGTCGTCTTTTCCAGGAGCAGAGGAAGCTGATGAATGGTTTCCTGATCGGTCGCATCCAGAAATATGATTCGCTTGCGCAGGATTCCCATTAATGCCAAAGCGGTCAGCGCCTCTTTTCGCCGCAATGCGGCATATTCTTCGCGGGAAATTCTGTCTCCAAAGGCGCGAAACTGAGGGTTCTGGGGAGAGCCATCGGTAAGGAAAAGCACCGTGCTTTCCGCGGCCCGGCTCATGGCAGCGCAGGCATTCAAAGTCTCGTCATCCGGATGCGCAGCGACAATCAGAATCCGCAAATTACAACGGCTTCCACGGGAACAGGAAAGAATCCGTGCCGCGTGGTCTTCCGCCTCATTGACGGCTGAGGGAATATTCTTGAAGTTCATGCCAGTTGGCCCCCTGACGAAGCACTTGCACGGCTTCGTGATATCCATGAAGCGTGCCAACATCTACATATTTTTCTCCGGACTTAATACCGAGCGCACTCGCGCCCTGGGCAAGATAAGCGTTCACCAACGTGCCGAAGTACTGGTCGTGCTGGTTCCGCTCCCGCCACAATCGGCGGAGAGAGATGAGTTCCTGCCCGCTTAACTTGAAGGCGCCCCACACCCAATGGGACTGCGGACTGGAGTCCTTCACTTGGATTTTCTGCACCCGTCCGTTCTGGTCCGTAGCGACGGAATCGAATAACTCCGGATGCTCGACCTGGAAAAGCAGGAACGAAAACTTGCCATCCGGCAAGGAGCAAAAGCCGTTCTCCGGGAACCAGATGGTGTCGGGAAGTCCAACCAACACTTCGTCCTCTGGACGAATAAGAGGACAGGCGGTGAAAATCGCATCGCAAAGGCCAGCCGGCCTTTCCTGAACGGCGTAACAAACAGGCGCTGCTCCCACACGGCCGCCAAAGTAACTGAGAATGTCGCTCTTCGCGGGCGAGATGACAAAGCAAATCCGGGTAACTCCCGCGCACAACATGCGGTCGAGCAGGTATTCGCATACCGCCCGTGGACGCTCAATCTCTTGTTCATGACGCATGCCAACCGGCAGGAGCTCTTTTGAAAACGCGAGCGGCTGAATACGGGTACCTAAACCAGCGGCCGGAACAATTCCCCAACGCTCACTCATGCCGCGGCCTCCAATAATTCCGTAAGCTGCTGGCTGCGCCGTTCCGCCGTATGGTCAGCCATTACGCGCTCGCGCGCTGCGCGTCCAATGTTGCGCAACTCGATGTCGTCGAGTTGTAAGATTTCTTCCATTTCCGCCGGCGTATTCGCCAGCAGAATTTCTTTTCCCGGAACAAAGAAATGCTCTATGCCCTCCCATGTATCGCTTACCACGGCAGTTCCACAGGCAGCCGCTTCAAATAATCTTCCAGAGGGACAATATCCCGATTGGGCCATAGGACCGCGGGTGACGTTCAGGGTCAGTCTCGAAGAACTATAGAAAGCCGGATGCTCCGAAGGAGGAACATGCCGGACGAAATAAATATTTTCTTCCCAGGGAAAATCATGCGGATATAAAGCGCCGCCAATTAAAAAGCGCTTGTCAGGACTACGGCGCGCTGGCTCGACAAACAATTGTTCTAAAACATTCTGGCGGTTAGGAGAATAAGTCCCCAGATAAGAAAGGTCTGATTGATATCGGGGCCGCGTATCCGCCGGGTGGTGGACCTGAGGATCAACACTACCGTATAGCGGCGCAACCCGCTTTGCGCCTAAGCGAGACTGCAACTCGTTTAAGATGCTGCCACCTGCGTAGCTAAGAACCAGATCAAAGTCCCCCAATCCGTTTGCCGGAAGATACTCAACGCGTTCTCCGCGTTGCAGGCGCTCGAGCGTTACCGGGCTATCCAGGTCATAAAAGACCCGCAGTGGGATTGGAGCGTCGAATATTGCGCCGCAAGCGGCAAGCGCGTCGGGACAATAAGAGGTGACAATAGCGGCATCACAGCCGCTCAGAGTTGCTTGGATTAAAGGTCTCGTGGCATTCCAGCTTTGATAAAAGGCAACTTTGTATGGCTGGTCGCCGCCCAGGTCGCGGTGTCCCGCATAATACGGAACGTCCTTTTCGAAAAAAATAACATTGTGTCCCTGCCGCTCCAATCCGGCACAAAGACCGCGCCAAAGCGTAGCGTGACCGTTTCCCCAGGAAGAACTGATCGTAAGGCCGAAAATCACGATGCGCATGGCTATTGCCGTGGAGGACCGGAAGCGAATTTCATTTGCAGCGCCAGGGCTTGAGCAGGAAACCGTTTAACCTACATTCGCAATGTACTCTGTTATGGATTGCGAGCGCATTCGGGAAAACGTTGTAATTAAAAATGGAACATACCTTAAGCCGCGCTTAAGGAGTTTGTGATTTTTTCAATTGACGCTCTTGATCGCGCCGACCGAGAGCGCTCATCAAATTGGCGGTTGCGAAACTCATCGGCACCTCCAGGCCATTTTTCCCAAGACATCTCTCGCAGAATGAAGAGCATCACAAAGCTCCTGCCGGGCGGAATTGGATCCTAGCGGCCGCTGGCGACATTTTGGAACCTCAGCTCATCTATGCGCTGGATATTTTTTCTGCTCTCGTTTTTCGTTACTTATGCGGCGGTCGCGCAGAACGTATCCAACCTTTCCTATGATGGCGAGACGGTTGCCAGGACCGAAATTGTTACTGACCCGCGGATTGACACTACTTCCCTACAGCACTTAATCCAGCAGGGCTCTGGCCAGCCTTATTCTCATGAAAAAGTCGAAGCCAGTGCGGAAGCGCTGAAAAAAGCCGGACATTTTACAGGTGTGAAAACGCAGGTCACGCCTGAAGCGGCTGGATTACGGCTGACCTTCATTTTAGAACCGGCATACTACGTTGGAATATTGCGTTTTCCCGGCGCGTCGCGGCGGTTTCGCTATACACGCCTTTTGCAGGCAGCGAACATCCCCGACGAAGCTGTCTTTAATAAAAATGATGTTCCGCCCGCCCAAGCCGCGTTGATGAACTTTTTTCGCGAACAAGGATATTTTGAAACTTCCATCAAACCGGAGACTCAACTGGACGACGCCCACCGGCTTGCAAATGTCATTTTCCACATCACGCTGGGAAAACGGGCAAAAATAGGAAGCGTAAAGGTCACCGGAGCATCTCCTGAAGAAAACCAGCGCATGCTGGAATCCATGCAGACCTTCCGGGCGACATTCACGCGCTCCGCGCTCAAGCCGGGCAAGACTTTTTCGGCAGGACGGATTAAAGCGGCAGGCAAACACCTTCATGACTATCTTTCTCATCGCGGATTTCTGGTCGCCCACGTGGATATGGCCCCTCCGCAATATGACCAGAATACAAACCGCGCCAATCTCACATTTAACGTAACGGAGGGCCCCGAAGTTCACATACGAGTTACGGGCGCCCATTTTTCCTGGATCCCATTCCTCAACAGCCGCCAGAAAAAAAAGCTCATTCCCATTTATAGCGAGGGGAGTGTAGACCGGGACTTGGTCTCCGAAGGCAGCCGAGACCTGGTGGATTACTTTGAAAGCAAAGGCTACTTCAACGTCAAAGTAAACATTTCATTCACGCGTAAAGACAATGTAATTGACATTGGATACATCGTTCAAAAAGGCAAAAAACAAAAAGTGTCGCGGATTTCTTTTTCCGGCAATCGCCATATTGAGGATGACGAACTAAAGCAATACTTGAAGGTTGAACAAGCGCATTTCTTTTCCCACGGAAAGTACAGCCCGAAACTTCTTGACCAGAGTGTCAAAAATGTCGCCGATGCCTACAAAAATGCGGGATTTGAGTCTGTCCAGGTGAAGACTGAGGTCATCAATCACCAGCCGAATATCGGGATGACCTTCGTTATTGAAGAGGGACCCCGCACGATGGTGGCAGGCGCCGAAGTCGTGGGAAACAAAAATATTCCTGTGGAACAGTTGCACAAGCAGCCCTTCGCCATACAGGCGGGGAAACCTTTTTCTCCGGCGGGAATGTCGCATGACCGTGACCGCATTCTGGCCACTTATTTAGATCAGGGCTACTTGAATGCCGAAGTGAACGCAAAAGTTGATAAACAACCCGGTAACGAAGTTAATGTCACCTACCAGGTGAATGAACATCAGCAGATCCGAATAAGCAATGTCACCGTGCTGGGCGAAGACCATACTCGCGAGGACCTTATCTACAGGTTTTCTGGAATGGGCGCCGGCTATCCCTTAAGCCAGGGCCGAATGCTTGAGGGGGAAAGCGCTCTGTATGAACTCGGCATCTTTGATTGGTCGAGCATCGGGCCGGCGGCCCCAATCACGAACCAGACCCGGGAGCAGGCCGTGATTAAAGTGCACGAGGCCAAAAGGAACAGCATTACCTACGGATTCGGCTTTGAGGTAACTCATCGCGGCGCAAATGTTCCCAATGGAACCGTGGCCGTTCCCGGTCTGCCGACGATTGGGTTGGGCAATGCAAAAGTTGTTCCCAGCGAAAACACATTTGCCTCTCCGCGAGGCACCATCGAATACACCCGTTCGAATCTCCGTGGACGCGCTGAGACGGCAACGATTTCACTATTGGCCGCGAGGCTGGACCAGCGCGCGTTATTGACTTACACGAACCCGCACTTTCGCGAATCGCAGTGGAGCACGTTGTTGAGCGGCTCTGTGGAGCGCACGACGGAGAATCCTTTGTTTGCGGCGCGCATCGGTGACGGGTCCTTGCAGTTTGAACGGACACTGGACCGGGCCAAAAGCATCCGCGCGCAGTTCCGGTACGAATTCAACCGGACCGTACTTTCAGACTTGGTTTTTCCTGAACTGGTCCTTCCCGAAGACCGCGCCGTCCGCCTGTCTACGGTTTCAGCGGCGCTCATTCGCGACACGCGAGATAAGCCGCTCGACGCTCATCGCGGCGTATTCCAGACCGTGAACCTGGCAATAACTCCCAGTGCGTTCGGATCGAGCGCGGACTTCACCCGGTTTTTCGGCCAATACGCTTTTTATAAACCCCTGAGCTCCGTTGTGTGGGCGACCAGCTTCCGCCTCGGACTGGCCTCTCCGTTTCTGGGCAGCCATGTTCCTACCAGCGAGCGCTTTTTTGCCGGTGGGGGAACAACCTTGCGGGGGTTCCCTCTGAATGGAGCGGGCCCGCAGCGTATTGTCCCAGTTTGCGGGAACCCCAGCGATCCGGCCACCTGCTCCGATATTTCTGTACCGGTGGGAGGCAATCAGCTGTTCATTTTTAACACCGAATTACGCGCGCCGCTTCCTATCATCAAAAATCTCGGGATTGTGGCTTTTTACGATGGCGGCAATGTATATCAGAACATAAATTTCCGGCAGTACATTGATGATTACACGAATACTCCGGGGATTGGATTGCGTTACAACACGCCGATTGGCCCCGTCCGCTTCGATATTGGACACAACCTGAATCCAGTTCCAGGAGTCAAAGCGACCCAATATTTCATTACGCTGGGGCAGGCATTCTGAAAGACGCGCGGCCTATTTCGCCGCATCTTAGTAGCGTGCCGGAGCCTAGGTCTCCCAGAAGAACTGCGCCGGACAGAGCAGCGCGTGTCAGATGAAGAAGTGGAAACACATTGCCGGATGGGCCGCCGCTGGTTTTCTGGCCTTCGTCGTCATCATTATCGTTGGGGGATATTTTGTTTTGCAGAGCAGCCCGTTTGAGCACTGGGCGCTGGCCAAAGTCATACAGAAAACAGAAGAAGCCACCGGAGCGCAGGTTACGGCTGAATCGCTTGAGATCAATCCGCGGCATTTAACGGCAACGCTGCACAATCTAACGCTCCGCGGCAAAGAAGCTGACGGCCCAAAGCCTCTACTCTCCGTAGAATCGCTCACGGTTGGGGTAAGCGGCTCGGCTTTATTGCACGGCCATTTGGGACTAAGCGAGCTGCTCGTTGAACGTCCCATCGTGCATGTCTATGTAGATGCAATGGGGCATTCAAACCTTCCGACTCCGGCATCTCCGAAACAGGGCAAAAGTTCCTTTAGTCTGTTCAAAACCACGATCGGTCACGCGGTCTTAAGCAACGGGGAGATTTATTACAACAACAGCAAGAGTTCCTTGGGGGCAGACGTCTACAATTTGAACGCTCAGTCGGACTTCAATTCTTTCCTCAATCGTTACCGCGGCCACCTGGGCTATGACCACGGTGAGATTCGCTACGCCAAATATCCTCCGCTGAATAGCGGTTTGCAGATTCAATTTACAGCCACTCCGGCAAAATTCTCTCTCTCGCCGCTTCAAATTAAATTCGCCAGCTCGCAATTTCTATTGAGCGCGGACCTGACCAATTATGCCGATCCGCGCATTGACGGCTCTTATCAAGTACTTCTCCATACGCAGGATTTCGCGCCAACGCTCGCGGCAAACGCATCGGTCAATGGGGACATCCGCGTCGCCGGGAGCATTCATTACCATAACAATCCGAGTCGGCCTGCGGTGAATGCCGTAGCTCTCACCGGCAACATTGATGGTCCTTCGTTGTATTTTGCGAACGGGAAGGCGTCCCTCCACGCCCAGGCATTGCGGGGAACCTTTCAGTTGCAACATGGAGACTTACAGGTAAACGG
>JAICKN010000302.1 GCA_025927855.1 Terriglobales bacterium
CCGGTACCACTCCACCAGATCAGCGGCGATGTATTCATCCATGGGAACCGGTTTCTGGGAGACCTCGGTCTTGCATTTTCCGACATGCTGGTCGACCACAGATCGAGTCACATTGATTTGCAGGTTTAGAAAATCGACGTCTTCCCATTTCAGGCCCGCTAACTCGCCGCGACGCAGCCCGGTCACCATGTCGAGAAAAAGCAGAACGCGTTCCCGCAGACGAACCGAGGCAATCAGGCTTTGCATCTCGCCAACGCTGAGGATGTCCGGGGTTGACATCCTTTTCGCGCTCACACGTACGCCCGAGCCTCTCACCGGACCGGTAATCGGATTACGGTCGATGAACTGCCACCGAATGCCGTGATTGTAAACAGCGCTCATTGCGTTCCTGATCTTGGCCCGTGTGCCGCGGGCCAGTGGCGCGGGCGGGTCACCTTTCTCGTGCGCCTGCCCTCCTTTCTTCTTTGCCCTTCTTAGCGTCTTCAGCCAGTACTCCACCGCCACTGTGGCGATGCTGCCGATGTCCTGCTTGCCCCACCGTGGCACGACCCAGCGATCCAGAAGGTATTTCACCCTGCTGCGCGTGGAGTGAGCTTTGCCGGATTCTTCATCTTCAGGTTCGGCTAACTCGGTTTTCTTATAGTGTTCAACCAGAGCTTTCATCGTGATCGGGCTTTGTCTGGTCGAAGCTTGAGTGTTGATCGTCATCCGCAGGTTCAGCAGCACATCCTGCAGCTTCTTGCTCTTAAGCGGATATTCGCTGACGGGTCCAATGGTTTTCTTCGAAGGTCGCAAGCTACCGTCTGGATTCCTGGCTCGCCAACGAAACTGCCAACGTTCGATCCCATCATTCCGCGTGATCGTAGTTAGACAGCCGTTCTGATATCGTGCCTGCATTCATTTTCTCCTTGAATTTAGGCACGGGTCGCTCGTCACCAAATTTACCCGCTCATGGGCCCAGGCGTAAAGCTCAGATTCCAGGAAGCGCCATTGCCGGCGGGTCTTTCCGGTTAAGGGATGGGCGGGGACAATCCCCTGTCGAGCGAATCTCAGTAGTGTCTTGGCGCTCAAGTGCAGCAGCTCGGACGCCTGCTTGGCATTAATGAAAGGCTCGATTGAAATTGATGGCGAAAGGCCGGGAAAAGTCCGGCGGAACTGCAGGATTTCATTTTCGGCTGGCTTCATCTGATATCTCCGCACCGCATTTCCGCGCAGCGTAAACGGATTTTGAATTTCGGGCAAATCGGCAAGCTCTATGGCTTGAAAGGTCAGGCTTTCGCCCGAATATTAGCCTGGCTGAAAGGAAGAAACGCGGAATGGGCAGTTTATCGGCTGATTTGACCGAGATCGTCTTCGGCGTTAGCTTCTTCACGCTCGGAAGAAGTTCGGGCGGGGAGAAAAGGAATGTTTTCTGACATTCAAGCTGTCGAACGTGGGCTTCGTCGTGCTGGATATATCGGTGATGGAATTGTCCATACCACGGTTTACCTGGCCGCAAGTCTGCATAAACCAGTTCTGGAGGAAGGCCCAGCCGGGAGTGGAAAGACCGAATTGGCATACGCGGTTGGCGTCGCAGCCGACACCAAAGTGGAACGTTTGCAGTGTTATGAAGGAATCAACGAGGAGAAGGCGATTGGGAAATTCGATGAACCGCTGCAAAAACTCTGTGTTGAGTTGAAATCCAAGTCGGGCGATGTGGACTGGACCGCCTTACGAACTGAACTGCACAGCCAGGAGTTCTTTAGCGCTGGTCCGCTCATGCGCGCACTTTTATATGAAAAACCTTGCGTTTTGCTGATCGACGAAATTGACAAGGTTGACCAAAAATTTGAGGCCATGTTGTTAGAGCTTTTGAGCGTCTGGCAGCTCAGCATTCCTAAGCTTGGAACAATGAAAGCCCGCAGCATTCCCTTCGTGGTGCTCACTTCAAACGAGGAACGGCGCATCGGCGATCCCCTACGCCGCCGCAGTTTCTATCTACGCGTAGAGCACCCGACGGCCGAACGGGAGGCAAGAATTGTTGCCCTGCGAACCCCTGATTCCAGTGCGGAGTTTCATGCAGGAATGGCGGGATTGGCGAAAGCTCTGCGCGGCTGGAGCCTCGAAAAGCCGCCCTCGGTATCGGAGATTCTGGACTTGGCAGAAGCGCTCAAGATTCTTGGCCATGAGCAAGTTACACCTGATATGCGGGATATTCTGCTACCCCTTCTCGCTAAGACAGAGGCTGATCGAAAGAAATTGCTTCTGCGGGATGGTTTTGCCAGTTTGGTTTACGACGCCCAGCAATATACGGCGGAAGCGTTGCGCGGAGGGGCGGCATGAGAGCGTGCCTTTTTCTGTGGCCTCTTATTCTCACCGGAGTCAGTTCAGCGCAATCCAACGGTCCCTCGCGATTTGAGGCAGAGTATTACGTAACGGCGTACGCCCAGCATTATCGTATCCCGGTCGCTTTAGTCGAGGCAGTTGTGGAGCGCGAATCAAACTGGCGATCCTGCGCGATTTCGCCCAAAGGCGCTGTGGGCTTGATGCAGCTCATGCCAAGTACAGCCCAGTACCTGCGAGTGCACGACCGCTGCAACATCGACCAAAACATCTCGGGCGGCGTCCGGCATTTGGCGTGGCTGATTCAGCGATTCGGCGGCGATTTCCGCCTGGCGTTGGCAGCGTACTACGCCGGCGAAAACATTGTCGCGAGGCGCGGGCTGGCATACCGAAACCCCGACGTCGTCGCCTATGTCTCTCGAATTCGAGCCACTTACTTGCGCATTACCCAGGCACAAACAGCGATTTTCCAACTGGCCGAGAACAGGAGTCTGCGATGAAAATGTTTCGAATTTTGCCCCATCTCGTAATGCTTTTTGCGGGGATCGCGTTGGCATCAGCCCAGACCGAAACGGCTCCCGCGCGAATTATCAACTTAGACCTCGACCCGCATCAAGTCACCACGTTGCATTTGCGACCCGGATACATCACCTCGGTCCGGTTGCCGGAAAGCGTCAGCTCGGTTGTACTTGGTGATCCACTCACCTTCAAAGCTGA
>JAICKN010000082.1 GCA_025927855.1 Terriglobales bacterium
AGCCCAATACCGTGAACTTGTGACCGGTGTTCCGAGGTACCTAAACTAATTTGGATCAAACGGGGAGCAGCGCTCTTTTTCTTGCACTTTTTGGCCTCATTTTCCGGCCGAAATCTGCCGCTTTGCGCCCTATAAATACTTGGCAATATACAATAGTTTGTCGTATCGTTTCTGGCACATGAAAAAGAACGCCACCATCGTGGATATCGCCAGCGCTCTGGGGATATCCACGGCCACGGTGCACCGCGCTTTGCACAATCGCGATCATATAAAGTCGGCGACGCGCGAAAAGGTCCTGCAAATGGCGCGGAACCTGGGCTATCGCCCGAACCGCGCGGCGCGTTCTTTGTCATTGAAGCGGAAACTTCGGGTTTCTGTGAATACATTGCAAGGAACGACTTCGTTTTGGGACGAAGTGCGCGCCGGAATTGAGTGCGAAGCTCAATCCTGCAACGGCGCGGTGGATTTGGAGTTCCGCACTTACCCCCGCCTCGGTGAGGGAGAAGAGGAAGCTTTAGTTGCGGCTTTGCAGGCAGAAGCGGATGGCGTCATTCTCTTCCCCAGCCGGCCCGGTAAATTGCGTTCGTGGATGAGGCGTGCTGCCAAATCGGAAATTCCAATCGTCTGCGTGGCCGCCGATGTGCTCGAGACGGGAAGGCTGGCTGCCGTCACCATTGATACCAAGGTAAGTGGGGCCATGGCCGCTGATCTGCTCGGAAGCCAGCTCCCCGCCGGAGGCAAAGTTGCCGTAACCGTCAGCGATTTTGCCATTACCGAGCACATGGAGAAGCTGAATTCTTTTGAGCACACACTCAAAATGTTCTATCCGGACATTCATCTGGTTTCCGCCATTGAAGACCATGACATGGAATCCGAGACCTACGAAAAGTGCGTCGCCCTTTTCCGCTCGGAACCAGACCTGGCCGGAGTTTACATTACGACCGAAGCTTCCGGCCCGGTGTTAAAGGCCGCGCGTCATGTGGGCTGCCTAAAGAAATTAAGGGTGGTTGCTACCGACCTGTTCCCATTGCTCATGGATGAAATCCGCTCCGGCACCGTCGTGGCCAGCATTTACCAGCAGCCGCGTGTGCAGGGTTCCATGGCTCTGCAGGTATTGATTGACTACCTGATGGAAGGCGACCGGCCCAGCACCCGCCTGACCCTGGCTCCGCATCTGGTCATGCGCGGCAGCATGGACATGTTTCTGCAACGCCGCGATCTGGAGACGGACCTGGCGCAAGCGCGGCACCTCAGTCATGCCGCTTCATCCCGCCCCTTGACTCCGGAAAATCGCATCGCCCGCGATGCCTGATGATTTTCCTTTGCAGGTTCCTGCTTTGCAAGTTCCTTCAGTCTGGCCGTTCTTATTTCACTATCTACATATGCCGGGCTTATTTTCAGATTGGAACTTCGAACCCTCGTTCCCAAGGCATCTAAATAGCTACCCGCGGATTACACCTTCGTGCAATCCCTCTGCGGGGAATTAACATAAAATACTGGTAAGCGAGAGTTTCTCCGCATCTAAATTTGTATTAACTTAACGTCGTTGCCGAGGCCGTATGAACACAGCCATCATTAAAGCTTCTATTCTTTGCGCATTATGCGCGTTGTTTGGCGCTGGCGCTGCCTGGGCCACTCCATTAAGCTCTTCCGCGCGCGCAGTCATTCCCGCCGACGTGCAGCAAATTATTTCGGTGGACTACCGTTCATTGAAAGATTCCAGCACCGCAATGGCGCTGAAGAACCAGGTTTTGCCGCCCGCGCTCAAGGAATTTGAGACCGCGCTTAAGGGCATCGGCATTGTTCCCGATCATGATGTTGACCAGTTGACATTCGCCTCATTCCGCATACCCAAGAAGGGCGTCGGGGTCATCGGCATGGCGCAGGGAGACTTCGCCATGAAAGCTGTGCTCAAGAAAATGGCGCTGCACAAAATCAAACCTGCCACATACCACAATACCGATATCTATCCGATGGGCAACGGCATGCAAATGACGTTTCTCGACGACAGCACGCTGCTCTTCGCCGACAGCGTTGCCCTCCGGGCCGCTTTGGACTCGCGTGACGGCTACGCGCAGGCACTCGATAGCAACAATCAGATCGTGGATATGATCGGCAGCGTCGATTCCGGCACCGTCTGGAGCGTTCTCGACCAGAAGGGGACCCAGAATATGCTCATTTCCGCCATGGGCGACGCTTCCAAGCTGGCCGATTACGATACTTTGAAAAAACGGCTCCTTGGCTCCCGTTACACCATGAACTTCCAGAATGGAGTGAACTTTGATCTTGATGTGGTCACGGCGGATTCCGTGACGGCCGCCACTCTCTCAACGCTGGTTAAAGCTGGCGTCCTTTATAAAAAAATCTCTGCCACTCCCGTAGAAAAAGTCGCTCTCGACAGCATGACCGTGAACTCAGACAATTCCGACCTTCAGATGCACTTTAAAACCGACGATCAGCAGTTCCGTTCTCTCCTCCATTCGGACTTGTTTGCCGCAGTTTCGAAATAATTAAGTTCTTCCAGGCTGTGCTGGAACCATCCACGCAGCCTTTTTCATTTCCCTGCGAACATGGAGAGGCCAATCTCTCATGTTGCCGTATTCATTGGTGGCTTGGAATACGTCCTAACTGCCATCTGCCCTCAGCTTGTCTGGTACCAGGCGGCAACATTTATGCGCGGATTGGCCGTATGTTCCCGTGCCGTCATCTAACGCACGGATGAACTATTCTGGAAGATGGCGGAACACTCTCGCGGGTATTTCGCTAATCGCCCTGTTTTGCGTGCTTCTGCTGAGCAGCGGATGCGGAGGCGGCAGCGCCAGCGGGGGCATGTCTGGCTCAGGAACTCCTGGTTCCGGCAACCCTGGCTCGGGCAATCCCGGCTCCGGAGGCCCTGCGGGCGGAAGCGCCTCGGTGCCATTATTTGGGCATGTCTTCCTGTTGATCGAAGAAAATCACAGCTACAACGAAGTAATTGGAAACAGCGCGATGCCTTACTTCAACAGCCTGGCTTCGCAGTATGGGCTGGCAGCGCAGTATTACGCCAACGCGCATCCTTCGATTGGCAATTACTTCATGCTTACCACCGGCGAACTGGAAACTTCCGACGATAGTTTTGCGGGCGTTGTTACCGATGATAATCTGGTGCGCGAACTGGTCAAGGCAGGTAAAAGCTGGCGCTCCTATGCGGAAGGCCTGCCTTCGATTGCATATTTAGGAGGCGATTCCTACCCTTACCTCAAGCGCCACAATCCATTCGCCTATTTTTCCGACGTGGTGAATGACCCTGCGCAGGCAGTAAACTTGGTTCCGTTCAGCCAATTTGCTACGGACATGGCGAGTGGTTCCCTGCCCGATTTCTCATTCATCGTGCCCGACGCGCTTGATGACGCCCACGATGGGACCCTTGCGGGTGCCGATCTGTGGCTCCAGCAAAATATTCAGCCGCTCATCACGAGTTCGCTCTTTCAAAATGACGGGCTGCTGATCATCACCTTCGATGAATCGGAGCAGAGCGATCTCCTGCACGGAGGAGGCCACGTAGCAACGGTCATTGTGAGCGCCAAAGCACTCCCGAAATATCAATCGCAAACTACTTTCCAGCACGAAAGCAGCCTCCGCCTCATTATGGAGGCGCTCGGATTGCAAGCTGGCCTGGGACAGGCAGAGAATGCGCCGGACATGGGCGAATTCTTTTAGCACGCGCTGGATTTCCACCGCTCAACTTCGCGATAGAATACCTGCATGAGTTCTCCCGATTTTCTCCGCCCTACAGTTCGTGATCGAATCGGTAACCGCATCGTCGGCATTCTGGTCAGCTTCGGCATGGGATTCTCCTACAGCTATCTGCTGGACGTTCGTGGACGCAAAAGTGGGCGCATATACTCCACCCCGGTCAATTTGCTGAAGTTTGAAGGCAAGGAGTATTTGGTTGCGCCCCGAGGGCGCACGCAATGGGTGCGCAATGCCGAGGTCGCGGGAGAAGTGGTTTTACGCAAGGGCGGCCGGCGGCGCACATATAAACTCCGGGCGCTTTCCGCAGGAGAGAAGCCGCCAATTCTCAAGACTTATCTCGATCGATACCGCCTTGCCGTGCAGCGCTACTTTTCCGTGAAGGCGGGCTCGCCTGTGGAAGCATTTGCGCCTGTAGCAGACTCCTATCCGGCGTTTGAACTCCTTCCTGCTTAGGAAAACCGGCTTTTCGGTCGCCGATTCTTCCTCGATTTGCTCCCTAAGGTAGTATTAAGGGGACTGCAAAATCATGGAGGGAAGCCGGAATAAAACATGACAAAAGCCGCAAGGTTATCGTTGTACTTTGCCCTCATTGCCGTATGCGCTGTTTCCGTTTTCGCGCAGGATTTTTCTCACGCCACCGTATTTTATGAATCCGGTTTTCCCGCGGCTGATTCCGCCGCTCCGCCAGCGTTGCAGTCCATTTTTCCGGGCGCGAAATTTTCTTCTGCCGCCGAATTAATAGCGCATCTGCGCGATCCACAAACCGCATTGCTGGTTTTGCCCTACGGCTCAGCGTTCCCTGAAGCAGCATGGCCAGGCATTCAACAGTTCCTGCAACGCGGAGGCAATCTGCTCGTCCTCGGAGGCCGCCCCTTCACCCGCCCGGCTTATCACGACAACTCCGGCTGGCACCTTCGAGATTACAGCGTGCGCTTCACGCGCCCGCTGATGATTGACCAATACCAGACCACGCCCGGTTCCTCTGGACTTACGTTGGAGACAAATCCCGACATCCCGGTGCAGGTGCCGCAATTTTCCTGGCAGCATGGATTCAGTCCCATCATTCGCCTGAGCGCTGTAGACCTTTACCACCGTGGCGGCTCCGCAGGCTCGATTGATGCTCGCCTGGATACATTGGCTTGGGGCGTAAAAGATGGCCACAAAATGGCCGCGCCTGTAATTGAAGTGGATCATCTGCGCAATGGCTTCGACGGCGGCCGCTGGATTTTTGTAAATGCGGAAATCGGCACCGGTTTCTACAGCAGCGGAGATGCCGCAGATTTTCTTCCCGCGCTCGCCGAGCGAGCCATGCAGGGCAGTCAGGAATTCACCGCCCGTCCTGTCCTGCCTCTTTACCTCCCGGGCGAGCCGGTGCAGTTGCAAATCCTCTGGCACGCGACCGTTCCCGCAAAAAACCAGCTCACCGCTGAAATCACTACGTATCCCGATGGCCGGCCTTCCAATAGCTCAACCATTACGGTAAATGTGCCTGCGGCTGAGCCACTCACTCTGCCCGCCCCCTCCGGCAAAGGCCTTTACTTCATTGAAACCAAGCTCATGGAAGACAACAAAGTCCGCGCAATTTACCACTCCGGATTCTGGATCCGCGATGAAGATTATCTGCGCTCCGGCCCTCGCCTTACCGTAAACCAAAATTATTTCGAGCTGGACGGTAAGCCGATGGCTGTTATCGGAACGACCTACATGTCGAGCGAAACGCAGCGGCTCTACTTCGAACATCCGAATGTTTATGTATGGAACCAGGATCTCGCGCAGATCCATTCCGAAGGTCTGAACATGATCCGCACCGGCTGGTGGACCGGCTGGGACAAATTTGCCGACGAAAACGGCCTGCCTTACGAGCGCACGCTGCGCACCATGGAAGCCTATTTAATGACCGCACGAAAGAATGGATTGCCCGTCCAGTTCAATTTTTTCGCATTCCTGCCCGACGTCTTAGGCGGCGCGAATGCTTACCTCGATCCTTCCGCCGTGCGCAAGCAGCAAGCCCTGGTTTCGACCGTTGTGCAACGGTTCCGTGATGTGCCTTGGCTCGCCTGGGACCTGATCAACGAGCCCAGTATTTCGCAGCATCTTTGGACAACCCGCCCCAATGGGGATCCCTTTGAACTCGCGGCGTGGAACCAGTGGCTCGACCAGCGCTATCCGGATAAAACCGCGCTAGCCGCCGCATGGAATTTGCCGGTTGCAGCGGTGCAAGATAACGTTCCTCTTCCCGATGATTTGGCGTTCACGCCCCGCGGCATGTACGTAGGCGACAACTCGCTTAAGGTGTATGACTTTTATCTGTTCTCCCAGCATGTGTTCGATCACTGGGTTGAGGACATGGTAAAAACGATCCACGCAACCGGTTCGCAACAGCTCCTTACCGTGGGTCAGGACGAAGGCGGCATTCAGGATCGCCTGTCGCCTGCATTCTGGGGAAAATACGTAAGCTTCACCACGAACCATTCCTGGTGGCAAAACGACTACGTTCTGTGGTCGTCACTCCTGGCGAAACAGCCCGGCGAGACCATGCTGATCCAGGAAACCGGACTGCAACGCGAACTCAACATGGATGAAGTTGCCCGGCGCACTCCGCAGAATGAAGCCATGCTGCTGGAGCGAAAAATTGCCATGTCGTTCGTGCACGGCGCGGGGGCCATTGAATGGCTGTGGAACACGAATTCGTATATGACCGAGAGCAATGAAACTCCCATTGGCGCAGTTTTGCCCGACGGGACCGAAAAGCCGGAAGCATTTGTGTTGAGCAATTATGCGCAATTTGCTAAGGCCCTCGGTCTGCATCTGCAAGCGCCGCAGCAGCCTTCCATTGCCATCATCACCTCGCAGGCCGCGCAATATTCGGTATTGGGAGACGTACAGCTCGCAGCGCAGCGCAACGCGGTCCGCGCTCTCACCTATTACGACCAGCTGGAAGCCTATGCCGTCGCAGAAAATCAAGTTGATAAGCTCGGCGCGCCGAAACTCGCCATTCTCCCTTCGCCACAAACTCTGAAGGAAAGCACTTGGCAGGCCTTGCTACGCTATGTGAACGACGGCGGAAATTTGTTGGTGACCGGGCCCGTCAATCGGGAGGAGCACTGGCAAGTAGTGGACCGCGCCGCCGAGGTGAAAATAGAAGCGCACAGCGATCCTCTCACCTATCACAACGCCGCCCTTGTCCTGAATGGACGCACCATTCCGCTCGCCTACAATCAGGACGCGCAGAACTCCCTCGATACTTTGCAGTTCAGCGATAGTTCGACCTTGAAAGAGATTTCTTACGGCAAAGGCAGAATCTTCTGGGCAGCCTATCCGGTGGAAGTCTCCGAAGGATTGCAAGCTACCGCTGACCTTTATTCTTATGTCGCAGGCCGCCTCGGAATCCAGTCTGGCTTTGAGATTCAATCTCCGCTCTCTCCGGGAGTGATGGTTTATCCGTTAGAGTTGCAAGATTCGGTGCTCTACATCATGACTTCAGACACAGATGTGAACACCAGAATTGATTTACGCGACAAAGTCACCGGCGCACACTTGAGCTTGGATTTGCCCGCGCAGCGCGCGGCCCTTGCCCTGATCAGCAAGCGCAGCAAGCAGGTAATCGCAAAGTACGGATTTTAACGATAACGATGCAAAACACTGAGGGCGCGGAGTTCACAGAACAAGCATGCATTCGCAGTTCTCTGTGCCCTCAGTGGTAAAGTTTTTGCATACCTGAATCGGCGCTAATCGTACTTCTCGTACAAAATAGACTTCCGGTCCCAGCCCAGCGACTTGAGCAGTTCGCGGTTGGCCTTCACCATTTTCTCCAGTCCGCAAATATAGGCATGCATCTCCCCGCGCCCGTGAACAACCGCGGGAACATGTTCCTGCACATATCCGCGCAGGCCTTGCCAGTTTGGCCCTGCCCGGCTCAGCGTGGGCAAATAATGGAAAAATGGATGCTTGCTGGCAAGCTCCTGGAACTCCCGATGATAGTAAATATCGTTCTCTGTCCGGTTCCCGAAGACCAGCCAGAACTGCTTGTACTGATGCCGAGCTGGATCGGCGAGCAGCCAGTGCAGCATCGCGCGAAAGGGCGCGATGCCCGTTCCCGTAGCAATGAAGATCGTGTCGCGTAATGGTGGCCGCAAAATAAAATCGCCGAACGGCCCCTGGCAACGAATCTCCTGCCCTTCCTTCATGTCGCAAAGAAAATTTGACATAAAACCATCCTGCACACGGTTCAGGCACAAAGCGAAGCGGTTGCTCTCCTCCGGCGCCGAAGCAATCGAATAGGCGCGAGTGATTTCTTCGCCTTCCGGCGTATTCTGCTTCAGGGAAAGCCACTGCCCGGCCACGAAGCCGAATCGGGGCGCTTGCAATATCTCGAATTCCAAATGCTTGGTGAAATCAGAGAGCGGCAGCGTGCGAACCAGGCGCGCAGTGTAGGTTTGGAATGGACTCATCGTTAAGGTAGATGATTTTTCTTCTTATCGAGACGCAAAAATGGCTGGAGCATTTTCCCGGTAACGCCCACGTATTATTCAATCTCTCCATTGCACGAAATGCAAACTCTGCAATTTTACAAACATTCACAATCTCAAGATTCGCAGAAGCGTAAAATATCTTTGCAAGCCAAACTCTGGCCGCGACAAATCCAACAATCAAAGGAGTTTCCCCTATGCCAGCAGCAAAACAGTCCACTCCCACGGGTTTCCACACCGTAACTCCTGCCCTCATTGTCCGAGGCGCTGACAAAGCCATTGAATATTACAAAAAAGTATTTAACGCTCAAGAACTGTCCCGCATGATGGGGGCTGATAACAAAGTGAGCCATGCCGAACTGAAGATTGGAGATTCCATCATTTTTGTTTCGGACGAATTTCCAAACATGGGCATCGCCCGCTCTCCGCAAAGCCTGGGCGGATGCACCAGCACGCTGCACTTGTACGTGGATGATGTGGACCATGTTTATGAACAAGCCATTTCCGCCGGAGGCAAGAAGGGTTCTCCGGTTGCCGATATGTTCTGGGGCGACCGTTACGGAACATTCACTGATCCTTTTGGCCTTAGCTGGGGCGTCGCCACCCACAAGGAAGATGTCTCTGAGGAAGAAATGAAGAAACGAGCGGATGCTTTTATGGCCAGCATGGCTGCCAAAAAGACCGCTTAGGCCGGCAAGATAGAACTAAACTTCAACGAAACAGGCCCGCCATATTAGCGGGCCGTTTTTGTTTTCCTTAAATTTAAGTCCTTATTCCACCGTAACGGACTTGGCTAGATTCCTCGGTTGGTCTACATCGCAACCCCGGCGCACGGCAATGTGGTAGGCCAAAAGCTGCATCGGGATGATCTCCAGTATGGGCGAGAGTTCTTCCGGCGCAGAAGGAATGTAGACCACATGGTCGGCCGCTTCCTTGATGTCCTCATCTCCTTCGGTCGCAAGAGCAATTACTCTTCCTGAACGCGCCTTTACTTCTTTGAGATTGGAGATGGTCTTTTCATAGCGCACTTTCGACAATTCATTGCTGGGATCGCAAGTCGCAATCACAACCACAGGCAGGTTTTCATCAATCAGCGCATTGGGCCCATGCTTCATTTCTCCCGCAGGGTAGCCTTCGGCATGAATATAGGAAATTTCCTTCAGCTTGAGCGCGCCTTCCAGCGCAATTGGATAATGAATGCCCCGGCCAAGGAAGAGAAAATCCTGCGCGCGCACATACTGCTTCGCCAGCGCCTCGCATTCTTCTTCACAGGTCAGCAAATGTTCCAATTTACCCGGCAGGCGCATCAGCTCCTCTACTGCAGCGCGTGCTTTTTCCGGCTTCAACGTTCCCCGCACCTGGCCCAAATAAAGCGCGAACAAATAGAGCGCCGTAAGCTGGCCGGTAAAAGCTTTGGTCGAGGCTACTCCAATCTCAGGACCAGCATGGGTATAAATTGTTCCGGAAGCCTCGCGGGTCATCATGGCGCCGACGACATTGCAGATGGCCAGAGTCTTCGAGCCTTTGGCCTTCGCTTCGCGCTGCGCAGCAATCGTATCCGCCGTCTCGCCCGATTGCGAGATGAGCAGAGTGATGGTGTCGGGGCCAACTAGAGGATCGCGGTAACGCCATTCACTGGCGTAATCCACTTCCACAGGAATGCGCGCCAGACTTTCAATCATGAACTTCCCAGCCTGCGCCGCGTGCCAACTGGTGCCGCAGGCGGCAATATTGATCTTCTTTGCTGCGCGGAATTCCGCCTCTGAAATTTCCATTTCGTCGAGGAAAACGTGCCCGGTCTCCTGCGAAACTCGTCCCAGCGTCGTATCGCGCACGGCGCGCGGCTGCTCATAAATTTCCTTGAGCATGAAATGCTTGAATCCCCCCTTTTCCGCCATGATGGGGTCCCAGGTAACGTGCTGCACCTGGCGGACAATGGGCTGCCCGTTGAAATCGGAGAGTTGCACGCCCTGCGGCGTTATGACCGCTAAATCACCATCCCCCAGAAAGAAAAGATCACGCGTGTGGTAAAGGATTGCCGGCACATCGGAGGCGACAAAATATTCGTCGTTGCCCAGCCCAATAACCGCTGGCGGGCCATTGCGCGCGGCAACAATCTTGTTCGGCTCGTTAACGGAGATCACCGCCAGCGCGAAAACCCCGGTCAACTGCCCGACTGTTTTTCGCACCGCTTCTTCAAGGGACATCTTGTGCCCGTTCGAGGAGTTTGCCAGATATTTTTCGACCAGGTGAGCGATGATTTCCGTATCAGTTTCAGTCGTGAACTTGTGGCCTTCTTCGATCAGCTTCTTTTTGAGGACAACATAGTTCTCGATAATGCCGTTATGCACTACAACAATATTTCCGGTGCAATCACGGTGAGGATGAGCATTTTCTTCGGTCGGCCGGCCGTGAGTGGCCCAGCGGGTATGGCCAATACCATACGTTCCATCCAGCGGCTTTAGCCGGATGACCTCTTCCAGGTTGCGAAGCTTGCCTTCGGCGCGGCGAATCTGCAAACCATCGCCGTTCCCCGCTACGGCGATTCCGGCGGAATCGTATCCGCGATATTCCAGCCGACGCAGCCCGTCAATAATGACCGGGACGACCCGCTTCTTACCTACATAGCCCACAATGCCACACATGATGATGTCCTCACTTCGGCGGGGGAACCGAATTCTCTAAATATATAGATTCAGCATTCTGCGGTTTGTATCGCCGCAAATGCAATGCTGGCTGGTTCCGGGAAATATGCCTTTCACTGCCGGTCAGGCTGCCGGAAATCTCGATTGTGATTCCCGCGTCTTGGCGGGATCAATCCTCGAGCGAAAATCGGTATTCTTCTATCACAGGATTGGTGAGAACTTCGCGCGCGATGCGTCCGACTTCGGCTTCTGCTTCCGTGCGGTCCAAGCCATCGCCGAGGGAAATCTCGAAGTACTTGCCCTGGCGAACATCCTCTAAACCCTTGTAGCCCATCTTCTTAAGAGCGCCCTGGATGGTTTTGCCCTGCGGATCCAGCACACTCTTCTTGAGGGAAACGTACACGTAAGCTTTCATGGGAGCAAGAACATTATACGTCAGAACGTTACATGAGGAACTACCCCTTTGGGGGATAGAGGCTGGTCTGTTTTCATGAGCTTACGAGCCACATTTTTAGCCTTTTTACGAGAAATCACAAGGTCAACCTTGCTTTGTCCGAGATTGAGAGCCCTAGTTCCTTATTGCCTTGGTAATCTCCCGCGCGGCATTCAGGCCACAGGCCCCCGTAAGCCCAGTTCCGGGATGAGTTCCCGATCCGCACAAGAACAAGTCCTTGATCGGCGTACTGTAATTCGCCCAGCCCAGAAGTGGCCGAGCGGAAAAAATCTGATCTAGCGCAAGCTCTCCGTGGAAGATGTGTCCTCCCGTCAGGCCATAAATGTCCTGCATGTCCTGCGGCGTGATGATCTGGTGGCTCAAAATCAGCTCGGGCAGATTTGGCGCATAGCGGGCCAGCGTTTTTACCACTGCCTGGCCGAGCGACTTGCTCTGCACCTCCCAGTCATTTGATTTCAGCTTGAACGGCGCATATTGCATATATACGGACATGACGTGCTGTCCGGAGGGCGCCAGCAACGGATCAAGCACCGTGGGAATGACCACTTCCAGAAATGGATTCTTCGAGAATGCACCATATTTCGATTGGTCGAATGCGCGCTCCAGATAATCCACCTCCGGGCCAATATGAATTCTCCCTTCCAGCGCATGAGAGCCGTCAGCAAGCGCAGTGAACTCAGGCATTCCAGATAAAGCCAAATTGACTTTCGCCACAGTTCCCTGAGACCGGTAGTTTTTGATTTTCTTGATAAATTCCACGGGAAGATGCGCAGGACTCATCAGCTTCAAGAAAGTATTTTTCGGATCGGCATTCGAGACAACCGCGCGTGCGCCGATTTCCTCGCCGCTGTTGAGCACAACCCCCGACGCCCTACCTTCCTCGACGCGTATTTCAATCACTCGCGCATCCGCGTGAATTTCAACTCCGGCTTCTGCCGCCGCCCCAGCCATGGCCCGAGTCATGGAGCCAATGCCGCCCTCTACAAATGAATTGCTGCCGGCGATGGTTCCATCCGCAGCCGCGCGTAACAGCATGACCATGCCACTTCCGCCCGAGTGTGGCCCGAGCGCAGTCCCGAATACGCCACGCGCCGCAATCACTGCGCGCAATAGTTCCGTTTCAAAAAACTCGGCGGTCAAGTCGGCCACCGGCATCGGCAGCCAGCGCAGCAGGCGATAGAAATTTTTCTTGCCCAGCTTGCGGACAGCGCGCACGTTTCGCCATGCCCGCCATAAATCTTCCGCGCCGAGGCGGTCCATATTAGGAGGAAGCTCAACCGCCATCTGATTCAATACCTGCGCAATACTGAGGACT
>JAICKN010000248.1 GCA_025927855.1 Terriglobales bacterium
GGCCGGTAAGAAGCGGCCTTCTCCAGTATTGAGATTGAGAACGAATATAAAGTGACTTATCAACTGCCAATCCGCGGCACTCTAAGTTGTTGTTGCCCTTCCTGTTGTAGCCGATAGAGCTTTTCCGGCAGTTCGATCATCTAATTTTTGAGGAATACTAATGGCCACGATTACTGACGCCAAACCTGAATCCGTTGCGCGCAATGCTTCCGGTGCTGCGCCGAACAATGTTGTGCTGAATAACGATGAAGTGCTGCGCTATTCGCGCCATCTCATCATGCCGGAAGTTGGCATGGAGGGGCAGCTCAAGCTAAAGGCAGCGAAGGTGCTGTGCATCGGCGCGGGAGGCCTGGGTTCGCCGCTGGCGTTCTATTTGGGTGCAGCGGGGATTGGCACGCTGGGCATGGTGGATTTCGACGTTGTGGATTACACGAATCTCCAGCGGCAGATCATCCACAGTACGGCGGATGTGGGCCGCAAAAAGCTGGACTCAGCTGCGGACAAGCTGATGGCGATCAATCCATTTTTGAACATCAAGAAATTCGATACGCGGTTGACCAGCGATAATGCGCTCGAAATTTTCCGCGACTTTGACATTGTTGCTGACGGCACCGACAACTTTGCCACTCGTTACCTGGTGAACGATGCCTGCGTGCTTACGGGCAAACCGAATGTTTATGCTTCGATCTTTCGATTTGAAGGGCAGGCTAGTATTTTTGGAATGGAAGATGGTCCGTGCTACCGCTGCTTATATCCCGAGCCGCCTCCGCCGGGGCTGGTTCCTTCCTGCGCAGAAGGCGGAGTGCTGGGAATTTTGCCCGGACTGCTCGGGCTGATTCAGGCGACTGAAGTCATTAAGCTGATTCTGGGCCAGGGCGACCCCCTGATTGGGCGCTTGCTGCTGGTGGATGCGCTGGCTATGAAGTTCCGCGAACTCAAGCTGCGCAAAAACCCGGATTGCCCAGTGTGCGGAACGCATCCCACGGTCACCAAGTTGATTGACTACAATGAATTTTGCGGAATTCGCGGTGAGGAGAAGCCAGTGGAAGCGAGTGCATCCGAAATGCAAGTGGAAGAACTGAAGCGGCGCCTGGACCAGGGGGATGACCTATTCATCCTCGATGTGCGCGAGCCGCATGAATACCAGATTTGCAACTTGAATGGATATCTAATTCCGCTGGGCGACTTGCCGAAGCGCGTAAATGAACTCGACTCCAGCCGGGAGATTGTGGCGCACTGCCGGTCCGGCGCGCGGAGCGCCAAAGCGGTAGATTTCCTCCGCCAGGCGGGATTCAAAAAAGTGCACAACCTGGCGGGTGGAATTCTGGCCTGGGCGGACCGCATTGATCCAAAAGTCCCAAAATACTAAACGCTGACCTTCGCGGCATATTTCAAGCTGAAGCTGGCTTTTGAAATATGCCCGTTTTCTTCTTAAACTCTTCTCTGTAGACCTCTCAAACCGGACGAAATCAAGGGCGCACACGAGCGCAGACGCAATTAAAGAAGTCCTTATATTCCGCCGATGATGTTGAAGGAAAAGTACATCGGGGCAGGGCACCTTGGCACAACTTCACTGGATCGGCTGGCGCAGTCTGTCGTCCCGGGCGTTTGAACCGGTGCAAGGCCGTGGGGTTGAAGACCCAAGACATATCTGGCACGGAGTGGCTTGCGGTGGGTGGATATTTCTGAGGCATCAAGGCGGCCGCCCTTCGCCTCCTCCAGCCTCATTTGTTTCATGCTTCGGGCTGGTACATTTTTCTCCTTTTTCTCCGTTGCAAAGCATTGACCCCACGACTTGGTTCTACTCCTTGTGCTTTTTGATTGTTTTATTGCTCATTGTGCGGGTTGGAGCCGTACAGCGGTTTTATACGTCGCAATTGAAGAAGCAGGCAGAGGAACTCGCTCAGACCGTGGAAGAGCGCACCAGAGACCTGGAAAAGCAGCGGGCATTTCTCCGGCAAATCATAGACACCAATCCCAACGTAATTTTTGTGAAGGACTCAGAAAGCCGCTACCGCCTGGTGAACCAGGCGCTGGCAGATGCGTATTCCACCACGAAAGAAGCGATGATTGGAAAGAGCGCTGACGATTTCTGCCCGCGGCCCGAGGATGCAAAACGCTTCCGGCAGCATGATCTGGAAACCATGCGGGCAGGAAAGGAACTGATTACTCCTGAAGAAAAAGTGACGACCCCCTGGGGAGAGGAGCGCTGGATCCAAACCATCCGCAGGCCGATTTTCGACGAGTATGGGCAGGCAACCCAGATCCTGGGCGTCACGACGGAAATTACGCACCGGAAAAAAATTGAAGAAGAATTGCGCACGGCAAAAGAAGTTGCGGAAGCCGCTAACCGGGCCAAGAGTGGTTTTCTGGCGAGCATGAGCCATGAAATCCGCACGCCGATGAACGGAATTATCGGCATGGCGGAGCTGGCCATAACTTCGCAGGGGGAGGAACAGCGCGAATATCTTGCCCTCTTGCGTTCGTCGGCGAATGCATTGCTGGACATTCTCAATGACATCCTTGACTATTCGAAGATTGAAGCGGGCAAGCTCGAACTGGACCCCGTGCGGTTTGATTTGCCGGAGTTGGTCCGGGATGTAGTCAAAAGCCTGACCTTCACCGCGCATAAGAAGAACCTGGAACTAACATTTTTCGTGGAACCGGAGGTCCCTGCGGAAATTGTCGCGGACGCACTGCGCCTGCGGCAGGTGCTGCTCAACCTTGTGGGGAACGCAGTGAAGTTTACGGAAAAAGGCGGCGTTGAGGTCAAGGTGAGCAAAGATGGGAAGGAAACCGCGAAAAAGCTTTGCATCTCCGTGCGCGACACGGGAATTGGTGTCGCCTCTGAAAAGCAAAAGCGGCTCTTCCATGCGTTTGAACAAGCGGACTCCTCGACTACACGGCAATACGGCGGCACGGGGCTCGGTTTGGCGATATGCTCCCGGCTTGTGCAATTAATGGGGGGGCGAATTTGGATAGAAAGTGAACCCGGCGCGGGATCAACGTTTCATTTTACGTTCCAATATGCCTCTCCCGGCGACTCGACCGGAACCACAGAGAGAAAAACTGAGATCGGGCGGACGTTGTTGGCCGTCCCAATACAAAAAAGAGATTCGGGCCGCTCGCTCAATATCCTGGTGGCGGAAGACAGCCCGGTGAACCAGAGGTTGGCCATCGCAATGTTGAACAAAATGGGCCATGAAGTTACGCTCGCACAGAATGGGAGGGAGGCGGTGGAAAAGTGGTCTCGTGGAAAATTCGACCTTATTTTTATGGACATTCAAATGCCGGAGATGGACGGTTTGGAGGCGGCCCGCCGCATCAGGGAACAAGAACCGATGGGCGTGCGTATTCCCATTATCGCGATGACGGCCCATGCCATGGCCAGCGACCGGGAACGCTGCCTGGCAGCCGGCATGGACGAACATATTTCGAAGCCAGTAAGCCGCAAAACCATGGAAGGAGCCCTAAAACATATAGGTTTAGAGGCCGAATGTTCCATGAGAGAGGCTTAAATTTCGAGGGCGGCTGGCAGAAAAATATGGGCAATTCGGGACTGCTGTACACCTGTAGTCTACTTATAACTTGATAAACACCCATGAAATGTGCGAAATATTCTAAGTGTAAAAAATCAGTACGCTCATGTAAGCCTTTTTGAAGTTAAGAGTGCTGCTTCTTATCCGCGGGAGCAAAGGCCGTGCCATACGGCCGTAATTTGCATTTCCGGGCCCGCGTTAACTTTAGTGTGGAGAGGGAACGCCATGTCTAGCACACACCGGTTTAAGTTTTTCGGATATTTTTCTCTTCTTATCGCGGCCTTGTTCTTGCCCTTTACAGCCATGGGTCAACAAATGGGATCAATCACTGGCACGGTGACCGATCCCACAGGCGCGGTGGTTCAGGGCGCGGATATCACCGCCCGTAATACGGGTTCCAACATCGCGCGTGAAGTGCATAGCAATGCAAACGGCGCTTACAGCATTGTGCAATTACCGGCAGGCGCCTATGAAGTTACGATCAAGAAAGAGGGCTTCAAGTTATTCCACGTCGCTGCGGTCCAGCTAACAGTGGCCCAGGCCCTCACACTGGATGCGAAGCTCGAAACCGGCGCAGTGAGTGAAGAGATTCAGGTGAACGGAAATGAAGCGCCGCAGGTGGACCTGGAAACGGCGCAGATCAGCAATCTGGTGGACCAGCAGAAAATGGAGAATCTGCCGCTGATCACGCGCGATCCCTATAGCCTGGTATTGCTCTCGCCGGGCACATCGCAGACCCGCGATGGCAGCAATGGATTCAGTGTCAATGGCTCCCGCGATCGAAACAATAACTTCCTGCTCGACGGCGTGGACAATAACGATACGTCGGTCCCTGGAATTCCGGGAGGGGTATTAAGCGCCAATCCGGATTCAACCCAGGAATTCCGCGTAATCACGAATAATTTCAACGCGGAGTATGGACGGAATACCGGCGCAATTATTGATGTCATCACGAAAAGTGGAACGAATACGTTTCATGGAGATGCCTATTGGTATGGCCGCTATAA
>JAICKN010000304.1 GCA_025927855.1 Terriglobales bacterium
CGGGAAAGTTCATTTACTTAATTGTATTGCACGAAGGCGGCCAATCGGATTGATGGTGACGGTCGCGGATTTTACGGCTGGAATGCGTCCCATTTTGTGTTTACCTTGCGAATCGTACCGTTACCTGCGAACCCGCCGGCACATGCGTACCCGCAGGAGGGGACTGTTCGTTGGCAACCCCGCTGCCGACCGCATCCAGATCAAGTCCGCTGGCTTCCGCGGTCTCAATCGCCGACCTCAACCCCTTACCGATAAACGACGGCACCACGATCCCTCCCTGCTCAATGTCCAGCGCGACGGGTCCGCGCAGAGGCATGGGCAGGACAGAGCTTTGCTGGGAACCAGAAGGAAACTGGTTCACCTGGGCGGTTTTCACTGGATCCTGCTTTGGCAGCTCCGGCTCGCGCAGGGAAGCTGGCAGCACTCCGCTTTCTGCATCCCCTTGTGTGATTGGCGTGGCGCTCGCCACCGTATCCTGTCCACTATCTTGCGCGTCCACCGCCTCGCCCGGATGGTCCGGAGAACCTTCGTCCAGGTCCCGCTCCTTTACATGCTTTTCAGCCATGAGCATCCGGCGGCTTGCGGGCAATTCCACATCGTGGGGAATGTGCAGATATTCGAGCGTTTGCTGCGCCACGCGCTGAAACACCGGGGCGGCAACCTGTCCGCCCTGATGCAGGCCCACGGCGGAATCAATAATTACGGCCACAACAATCGCGGGATTGTTGACGGGCGCAAATCCGGCAAACGACCCGACATACTTGGTATGGGAATACGCTCTCGCTTCCCGGTCAAATTTCTGGGCGGTGCCCGTCTTGCCGGCAGAGCTGTATCCTTCGAGCACAGCTTTTTTGCCGGTCCCGCGGAGCACCACGCCCTCCATCATTTGCTTCATCTCAGCGGCGGTGTAGCTGGAGATTACGCGCCGCTCGCCCGTCGGATGAAATGCCACGGTTTGAAAAGGCGGCGGTGGTGAATCGGTGCTGATGACAATGTGAGGCGCAATATGGACTCCATCATTGGCAATCGCGGAGATGAGCGAGGCCAGTTGGATCGCAGAGATTCCGACTCCCTGCCCCATCGAAGTGGAAGCCAGCGCCACCCTTGACCAGCGATCCACCGGGCGGAGCAACCCTCGCGTTTCATGGGGTAATTCGATGCCGGTTTTTTCGCCAAAACCAAAAGCGCGAATGTACTGGTAAAACCGTTCATTGCCCAGCCGGAAAGCTAGTTTAATGGCGCCTACGTCGCTGGATTCGGCAAGCACCTGCGACACGGTCAACACTCCATGGGGCTCGCTGTCGTGAATCCGTACGCCATCCACCACGATGGAACCCATCTGGCAGTCCACCATCTCATTGGGATTGGTCAGCTTCTCATCGAGCGCCGCAGAAATCGTGATGGTCTTAAACGTTGAACCTGGCTCGTAGACGTCGCTGATGGCGTGATTCACCAGCCTCTTCGGATTCAAATGCTCTGAAACATTCGGATTGAATGTCGGCTCATTGGCCAACGCGAGAATTTCTCCGGTGTGCGGGTTCTCCACAATCACCGTGCCGGAGATCGCATGCGTCTGCTGCATCGCGGTTGCCAGCTCTTTTTCTGCGATGTACTGAATCTGCTGGTCAAGGGTCAGCACAATATTCTGGCCGGGTTCCGGCTGCTTCTCCACGCTGCCGAACCACTGCTTGCGGGCGTCCACGGAGATGACCATGCGGCCCGGCTTGCCTTTCAGTTCATCGTTATATTCTCGCTCGATTCCGCTGACGCCGTCGTCGTCCATGCCGACGTAACCCAGCACCTGCGCAGCCAGCTCACGTTTGGGATAGAAGCGCTTTGACTCTTTCTGAAAGTGAATGCCACGCAGGTTCAGGTTGCGGATACGTTCGGCAACATCCGCATCGGCCTTGCGTTCAACCCAGCAGAAAGTTTTGCTGGCCTCGCACCTCGCCAGAATTTCATGTGGATTCTCATGCGTGATGCGGGAGATGAGGGAAATAGTTCCGCGCAGATCGGGAATTTCGTTCGGCACCGCGAATACCGATTCCACGTTGATGGACATGGCCAGCTCATGGCCACCCCGGTCGTAAATGATTCCACGGCGCGCGGAAACTTCTATGCTGCGCTGGTGCTGGTGCTCCGCGCGCTGCTCATATTCGCCGTAACAAAAAATCTGTAGATACACTAGGCGGAAGCAAATTGCGAAACACCATAGGAAAAGGACTCCCCCGAGAAGGTACAGCCTGGTGTTCTTGCCGCGTGCTGTGTTGGGTGCCACTGCTCGACCCCGGACCGACTTTAGACAAATATGGCGGCCCACCCCCGCGAGCCGCCAGTTCACCGGGACTGCCCGGATGAACTCCTTCAATCCTGAAATAAACTTCCGATCACTTGGCGAATATTTGCAGCGGCGCAGCGCTGGCAAATACCGGCGCGCCCGCATCCGGGGTTACAGTATCCATCCGGAGGACCTGGCCGGGCTGGGAGGGCTGCATGCCCAATTTCCGCGCCAGCACATCAATACGCTCCGGATCGCGAAGCGACGCTTCTTCCAGATGCAACGCCCGGCTCGTCTCGAGCAGCGAGTCCCGCTGCATGCGAAGCGCTTCGATCTTGTATCCGTACTCAATGGCCTTGAAGTGTTGCCATGCAAAAGTCATCACCAGCAAAAACAGGCAGGCCAGCGCCGCGCCGAAGTATTTCATCTCGCGGCTGCGCTGCGGGTCTTCCACCCGCACCACCCGGGAGTTGTCTATCGGCTTGGCAAAATACACTTCCGGCGTGCCGGTCCAGCAGGGCTTGCGCCCCCTGACGGATGCCACGATTCTTGCGCTTGCAGCTGCGGCCATTTACGCTACCCCGGCGAAATCGGATTCAAATTGCGC
>JAICKN010000001.1 GCA_025927855.1 Terriglobales bacterium
ACCAGCGAAGAGCTGCGCAAATGGCTCGAAGGCCTGAACGATGAAGACCTGGGCCGTTACAAGATGTAGTGTTCACGCGCCTCAAAGCAGCGAGTCTCGTTCGCTGCTCATTTTTCAAATCTCTTGCTCCACGCTGGCATGCCGCCGATTTTTTGAAAGCGCCGAAATAAACGCGACAGCGACGATTAGGTACGCCCATACAAAATAGCGGTCATCGGGAGAAGGGAAGAGCGCGAACCGTAAAAACGCCGCTAGGGCGGCACATGCCAGTAGTGGGCGAAACTCCCTGGCCCATTTCCAGGCGGCGCAACCCAGAATGATCCAAATAGGCATTTGCTGGGCCGGAATAAAAACTGCCTGTTGCCCAATCGCGCGCAGATACTTCGCCAGCGTCAATGGTGGCGTGGCCGGAAACGAGTACACACCGCAAAAGCTGTTCATGAAAAGTGTTTGCCAACCGTAGTTGCCGGAATAGTGATTAATTAAAAACAGGCTCGCCAACGCAGTTGCCCAAAGCACGCCCAATTCCGCAAGCCGGATTTGATCATCGAGGAACAGCCATCCAATAAGAATAGCAACAAAAATAATGTTGTCCGTCCGCACCCAGATGGAAGCGAGTAAGACGGCAACGCCGGGAAGCAGGCGCCTTTTCCATATCATCAGGCATGCCGTCGCGAGGAATAACGTCGAAGCGCCATCCGGTCCGCGCTGCCGCCCGATCAATACAAAAACCGGGCTGGCCATAATCAATGCGCAATATAGAGGCTTTTTGGTCCACAGAAAGAGCACCGTTCCCACGCCGAAGATGCTGATCGCGGCCACAACGCTCATGGCCCGCTCAATATCCAAGAAGCCGTTTACCGCGCTAACCGCTCCCAGGTAAAGCGGGCGGATAGTAAACATCGGCTCGATTTCCGCCAGCCCGCTTACATTTTGTAACCGCGGACTGCTCGCCAGTACCGGGTAGGCGTTCAAAATGTAGTGGTAAGCTGTATCCAGATTGTGCCTGCGGGCGATGACAATCGCCTCATAAATACGGCGGTCAAAGCCTTCAGCCGGGCGCTTGAAGCAGAATATTGCCATCATGCTGAGAAATAAAAAATACAGTCCAATCCCAAGCGTCCTATTCATACACTTTGAGTGTGTAGGGGCGGGGCCTTCAACGCATAGTGCATTGTGAGATTCGGGAGGGAAAATCTTCCGGCCGCTTGCGAGAAAAAATGCGGATTCTTCGCTCCGAAGATGCAGTTCGAATAATCAACCCGGCCTTTCCATTTCCAGGCAGCCTAGTGTGAATTTGTATTGGCCGTATGTTCCGTCGAAAAATACCAGCATCACATTCGGATCGGTTTCGCTGTAATGCAACGATGGCTTCCATGGTCCGGAAAACCAACGCCGGTCTTCGGACGTTAGAATCTGCACAGGCTTGCTCCACTGCGAAATATCGGGCGAGGCTGTTTTGGCTTTGCACCACCATAATCCGGTATTCGCGGGCGGCGGGCCTTCCCCGAGCCATACCCGGGAAAAAACCGCTTCGAGTTCATCCGCTCGTTTGTTCACGCAGAAGTCAAATACGCGTTCTTCGGCAGGGAACACGATCTTATGCTTGCTCCAGTTGGAGCGCCCATCGGTGCTTTCAGCATAGCCCTGCACCAAATATCTCTCCTGGTTCGAACCCGCGACATACCAGAGCTTCCACTTGCCTTCGTCATAAATCAGGTTAGGTTCATAGACGCTGCCATGTTCCCATTCTTCGTTGGCAATGAACGCAGGCGAAGCTTGATCCCTCCACTCCGTTCCGTCCCATTCGAGGTAGCCAATTGTGTACGGACCCCAAACGTTCTCCGCGCCGCCCGCATAATAGATGCGCTCGACCCATTCGCACCGGCCGGGATCCCACCCGCGCACGTATGCAGGGCAATGGCGACCGCCTTTCAGGTCCCATGGCGCGCTGGCCTCCTGCTTGCCGAGCAGCGCAATTTTAGTGGCATCCTGGAGACTCGCTGTGACCTCCCATCCCGATATGCTTAGCGGCGTGCCTTCCGGTAAGGATGCGCTGAACAAATCAATGGAGGGTCGGTTGGTGGCTTTTCCAGCCATGTACATCCACCACTGATCGCCGCGTTTGGCGAGCGTCGCGTCGGTAATTGCCCAGGCATCCGTAAGCGGCGCAAAACCATCCGCCGGGTCGAAAAGCTTGGTGATTTTCATGAAGGTCAGTTTAGCAAGGAGCTGCGCTGAATTTAGAGCATACGGGCGGCGTGCAACGCGAACGCGATCACTATCTGCGGTTTGGCGGCCCGGATTATGCCGCTTTGCTGTTGTAGTCCAGCGTGTCTTGTTCTCTCAGTCTTCGTTCGCGCGCTGCGCTCAACTGGCCCAGGGCGAATGCGGCCACCGCCATATTCACATCACGCACCGCGATATCGTAATCCTCATTCATCATAAGATCGGCAGCGATGGCCAGCAGCCACGCCGAGGCCGCATAGCTGGATAAGCGATGCCGCGGACCGAGAATGCCGGCTCCAACCAGCATCTCAATCACACCTACCATGCGCATGAAAGTGCCGCCGCTTACAGGAAGGCGCTTCCGCGTTTTGGGCGCAATGTATTTTCGCCAATCGGTCAGAAGATTTGTAAATTTGTCAGCGCCTGCCAGGAAGGCCGAGGCCCCCAGGGTCAGGCGCAATGCCCAGAACGCCCGCTCAACTTTGCTGTTTTCGGCCATACTCGACTCCGCTTCTTTTTGATTCCGCGTCTATGATGCGGCCCGGAGGGGAAGCGTGTTTAGCCGGTTTTACCGTGCAGAGGCGATGTGGCCAGAGCAAGACGCTGAGGCAGGAAACCTCAGAGGAAAGCGATAGTAGGATTTAATCGCGACTCAGGGCATGTTTAACATAATACCTGTTATCGGACATTGAATATAAACCTTGGCTGTTGGGGTGCTTTGGTGAATCCGTTGTTCTTTAGCTTTGAAGATTCTGAATGAGCCTATTCACGTCAAATTGCTGATTGGCTTTGAGTGTCACGCCGAGCAAGCGGCGCGGGTCCGATTGCCACGCTAATTGATAGGCACCGGGGCCGAAGAGCTGGTCAGCAAATTTGCTGATTTCTGGTTCCACGGCTCTTTGGGTCTCAGGACGGTTTGGGGCCAGCAAGCGGTCGTTTACCACAATTTCGGCCTCGTTGCCGCCAAATTTCAGCTTCCCGGGAATCGCGGTATTTTCTTCCAGGCGCTTTAGGGCGCTAAGCGCTGACCGGGCAGCCTGCTTCAGGCGCTCCTGATTGCTGCTGTTGAGCGTCTCTTTGCGGGCATAGCGCACTCCCAGCCGCCCATCAGTGTTGTCTACGCTGTAATCGGCCTCATGGCCAATAATCATCACGCCCGGACCCGAAGGAACATGGCTATAGTCGGCAACATCAATCAGAAGCTCCGGAAATGGCTGTTCCTGTATCCAGCCGTGAAAAATGGGGATTAGTGGCCCAAGATCAATTCCCTCTTGCGGTTCCAGCAAAAACTTAACGTTAATATGTTGCAGATCAGTCAAGCGATTTCCTTGTTCTTCAGTATGGAATGCGGCGCCAGGTTTGCGTCCTTCGGAATGAATCATTATGACTGGCACATTCTAAACGCTCACCAGGGGTCCTAATTTTGTGCTGCAACTGTGGGCGGCATCAATGAAGAGCTGGGCCTCGTCAATCAGGTAACGGCTGCCTTCCTCATTGTAGGGCGCGCCTTCCTTCGATTTGGCATGGGCATCAAACAGGTAATTGGCGAATTTGCCTCCGGCAAATGGATCCCAGAACTTCTGCGTATCGAAGAACCGCTTACGGAACTCCGCAATGATTTCATCGGGATCGTCAGAAATGTTGAACTTCTCGCTGCGCACCAAAGCCTGCGCACCCAATAGCATGGCACGGTAGGCCTTTTCCGCTGCGGAACCTACGCCGCCTTTTTCAAAGATAACCTGCGCATCGAACAATTCCCTTTCCGCGGCCGCAAGCCCAAAATCCACTGGAGAAACAACTTCGCCGGCGCACTCTCCCTGCGCCATATCTCCCAAACCATAGGTGCGCGGATCGCCCCAATCACTGAAATATGAGCGGTCCCCGGCGGGCGGTTTGGTCAAATCATCCAGCATGGTCTTCAATTGCACCTTGCCGGTACGCTTCACAAAATCCTTAAAGCTTTCCCCGCTATGCCGCTCAGCCACATACCTTTCCGTAAGCCTTGTCACTACCTGCGGAATGTTCTTCGAAGGCACGGCCACGACAGGAAGGCCATAGGAACCAGCATTGTGCTCCCACTCTCCGCCGAGCACGACCTGGAAATGGGGCACAGCGAATCCGCCGATCTTGCGGCTTACGCCGTAAAAGCCGAGGTCGGAAATGTGATGTTGCCCGCAACTATTAAAGCAGCCGCTGATCTTAATGTGGAGGTTCTGCACTGCTTCGTCGGAGCTAAAACTGTTCTCGGTAACGCGCTTGCGCAGCTCTGCCGCCAGCCCGCGAGAAGAGGAAATTCCCAGCTTGCAGGTATCGGTCCCTGGGCAGGAGACGATATCCACCAGCGCTCCAGCGCCGGGGTGATTTAATTCCGCCGCTTTCAGTGCGCTATACAGCTCCGGCAGATCGCGCTTGCTGACCCAGCGAATGGCAAAGTTCTGTTCCACAGTTGTACGGATGGTTTCTTTCGTGTATTTCCGCACAATGTCGGCTAGGGCGCGCAATTGATTCGCAGTCGCATCACCCAGGGGTAAAGTCACAGTGGCCACAACATACCCGGCCTGCGGCTGCGGACGTGTATTGGTCTTCAACCACCGCTTGAAGTCTTCGGAAGCAGCGATTCCTGTCTCCAATGAGACCAACTCGGGCAATTCTCCGCCCTGTCGCAAGGGCTCCTCGCTCCGCTTTAAAGCATCTTCAATGTAGCTTTTCCAGCGCGGATCGTACGGCAGAATTTTGCGCTCTTCCAGAACCAGCTCACGGAATTTTTCAATGCCAAGGTCCTGCACCAAAAACTTAAGGCGGGCGCGGCTGCGGTTTTTCTTTTCTCCCAGGCGGGCAAAGACGCGGGATACGGCCTGCGCCAGCGGCAATAGCTCTTCGACCGGAATAAAAGAATCGAAAATCTTCGCCGGATACGGGACAGCACCGAGGCCGCCGCCGACCACCATCTCAAAGCCCCGCTCTTCTTTTCCTGTGGTTTCGTTGATGCGCTTTTTGGCCGTAAGGCCGAGATCGTGCAAGCTGGTCAAGCCACAGGCATGTTGCCAGCAGCCGCTGAAGGCGGGTTTGAACTTCCGGCCAAAATTCTGGCAGTCGGGATGGCCCATCATGAAACGTGAGAGCGCCAGCGAGTACGGTGTAACGTCGAATGCTTCATCCTGGCAGGCTCCCGCATAGGGGCAGGCAGTGACGTTGCGCACAGAATTGCCGCAGGCCTCACGGGTGGTAATTCCGACCGCCGCCAGGCGGCGCATAATCGTGGGTGTGTCGTCAATTTTTACGTAATGAAGCTGCACATCCTGGCGGGTGGTGATGTGCGCGATGTTGTCGGAATATTCCTCCGCCAGCTCAGCCAAAGTCTCAAGCTGGGCGGCGTTCAGGCCGCCTCCGGGAATCTTGATGCGCTGCATGCCCGGCGCATCCCACATGGTGTTGGGGCCTTTGGTCAGCTCATCCGACGGATATTTCAGCTGCTGAGTCTTTATGCCGTCATTGCGCTGCCCGTTATCATAACGTTGGCCGTAGGAGCCGCGGCGAAGACGAGTTTCGGCAAACAGACGCTCGTCAATTTTGCCCTGCTTACGAAGGGCAATATCGGTATCATAGTCGTCAATCTCGCGGGCCAGATGCTCCGGCATCTTCCCGGCAAGCCGTTCTTTCCAAAATAAGTTAGAAGCCTTCATATAATTTTCGCGCAAAATTAAAACCCACCGCCAGGAAGCTCCGGGGTGGGTTAGCCAAGTTGCTTAAAATTCAGCTATGACGCTCTTCCCTCCCAGAAGCCTACACACCCTGACAACAACAGCAGGGACACAGCATCTTCTGGGAGCGGTAAATCATAGGAACCAACAGTATGACGGTTTAGCCGCTGGATTGCAATGTAAATCTTCTATGTACCACTTACTATTGAATTCAGAGTTGAAAACAACCCCGCTCCACTCTCTTCCATCGAAACACCGGGAATCCATTGGGGGTGGCTCTGTTGGCACACCCGGGTGCATGGGGCATGAAAGATTGCGGTAGCGCTCGATCCGAAAATATTGGTATTGCTAATAACGGGAACTCGCGCTGGCTCCCGTCATTCTTCGTGATCGGTCCTCCGCGCACTGGGACGTCGTGGCTGCACGAGGTCTTAAGTACTCGCGTTTACCTGCCGAATCCCACTAAAGAAACCCGCTTTTTCGATACCCACTTCTGGCGCGGTCTGGCTTGGTACTACGGCCATTTTCGCGCCAATGACATCCGTCAGGTCGGAGAGGTGGCTCCCACGTATTTTTCCTCCGACGAAGCGCGCGAGAGGATTGCCCGGCTCGTGCCGTCAGCCAAGATCGTATGTATTTTCCGCGATCCGGTGGACCGCATCTTTTCCCTTTACCGCCTCAAGCGGGCGTACGGCATGATTCCCTGGAGCTTCAAAGAGGCCCTGGAGAAAGATGTAGAGCTGATGGAATCTGGAAGATATGCGACTTACCTAAAAAAGTGGCTGAAAACATTCGGCAGATCGCAGATTTTGGCCACAGTGTACGATGATTTGCGCGAACAGCCGCAAGCTTACGTGGATAGATTTGCGGAGTTTACTGGCATTGACCGTTTCCAGCTTGGCGAATCCGAGCTCAAAAAAATCCATTCTTCCGAAATGATGACCCATCCGCGGAACTACCGCCGCACTCGCAGCGCTACCTTGCTCGCCGATTGGCTGAAAGCGCGGCAACTGGATAGCGTTGTCGCCCTTGCCAGAAAATCTTCCGTTGTTAAATACCTTGTCGGCGGCGGCCGTCCTTTTGCGCGACCGGCCCCGGAGCTCTCGACATGGCTCTATGAATATTTCCGCCCCGAAGTAGAAGCGCTGGAAGATTTGTTGGGACGCGATTTTTCCGCCTGGAAGCAGGGCCACGGATTAATAGATTCGAAACCGCTGCATTGTAAGCCCCTCGTCGCATCGTAGATGGCTGTTTTTTGCCGATGCTTCCCCTGTGTTTCTGCATTGCAGTCCGAAACACGCGCTTGACTTCCCGCCTCTATCCGCGCAGTATTCAATGCCATGAACTCTGCACGATGGCTTGCCTGTTTTTGCTTTGGCGTATTCACTTTCTGTTTTATTACCGTCGTTTCACCATTTACCTTTGCACAATCCAATAACAATTCCATGATGATGCGTGAAGAAATTAAACGGCCTCCCATTGTAGGCGTAGCGGACATTGGCCTGAAAACAGACAGCCTTGACTCCGCTCGCAAGTTCTATAGCGGAATTCTCGGTTTACAGGAAGCGTTCAATATCCACAAGCCCGGCAGCAAGGGTCCGCTGCTGGTGGCATTCAAAGTCAACGACCATCAGTACGTGGAAATCTATCCATCGCTCAAGAGCGACAGCGAAGACCGGCTCGTGCATGTCGCATTTGAGACCACCAATGCGGAACAGTTGCGCAGATATCTGGGTGCGAAGGGAGTAAAAGTTCCGGAGAAACTTGAGCCACGCCTAGATCATAACCTCGGCTTCTCTGTGACCGATCCGGAAGGCAGGCATATTGAATTTGTGCAATACGTTGCCGGATCGCTGCAGGAAAAGACCTTTGGCAAATTCATGCCTGCTTCGCGCATTTCCACGCACATGATCCACACCGGCTTCATTGTGAAAAGCAGCGCCGGCGAGGACCGCTTTTATCATGACATTCTTGGCTTCAAGGAATTCTGGCATGGCGGCATGACCGATACCCGCGTGGACTGGATTGATATGCGGGTTCCTGACGGCAAGGACTGGCTGGAATACATGCAAAATGTGAAAGACCCGGAGAATCCGCATACACGCGGAGTGCTGAACCATTTGGCCCTGGGAGTGCCGGATGCCAATGCAGCTTACCAGGAGCTGCTAAAACGGGGACTGTTACAGTACAACCCAAAGCAAGAGAAACCAAAAATTGGCCGGGACGGAAAATGGCAGCTCAACCTGTACGATCCTAACCTAACCCGGGTCGAGTTGATGGAGCCGAAGCCGGTAGAAAAGCCGTGCTGCTCGCCCATGCTCGATTAGAAAATCGGAATCGGGATTTCGGGGCCTTAACACACAAGGAACGCGGGCAGAGAAAATGCTGCCTGTGTTCCTTGTTATTTTGCGGGAAACCGCCCTCTGAAGCGAGCGACTGTTCTTACAGATCGTACTTCTTTACCAGGTGGCGGAAAGAACGATAGGAAATTTTTAATAAGTCGGCAGCGCGGGTCTGCACCCCATTCGATTGAGTAAGCGCCGATTGCAATAGGGATTTTTCAATATCAGCGACGTAGCGTTCCATGTCCACGCCTTCCGGCAGCACTGAACCGGCGGGGATGGAAAGACCCGGTCCGCCGTACATGCCGATACCGGCCGCGGCGGCGCGGGCTTTGGGACGTTCAGCCGGCAGCTCCGCGTTAAGTTCGTTTCCCGTTTCAAGCGCGACTGCACGCTCGATTGTGTTCTCCAGTTGGCGCACATTGCCGGGCCATTCGTAGCCGCACAGCGATTGCAATGATCCATCATGCACATGGCCTATGCTTTTCCCTGCCGCTGGAGCGTATTTCTTTAAGAAATGATTGACCAGCAGGGGAATATCTTCACGCCGATCACGGAGCGGAGGCACGACAACCGGGATCACGCTGAGTCGGTAATAAAGGTCTTCCCGGAAACCGCCCTCAGAGACGGATTTATCTAGGTCGCGGTTGGTGGCTGCGATGACGCGCACATCAATCGGGACCTCGGCCGTTCCCCCGACTGGACGCACCGAGCGTTCCTGCAATACCCGCAATAGCTTTACCTGCATGGTCAGGCTCATTTCCGCGATTTCATCCAGGAATATGGTTCCCTGGTCCGCCACTTCCAGCAGTCCCCGCTTGTTCTGGTTGGCTCCGGTGAAGGCGCCTTTTACATAGCCGAAGAGTTCGCTCTCCAGCAAAGTTTCGGGGAAAGCGCCGCAATTGATCGAAACAAATGGCTCGGTAGCGCGTGGCGAGCAGACGTGAACCGCGCGCGCGACCAGCTCTTTTCCCGTGCCGCTCTCGCCATAGATCAAAATTGTGCTTTGCGTCGAGGCCACGGTGCGGATGGTCTGCTTGAGCTTGGCGATGGCCGGACTTGATCCGACAATGTTGTCGAGTGAATTGCGCGTAGCCGCATCGCGCTTGAAGGCGTAATTCTGTCGGCTGAGGGCAACTTTTTCCAGCGTCCGCTTAACTGCCAGTTTGATCTCATCCACCAGACCAGGCGATTTGCGGATGTAGTCGGAGGCTCCGCCGGCCTTTACCGCTTCGACCGCCGCTTCGTAATCGTCAACCGCGGTAATCAAGATGACTGCGGAATCGGGCGAGACCTGATGGGCATAGCGGAGGACTTCAATGCCGTCTGTATTGGGCATTTTGATATCGGTAACGACAACGTCGAAGAGAGCGGAATCCAACTTTCTTTTGGCATGCTCGCCGGAGTTGACCGTTTCTACTTTATGCCCGTCGCGGCGCAGAGCAATGTCCAGCATTTCGCATATCGAGCGCTCGTCGTCGCATACCAGAATATTACCCATGCGTCGGACCTCCCGCTGCAACGGCGGCACCCTGCAATCGCGGAGCCTCCTCCCGCTCCTCCATGACTACTTGCATGCCGGATCGCTCTTTCATGGGTTGTTCCTCGAGAAGTTTTTCTTCCGCAAGGCGCGCCAGGCGCAATACAAATTCGCTGCCGACCCCCAGTTTGGAACGGGCCCACACTTTGCCTTCGTGGGCCTGAACAATCTGGTACACGATGGCGAGGCCCAATCCCGTGCCTCCTTCAAATTCCGACTGGAATGGCTCAAAAAGCCGCTCCACAATCTTGGGGTTGATGCCTGGACCGGTATCGGCAAAAACGATTTGCCATTCATTTCCCGCGGCTTCGACGGAAACTGAAAGTGTGCCGTCATTTTTCATGGCGCGGACCGCGTTCTCGCAAAAATTCCAAAATACCTGTTTGATTTTGTCGCCGTCGGCCAGGGACACCACGGAAGTAGCGCGGTAATTGCGCACCACGCGAATATGGGCATCTTCGGCCCTTAGCCTGTGTTCCAAAAGCGTAAGAGTGTCTTCAAGCAGCGGCAGCAGGTCAACCGGAGCCAGCTGGTATTGCCGGTTGCGCGAGTAGGCAAGGAAATCGGTGATGATGTTATTCAGCCGGTCTGATTCTCGGGTTACGATCTGCAGAAGCCGCCTGTGTTCCTCACTCAGGTTTGGAATCTCGGCCAACATGGAGACCGACCCGGCTATCGAGGTCAGCGGATTGCGTATCTCATGGGCGATAGCAGCGGCCAGGCGTCCTACCGCCGCGAGCCGGTCCTGCATCCTCACTTCACGCTCCAGCCGCCGTATCTGCGTAAGGTCATCAAAGGTGTAGACAAATCCTATGGTGCCGCGCTCCGGCACCTCCAACCCGGAGACCAACACCCGGAAGGTCTTACGGTAATTGTTCCCGGTGGCGTAGCGGACTTCTCCATGTGTGGTATCGCCCGTTGTCTGCGGTAGCGGATCCAAAAAAATGTGGTGCACGGGATTCCCGATTAATTCATGTACTTTGCGTTCTAGTAGCTTCTGCGCCGCGCCATTGGCGAAGGTAATGTAGCCATCCGGCCCGGTAGTCAAAATGCCCCCCGTTATGGATTCAATGATGTTTTCATGCAGGGCCTGAAGATTTTCCAGCTGGCCGCTGGTATGTTTCAGCCGTACGTCCACCTGCCGCAGCTTGGAAGACAGGAGGCCGGCCAGGTATGCCACCGCCATGAAGGCGAACAAATTCACCAGAATCACGGCTTGCAGCGTGCGCAATCCCGGATGGCTGCTTGAATAGGACGGAACAATTTCGAAAAATGTTAAGTCGAGCACAGCCCCATACAGTATGAAGGCCAGTGCCGCGGTCAGGTATGCCCAAACTCGAGGCAGCAAAATACTGGCAACAATGATCACCAGCGGATAGAGAAAATTCAGCGAGCTATCCACGCCGCCTGTGGCGTAAACCACCAGCGTGACAAACAGCAGGTCACTTAAAACCTGCAACACAGATTGAATGCGATGTTCATTCCAGAGCGGGAGCAATACCAGATAAAAAATAGAGCCTGCATACCAGAACAAGGCCACCCAGACAAACAGCCTCAGCGAAAGAATGCTGGGAGTGAAACTGACAATCGTCAGTTCAATCGCGACCAGCAGCGTAAGGATGAGAATACGGACCTTTACCAGCCAGGCCAGCCATATACGCTCATCAAACATGGATTGCATTGCTGTCGTGAAGTCCTTTTACTCGTTGTCGCGCTTAGGGCGCGCGCTTTTGAGTATTCCGAAATACTGTCCGCATCCGCGCTGTGTTTCCTGAGGACACAACGCCCAACAAAGTGGAAGGAGCGGAAAAACAAGGGCCGAAGGGTGATTTGCCCCGGCCCCGGAAGTTCGTTGATTATCCAGCCAGTTTGGCAATCATCGAGAACAGAGGCATGTACAGTGAAATCACGATGCCTCCAATCATGACGCCCAACAAACCGATAATGATTGGTTCGAGCATGGCCAGCATGTCTTTGGTGGCCGCATCCACTTCGTCCTCATAGAAGTCCGCGATCTTTTGCAGCATGGAGTCCATGGCGCCGGTGGCTTCGCCCACGCCGATCATCTGTGAAACCATGTTTGGGAACACGCCTGATTCGCGGAGCGGATCTACAATCGTGCGGCCTTCTTCAATGGCTTTGCGCACTTTCATCAGCGCTTCTTCCAGCACAGCATTGCCGGAGGTACGCGCGGTGATGGAAAGCCCTTCCAGGATGGGAACACCGGAGGTAATCAAGGTGCCGAGCGTACGGGTGAAGCGCGCCACCGCGATCTTCCGCAGCAACGCTCCCATCACTGGCAGCTTCAGCAGCGCCAGGTCAAAATAATAGCGGCCCTTCGGATTTTTACGCACCTGCTTGAGGCCGAAAACCATGGCGACCAGCCCGATGAGGAAAACCACTCCAAACTGGCCGATGAAATGGCTTAGGCCAATGACAATTTTTGTGGGTAACGGCAGGTCCACACCGAGACCGGCAAACAAGTTTGCGAAGATAGGGACCACCCACTTGAGTAACGCGGCGACAATCACGAAGGCTAGCGAGACAACGGAAACAGGATAGATCAATGCGGACTTAACTGCGGCCCGCAACTTGACGGCTTTTTCCACGTAGACGGCCAGTCGTTGCAAGATAATGTCGAGAATACCGCCGGTTTCGCCGGCTTCGATCATATTGGTGGAGAGGTCGTCAAAAACTGCCGGATATTGCCGCATGGCATTCGCCAGAGTTGAGCCGCCTTCCACCGTGGTCCGCACCCCGGTGAGAGTCTTCTGGAACGTCGGGTTTTCCTGGTTCGCTGCCAAAATCTCCAGGCACTGCACCAGAGGCAAGCCCGCGTCAATCATGACGGAGAATTGCCGGAAGAAAATCGCGATTTCCTTGACTTTGACTTTTCCGGAACCAAAAGACGGGATGGAAAATTCCCGCCCCTTTTGCCGCACCGGCCCCGGGACAATCCGCTCGCGGCGTAATTGCGCCACCAGCGCTTCTTTATTGGTCGCGGTTCTTTCGCCGCTTACCTTTTGTCCCGATGCATTTTTGCCCGAATATGTAAAAACTGGCATGTTCGCTTCTCCTGATTTTCATTACTTCCGCAGAACTTGCATCCCTAATTGCGGAAATAACAGCCCTGTCTTTGAACTCTGTTCTTGCAAACGCCCCGTTACTTGCCCGGCGTCGCTCCTTTGGCCATTACGGGCGAAGTCTTATTCAACAAACCCGCCCCTCGGTTAATCATTTCCTGCAACTCGTCCTGATTGCTCGAGCGTTGCAGCGCCACCTCCAGCGTGATCTGTTTGTGGAAGTAGGCAGTTGCCAGCGCCTGATTGAACGTCTGCATGCCGAACTTTTCCTGGCCCGACTGCATGGCGGAATAAATCTGGTGGATCTTGTCCTCACGGATCAGGTTACGAATGGCGGCATTCGGCACCAATATCTCCATGCACATTGCCCGGCCCTTGCCGTCAACTTTTGGCAACAGGCTTTGGCACATGATGCCTTCGAGCACCAGCGAAAGCTGCGCGCGAATCTGCGGCTGCTGATGCGAAGGAAAGACGTCAATAATACGGTTGATGGTGGAAGACGCAGAATTCGTATGCAGCGTGCCAAAGGTCAAGTGGCCGGTTTCCGCGATGCGCAATGCGGACTCGATGGTTTCGAGGTCGCGCATTTCGCCGATCAGCACGACGTCCGGGTCTTCGCGGAGGGCTGCGCGCAAGGCATCGGTAAAGCTTTTTGTGTCCGCATGAAGTTCACGCTGGTTCACCACGCAGTTTTTGTTCATGTGCACGAATTCGATTGGGTCTTCAATCGTCAGAATATGGTCATGCCGCTCGGAATTGATCTTGTCAATCATGCTGGCCAGGGTGGTTGACTTGCCGGAACCGGTCGGACCGGTCACCAGCACCAGGCCGCGCGGTTTGTCGCACAATTTGCTGACCACCGGCGGCAAGCCAAGCTGGTTGAAGGACTTGATTTCAAATGGAATAACGCGGAAAACAGCCGAGGTCGCGCCGCGCTGATTGAAGACGTTGGCGCGGAAGCGCGCCAATCCTTTTAAGCCGAACGAGAAATCGAGCTCGAAGCTTTCTTCAAAGCGGTGTTTCTGCGAATCCGTCATGACGCTGTACGCCAACTGCTTGGTCTCTGCCGGAGTCATCTGCGGCAAATCCAGCGGCACCAAATGCCCGTGCACCCGGACCTGCGGCGGTGAATTGGTGGTGATGTGCAAATCGCTGCCGCCCATTTCCAGCATCCGCTTTAACAAATCGCTTAACGAGAGCGCCATAGTTCCCTTCTTCCTTCGTTTCTTACCACCTGCTTAGTGAATCGTTTCGCGTGCGACTTCTTCGAGCGTTGTCATACCGGCTGCAACCTTAATAAGCCCGCTGCGGCGCAAAGTAATCATTCCCCGCTCAATCGCTTTCTTTTTCAGTTCCACCGCCGAAGCGCCGACCAGGACCAGCTCTTTTATTTCGTCATCCACTTCCATGACTTCATACAATCCGGCGCGGCCCTTGTATCCGGTGTTATGGCAGACGCTGCATCCTCTGCCCTTGTGGATTTTGACTGTCTTCGCTTCTTCTGGGGTGAACCCTTCGTCAATCAACGCCTGCGGGGGGACATCTACCGGCTCCGCGCACTCCTTGCAGATACGGCGAATCAGGCGCTGGGCGCAGATCAGGTGTACAGAGGTGGCAACCAGGAACGGTTCAATACCCATATTCATGAGGCGGGTGATAGTTTCGGGCGCGCCATTGGTGTGCAGCGTAGAAAGCACCAGGTGGCCGGTCAGTGCGGCTTTAATGGCGATTTCCGCCGTTTCAAAATCACGGATTTCGCCGACTAGAATAATGTTCGGGTCCTGGCGGAGGAAGGACCGCAGAGCAGCCGCGAAATTCAATCCAATCTGCTCCTTCATCTGCACCTGGTTTACGCCCTGCAACTGAAACTCGACCGGATCTTCGGCGGTCATGATGTTGGTGTCCGGCTGGTTCAAGCGCGCGATCGAAGAGTACAAGGTGTTTGTTTTTCCCGATCCTGTCGGCCCGGTGACCAGCACCATGCCATAAGGCTTCAAAATCGCCTTTTCAAATTTCACCAGCGATTCCGGCTCAAAGCCCAGCTTGGTCATGTCGAGCCGCAGATTTTCTTTGTCCAGCAGCCGGAGCACGATTTTTTCCCCCCACAGGGTGGGCAGTGTGCTGACGCGGAAATCGAGTTGCTTTTTCTTTCCGCCAATGGCCATCTTCAGCATGATGCGTCCGTCTTGCGGCAGCCGCTTTTCGCTGATGTCCAGCTTGGCCATGATCTTCATGCGGGAGGTGATGGCGTCTTTTAATTTGAGCGGCGGCGACATGATGCTCTGCAACACACCGTCAATACGGAAGCGGACACGGAATTCTTTTTCGTAAGGTTCAATATGAATGTCGCTGGCGCCGCGCTTCACAGCGTCGGTCAGAATCAAGTTCACAAGCTTAACAATAGGAGCTTCGTCTGCCGCCCTTTCCAGATCGGCCAGTCCTAACTCTTCCTGCTCCGAAGCCAATTCAACATCGGCCTCGTCCATGTCGGTGATGGATTGCATCACCTGCTCGAGGTCTTCTTCTTTGGTGGTGCCGTAGGCTTTGTCAATTCCCTCGAGAATCGAACTTTCCGAGGCAACGACCGGTTCAATGTTGAATCCGGTCATGAACTTGATGTCGTCCATGGCAAAAACATTGGTGGGATCTACCATGGCGATGGTCAGGGATGCGCCGACGCGGCTCAACGGAAGAATCTGGTAACGCTTCGCGGTTTCAAACGGGATCAGCTTGATAACCGAGGCATCAATCTCAAAATACGAAAGGTTGATGGCGGGCACGCCATATTGCCGCGAAAGGAAATTCGTGACGTCTTCGTCGGTCAAGAACCCAAGTTTGACCAGGGCAGAACCGAGACGGCAATTCGTCTCCTTCTGTACCTTCGTTGCCTGCTGCAACTGCTCTGGGGTAATGACCTTCTCTTTTACCAGAAGATCACCCAGCCGTTGAGACATACCTTTTAGCTCCTATCGGATCAACAGCACACTGCGGGCATCCGCCTACGCGAACGACAGAATTCAGGGGAGATTTGCAGCGTATCGCACTGACAGAAATTGTCAACGGAGAGACGTTACTGCACCAGTAACTTTGGTACCTGTACTGCGCAGAAAATACAGCGAGGTTCTACATCCGTAAACGAAACCGTCAATTTGCAGCGGTTTGGAAGCTTGGGGCCCACCCGAAGATCGGGAGTACAACACCTTCAGTTTTACTCAACCGGAAACATTAACGCTTATTTACTCACCCGGGCCTGTAAATTGCCACTTCATGCGAGCCTGCAATCAGAATGGATGCGGCAAATGCCAGCCCCCAACCCAGAAACTTCTACCCGATGGCGTCATCTGCTCCTCAGGTAACACGTTCCAGGCAATCTCTCCGGGAGGAGACTTATCGGAGCATGGGAGAGTTACAAATTTCGTTTATTTTTCGTTTACGCGGAATTTTAACTGCGCTTTGTGACGGATGAACTTTACAACCGTGAGAGCTCTCTTTCACAATCCCGCCTATGCGCGTGACAGGGAAATGCCTGCTCTGCATAGTGCTCGTGGCGGGTTTCGGTGCCGCCCAGTCTGTGCGGCCAGAAGGAACATTGCGTCAGCTTGCGGGCCGGAGAGGTCTGCTGATCGGCGCAGCGGTGAATGTGCATTACCTATCCGAGGCTGCTTATACCAGAACACTGGCCCGGGAATTCAACATGGCGGAGCCGGAAGATGCCATGAAGTGGGCGGCTCTCCGCCCGTGTGAAAACTGCTTCGATTTCACCGATGCAGACACAATCGTAAATTTTGCGCGACTGCATGACATGAAGGTTCGGGGGCACAATCTTCTATGGCACAGCTATAACCCCGACTGGCTTATGCAGGGGCATTTCACGTCAAAACAGCTCTCGCACCTGCTGCAGGACCACATTTCGCATGTGGCGGGGCATTATCGCGGCAAGGTGTTTGCTTGGGACGTCGTCAACGAAGCGTTCGATGAAAATGGGAAGCTGCGCAATTCCATCTGGTACAACCAGCCCGGAATTTCGCGCCCACTTGAATCGCAGAACACATTCTTTATTGAACAGGCATTCCGCTGGGCGCATGCGGCTGACCCACAGGCGCTGCTTTTCTATAACGATTCCGAAGCAGAAGAGATCAATCCACACTCCGATGCAATCTATGCGATGGCTCTGGACTTCAAAACGCGCGGTGTGCCCCTCGACGGAATCGGGATGCAAATGCATTTTCTCCGCGGCGCTCCCAATTACGACTCGATCGCCAAAAACATAAAGCGCTTGACGAGCTTAGGCTTGCAAATTCATATTACAGAAATGGATGTCGCTCTCCCGGTAGATGCGGCTGGCAGAGTTCTTCACGTCAACGATCTGCAGTGGCAGGCAAATGTCTATCGCCATATTGCAGAGATATGCCTGGCGAATTCCGGCTGTACCGCTCTGCAAACCTGGGGAGTTGCCGACAAATATTCGTGGGTGGGATGGGCCACGCACCATACAAAGGGAGCGGCCCTGCTATTTGATAAAAACTACCAGCCGAAGCCAGCGTACAAGGCCATAAAAAATGCGCTCCTGCACACAGCTTACGGACATTAAACTTCCGGTCCAGCAACATCAACTCTTCCGCTAGCCTTTCCGGCTTTTTCTTCCACCGGCGGCCGCGGCTGGCTTTTCTCCGGTGGCGGGCTTCTTCTTGCCTTCCATTTCGGCGAGACTTTGCTTGAGGGCCGCCATCAGGTCAACGACGGGTGCAAGCTTTTTGGGCTTTTCCACTTCGGCGATTTTGCCGCCTTCCAATTTTGTTTCAATGAGCTTCTTCACATTTTCCTGGAAGGTGTCGTGGTATTTTTCCGGGTCCCAATCTGCGGAGAGCGCTTCAATTAACTGATGCGCAATCTTTACCTCTGAATCTTTCAGCTCAACATCCGGCGCTCCAAAACCTTCCACCTGCCGCACTTCTTCTGCGTAGTACATTGTGTGCAGCATGATTCCACCTTCGTGAGGCCGCAAAAAGACGGTGTATTCGCGGTTGTGCATGGTTAACTTGGCAATGGCCACATAGTCGCTTTCTTCGAGCGCCTTGGTGAGCAGCGCATAGGGGCGGCGTCCGGCCTCTTCCGGCATCATGAAATAGGAAGATTCAAAATAGACGGGATCCACGTCCGCCGCTTTCACAAACTCCAGAATCTCCATGGTCTTGGCGGTCTTGGGTTCAATCTTCTTGATCTCATCCGGTTCAACAACCACATATTCGTCTTTGCGGTACTCGTAGCCCTTCACGACTTCGTCTCGGCTGATCTCGCGATTTTCTGCTGAGCAGAAAAGCTTTTGCTTGACCCGCTGCAAGTCATCGCGGTGCAGCATGTGGAAAGAAACGCTGGAGCTGCGCGCGCCGGAAAATAACCGCACCGGCATGGAAATCAGGCCGAATGTTAAATATCCCGACCAAACCGAAGAAGCCATGTTTACCTCCTTACTGCAAACTGGCACAGATGCAGGCCATAAGCCCGGGCAATGCAAGAGTTTAGATCACATTCTGCACATTTGTTGATGCTTATATAGCTGGAACCGTAAATCAAAGCCCAAGCTATGGGCACCTGAAAAAAGTCATACCTTATGTGGCGTTTTTCAACGAGGTTCCTGGGCCACTCCCAACCGCTGGCCCTAAAAACCGCCTATTTTGCTAAAGAAATTCTTGCGGGATCAAGCGGCACATCACGCTGGATCACCATCTCCACGGTCGCCCCCGGTTCAAGATGCACATCACTGCCGCGGCTGAATAGCGCGATCATGGCTCCGGCTGCCCCGCCGACCCCGGCACCGATGCCCGCGCCCTTTGACCCTTCGCTCAATCCGCCGATCACCGCTCCACCGGTTGCGCCCGTTGTTCCAGATTCAGCCGCTTTGGTGACTTTCTCTCCCGTCTGGCCGTTCTCTTCGATGGTGCCTTCTTTGTCTTTCATGTTGGTCTTGTCGGCTCCGGGGACATTTTCAATTGAACCCGGCAACAGGACCGTATAGCCGCTTGGATAAATCAGCGTATTGAAGTGCATGAGGATCTGCGCCCGGCCCTTCATGTGGCCGGCGCGCTGCACATGGGTGATTTTTCCCTGCACGTAGGTTCCGGCGGGGATGAGAACGCGGTCGTTTAATACCACGGGGAAAACTGTTTGTGCATAGACGGAATCGCCTTCGCGCGCGCTCTTTGTGGAGATGCCGGCTTTTAATGAGACCGGAACTTTTGTCCCAGATGGAATTACAAGCTGATTGCTCGCCGTAGAAGTTTCAGCACTCGGCTGCGTGATTTGAGGCGAGGAGGATTGCGCCATTGCCGCCGTTGCGAAAAAAGCAGCCATATAAAGCAATACCCCACGACACAGCATCCGCCCCTCCAAAAACTCGCTGAATCGAATGTTATCTGAATCTAGCCCGGTTTTCGAGAACCTGAAAGGTCGGATGCAAGCCGGGTTTGATTGGTTATTCCAGAGATGGAAGAGAGAACACGATGAATCAGCAACTAGAATCCTACAACCTTTTAAGCTGATTTTGCCGCACGTTGCCCATAAATTGCGATTGCAGCTTCTGCGCGCACAATTCACCGCAAACGTGCAGGCTGCCTTCTTCCTCAGCAATCTTTTCGTCCCATGGGCAGAGGTACAGGAAAGGAATATTCTGGTTGGCGAAAGAGGTCCACATTAACCACCAACGGTCATTCTCGCGCTTGAGCACGCCGCAGTTGGGCCCGGCACAGCGGTAAAATTTATCGGACGCGATAGAGCTTGCCACCTTCTACTCTCCGCATTTCCACGTAACCAGCGGAAAGCGCAAAGATTTCACCAGCATTGTAGCGAATTTTCGACTCCGCCTTACTTGTAAATCAGGTACTTCTCACGCAGCTTCTCAAAACTTTCCAGCCCGTCCTGCCAGTCGGCGGCGATGCGGCGCGGGTCTTCATCCTGCCGGATGGCGTTGAAGACGCTTTCGTTCACCAGCAATTCTGGCATGCGCTCCATGTGGTACTGCTCGGGATAAAGCTTGTGCAAGGCAGACGCCAGTTCAATCCCCAACTCGGGTGCATCCAGATCGTTGCGCTCAGTCACCATCAGGTTCACGCCTTCGCACCTCCGGCCCGCATAATTGCTGCCGGCAGGAGTAAAAGCTATCGGTACGAAGCGCACTCCGGAAATTTCACGGGCATTCAGATAAGCGGCCAGCTCCCGGGCGTTGATCCACGGTGCGCCCAGCAATTCAAAGGGAGTGTCAGTACCACGGCCCACAGAAACATTCGTGCCCTCCACCAGCGCCACCCCGGGATAGAGCGTCGCCTCCGTCAAACTGCGCATATTGGGCGAGGGATTGATCCAGGTGAGCGAAGTGGAATCGTACCAGTCGCCTCGAATCCAGCCTTCCATGGGGACCACGGTCAGCTTCACATCAATGTGGCGCTCCGCGTTGAACATCTTTGCCAGCTCGCCCATGGTCATGCCATGGCGCAGAGGCGTGAGTCCATAGTTCACAAAGCTTTCGTGCCCAGCATCAGGCATAGGGCCTTGGACAAATGAACCAGTAATCGGGTTGGGGCGGTCGAGGACAATAACTTCAATTCCGGCCTTGGCGGCAGCTTCCAAAAAATATCCCAGCGTGGTTTCGTAGGTGTAAAAGCGTGCGCCTACATCCTGAATATCTATCACAACGGCATTGAGAGTTTTAAGAACATCAAGCGACGGGCGGCGCGCTGCGTCACTTGCGCCGTACACGCTGTAAACCGGAATTCCGGTCGCGGCGTCTTTCGAGTTGTTGATGTCGGTTGTATCGAGCGCCCCGGTGACTCCATGCTCCGGGCTGAAGATCGCCTCTAAAGAAATGCCGGGGGCATGCGCCAGCACATCAATAGTCCGATGGCCCTCTGCATCTACTCCCGTTTGATTCGTCAGCAATCCGATTTTGCGGGGAGATGCGCTTCCCTGCAGCGCTGCGAAATTTGTGCGCTCGAGCACATCTATCCCGGTCAGAACATTGCCGTTGCGTACAGCAACTCTCCGCGCCGCGGTTTGGGTCTCGTTGTACCCGGTAATATTTTTCCAGCGTAATACTTCTTTTTCATCCGGCGTTAATTTCAGGTCGGCTGCAACTGCATTGGCGACTTTGGCGCGAAGCGCGACCGCGCTTCCTTTCCCGCGCGGATGAACGGCGTTGGCCAGCAAAATAATGCAAGTTTGCGTGGCCGGGTCTATCCACATCGAAGTGCCGGTAAATCCCGTATGCCCGAAAGAACCGACCGGCAAAAATGCTCCCCGGTTGCTCGAAAAAGGAGTGTCAATGTCCCAGCCAAGTCCATGCAGCACCTGGGCAGTAGGCGGCTGCTGCGGCGAAGTCATTTTCTCGACGGCCAGGGGAGAAAGGATTTTCCCGCCGCCGGTCAGTATCGCTTGCGCAAATTTGGAAAGATCATCTGCGGTGGAAAACACTCCGGCATTTCCGGCGACTCCGCCCATGCGGCGCGCCGTAGGGTCATGCACCACTCCGTGCAGCATGTGGTTATGCTCGTCATATTGGGTTGGAGCAATTTTTGGCAGCCACGACGCCGGAGGCAGAAAACGGGTGTGCGTCATCTTTAATGGCGCGAAAATATTGCGTTCGCAGTATTGCTCGAATGGAAGGCCGCTCACGCGCTCCACCAGCGCGCCAAGTGTTATGAAATTGATATCGCTGTAGAGAAAGCGCGCGCCCGGCGGGTTTTCCAGCGGAGAAGCAAATGCCATGCTGTACCCGGTCGCGCGCCCCTGCCATGGGGCCACCAGGTCAAGGTCCTGCGGTAGCCCGGAATAGTGCGTGAGCAACTCGCGGACGGTTACGTCCCGCTTACCATTCTGCGCAAATTCGGGAATATAGCGGACGACTGGATCATTCAGGCGCACCTTGCCTTGCTCGACCAGTTGCATCACGGCGGTCGTAGTTGCAACCACTTTCGTCAAGGAAGCGATATCGAAAATCGTGTCGGTAGTCATCGGCGTCGGGCGAGGCTCGAGCGATCTGTACCCGAATGCCCTCCGGTAGACGACCTCTCCGTTGTGCCAAACCAGCAGCACCGCGCCAGGGACCTGCCCCTCGCGGATGGCCTGCTCCGCAATGGAATTGAGATTGTTAAAGGAACTTACCGAAGGGTTCGAAAGGCCTGTGGACGAGATCTGTTTCTGCGCGAGGCTACCGGCGGATGCTGCTGCGGCCAGAAAAAACACAAGACCGAAAGCAGCAAAAACGCGGCCGAATCGCCTGCTGTACGGGTTTGTTTGAATGCGAGGAATACTCTGAATTTACACAAGCGCTCTCCCGCGCTCAAGAAACTACCGCGCTATGCCGTTTGCGTTTCGGGTTACCTTTACCCCGGCGTGGGGAGTTTGTTATAAACCGAGCATCAAGAACAGGTCCAATCCGGCGGCGAATATTGGCCGGGAAGTCTCCCAGGCTGAGGATTTCGCCGGAACTCTGCCATCTGCGGCTTTAACTGTTGCTTACCAAGATCAAGACCGGCAATTTCAATTAGCTTTTTCCGTTCTGGAGAGGGCTGTAGGCGAACATGCCTTTCCCGGCGCTTGCGCTGGAGTGGTGTCCCATGGACGGTTGACCGCGCTCAAAGCCTGCGGAAGTTTCACTTATGATGCAGCTTCGCCTGCGGTCACAACCGGGAGCATCTTTGACCTGGCATCGGTTTCCAAAGCGGTGGCGACGGCAACCATCGCCATGATTCTTTTTGAACGCGGAATTCTCGATCTGGAGATGCCGCTCGCAGCCATTGTTCCGGAATTCACCTCCGTCTTAAAAAGCGACCCGCGAAGAAAAGCAGTCACCCTGCGTATGCTGCTCGCCCACTCTTCGGGACTCGCGGCCTATGAAAAATTGTTCCTGCGGGCGAGAACAAAGGAAGAGTTGCTGGCCGCGTGCTTCGAGTCGCCGCTTGTGGTGGATCCGGGTTCGAAGGCCGAATACAGCGATCTTGGCTTCATTCTTTTAGGACTTGCGCTGGAGCGCCTCGCTGACGAACCACTCGACCGCTTCTGCCAGCGGGAAATTTTTGGGCCGCTCGGCATGGCCAATACCATGTTCACTCCCCCGGCATCCCTGCGCGCGCAGATCGTTCCTACCGCCGATGACGGTGCTTTTCGCCACCGCGTGATTCAGGGAGAAGTGCAGGATGAAAATGCCAGCGTTCTAGGGGGAATTGCCGGCCATGCCGGAGTTTTTTCCACCGCCCATGATCTGGCAATCTTTTCCAATGCGCTTTTATGCGGAGGCGCGCCGCTGGTGCGGCCGGAAACGTTAAATCTGTTCACGCGCCGCGAACCTTCGCCTGTCGGCACGTCGCGGACTCTGGGGTGGGACACGCCTTCCTCACCATCGCAGTCCGGCCAATATTTTTCTTCTAGCTCGTTTGGCCATCTGGGATATACAGGAACTTCGCTATGGCTCGATCCGGAGCGCCAGCTTTCGATAATCTTGCTTACGAACCGTACATGGCCGGATTGCAGCAATCAGGCGATCAAGCAGGTGAGGCCGAAATTTCATGATGCGGTAATTGAAGCATTGGAAAGATAAGCGCCACGATTGTTCTCTGTGTCTCTGTGCCTCAGTGTTTTTTTCACTTGGCAGCAAGTTAAGATTGCAAGCTTATGACGCAAGGTCCGAAAAACTCAGCGCTGGGCAGGCTCACCACCGAGCAAACAAATCCCGCCTCCGGCGATCTCGACTTAAAATCCGCGTTGGAAATTGCGCGCATTATTAATGCCGAGGACGCGAAAGTTGCAGCAGCGGTTGGACATGTGCTGCCCAAAATCGCTGCTGCGATAGATGCCATTGCCATTGCGCTCAAAAATGGCGGACGCCTCATTTACGTTGGTGCGGGTACCAGCGGCAGGATTGCGGCGCTCGATGCCGCCGAATGTCCTCCAACGTTTCAAACTGATCCGAAGAGCGTCCAATTCGTAATTGCCGGCGGCAATAAAATGCTGGCCCGCGCCGGAGAAGCCAACGAAGATTCCCGCACGTTGGGGCAACAGGCCATGACGAAATTAAAGCCAGGCAAAAAAGACGTAGTGGTCGGTATCGCCGCCAGTGGGCGCACCCCGTTCACGATTGCCGCCGTCGAGTACGCTCGCAAGCGGGGCGCTAAAACTGTAGCCGTTGTCTGCAATGCCAACTCTGCGTTGGGCAGAGCCGCTGAAATCGAAATCGCCGCCGAAGTTGGGCCGGAGGTGCTTTCGGGCTCGACGCGTATGAAGGCCGGCACAGCGCAGAAGATGATCCTCAACATGCTTACCACCGGCGCTATGACCCGCCTTGGATATGTCTATGGAAATCTGATGGTCAACGTTAATTTAAATAATAACAAATTGCGCGAACGGGGAATTTCCATTCTGCAAGCTGCTGCTGGAACTACCCGCGAGCAGGCGCAAAAAGCTCTCAAAGCTGCGGGCAACAGCGTCCCCCGGGCATTGGTCATGCTGCAATCGGGCGTTTCCCGGCGCGAGGCGGAGGCCATGCTCAAGGCCACCCGTGGAAATGTTCGCCTGTCCATTGCTGCCGCTCTGGCACATAAGTAGAACCTTTAGAGATTGCTTCGCGCTCAATCTTTTTCGCTCAACCCAGAGTCGGTGCCCTTCCGATTAACAGCCTAAGGCTTCGTTTCTTGGCATTCCCCATTAAAATGAGAACTGCCGCTTTTGGGGAGCGCAAGAGTCCTGAATTAAGCCCAACACATCCAAATAGATCGGGAAAGTGCCAGTCGTATGGATAAATTTGTAATTCGCGGTGGAAATCCGCTGCTCGGAACCGTACACGTGAGCGGAGCAAAAAACGCCGCTCTGCCCTGCATTGCCGCCGCATTGCTCACAGAAGATCCGGTCATTCTGGAAAATATTCCGCAGGTGCGTGATATCGAAACCACGCGCAAATTGCTCTCCGCCATGGGTGCGGAAGTTGAGCTTGGCTACGGACGGGCGCAGCACCGCACCAGCATCTGCGCAAAAAAGCTGGCGAGTCCTGAAGCTTCTTACGAATTAGTGAAGACGATGCGCGCTTCGACGCTCGTGCTCGGTCCGCTTGTGGCCCGTTGCGGCCATGCGCGTGTTTCCCTTCCGGGCGGCTGCGCCATTGGAGCGCGCCCCATTGATCTGCACATTAAAGGCCTGGAGCAACTCGGCGCAAAAATAACGCAGGAACACGGCTATGTGGAGGCCCGGACAGACCGCCTGAAAGGCGCGGAAATTGTTTTTGACAAAATCACCGTCACTGGAACCGAAGACCTGCTGATGGCCGCCACTCTTGCCGAGGGCGTCACCGTCATGCGCAATTGCGCCCGCGAACCGGAAGTTTCCGATCTCGCCGATCTTCTGAACAAAATGGGAGCGAAAATTGACGGCATCGGCACTTCGACCCTTCGTATTCAAGGCGTCGAGAAACTGCGCGGGGCCAAGCACAGAATTATTCCCGACCGCATTGAGGCGGGCACCTTCATTATTGCCGGAGCGTTGACCGGAGGCGACCTGAATGTCGCAGGATGCGATACGAAACATCTGGATGCACTCCTCGATAAACTTCGCGAGGTAGGCGTAAAAATTGTAAGCAATGGAAATTCCGTCCGCGTCATGGGTGACAACCCGCTCAAGGGCGCCGACATTACTACGGAAGAATATCCTGGCTTTCCCACAGACATGCAGGCGCAATTCATGGCCCTCGCCACGCAAGCCGAAGGAACATCCGTCATTACGGAGAATATCTTTGAGAACCGCTTCATGCACGCACAGGAGCTGCTGCGGATGGGCGCCAATATCAAAATTGAAGGCCGCCGCGCCACCATCAAGGGCAAGTCGCCTCTAAGCGCCGCTGCTGTGCTGGCATCCGACCTGCGGGCTTCAGCTTCTTTGGTATTGGCGGCCCTGGTTGCCGATGGCGAAACCATTATTGACCGCGTCTACCACATTGACCGTGGCTACGAGAATATTGAGGAAAAGCTCCGGGGCGTCGGCGCCCAAATTAAACGCATTGGTGAAATGCTGCCGAAACGGGGCACAGCCAGCGCCTAGCTTGCGGGTTCTCCCGCGGTCCTTACGCGACTAGGACCATTTCTTGACCAGTCCGGCTGGCATTTTTGGTACATAGATGTTCACTTCGCATTGCTCGCAACCTTGCGGATGTGTTAAAAGCCCTACATGCGTAAATGGATGCGCGAACGATTGAAACGCCGCAAAAAAAGCACCTCCGCTGAAGCCTCAGAGCCGAAAGCAGCCCCTCTACAACCAGCGTATTTTGACGATGATTCGCAGAATTCTTCTGCTGAAAGTCATGACGAACAGCCCTACGTGGCTGTCGGCACGGATTCCAGCGAACCTCTTTCCGAACCTGCGCAGGCGGATTCCTCGCATGTTGGCGGCGAAACTTCTCCGGCGCCCCATGCCCGGCAAAAGCCCAATCGCCGCCGACGCGGCGGTAGAGGCGGACGCGGACGCGCTGGTAACCAACGTAGTTCGCGGCCGGAAGCTGCGCCCGCTATTGCGATAGAAGATATAGCGCCTGAGGGGACAGAACAAGGCGGTCCCGTAGTTGCCCGTTCGCAAGCTCCTAAAGGCACAGTCGTCCTGGCGGTGGGCCTGCCGGGTTCCGGTAAAAGTTCCTGGTTCAAGCGGCACAACATTAATCCGCTTTCGAGCGACATGCTGCGCGCGCTTCTATTTGACGATGCTACGGAGCAGCGCTTTCAGGACCTGATTTTCTCTAACCTGCGCTCCATGCTCAAAGCGCGTCTCATCGCCCGCCGGCCCATCACTTATGTGGACGCCACCAATCTCACTCCGCAGGACCGCCATAGTTGGATTAAGCTTGCCAAAGACTTTGGCTACGAGGTTCATGCCGTATTTTTTGATGTTCCTTTAGAAGTCTGCCTGGAGCGGAACAGTAAACGCGAGCGCGTGGTGGAAGAGGCCGTAATGCGGCGGTTCGCTTCCAAGTTGAAAGCTCCAACATTTGAGGAAGGCTTCGCAAAAATCACAGTAGTACGGGTGAAACAAAAGCAGAGCGCCTAAGAGCTTTCGCGCAGCTTCTTCAATTTCGCTTCTGCGTTGCGCATTCCTATTTGCCCCGGGCAGAACGAGGGCATGCGTCCCTCCGAACGGGCCCGCTAAATTCTCAAGCGCATTCATTCGCTATAATTTGAGTATGGGCAGTCCCTCCCTTGAAAAGAATGCCGCCAGTGGGCCGGTAGAGGCGCAAGCGGGGTTTAAAATCCTTGCCTCGGATTGTGGCATTTATGAGTTAAATTCCCGGGCAAAGATCGCTCTTACCGGCGAAGACCGCGTACGCTGGCTCAATGGAATGATCACCAATAACGTGCGTGATCTGCCTGCCGGGCAAGGGGTTTACGGATTTTTGCTTAATCCGCAAGGCAAAATTTTAGGTGATCTATATGCGTTTAATCGCGACGGATATCTGCTCGTAGATACCGAGCAATTCCAGTTGCCGCGGGTGCTTGAAATCTTCGAACGCTACATCATCATGGATGATGTCGTGGTTGAGAACATTACCGGAAATCTATCGGGCATTGGCATTGCCGGACCGAAGGCGGAAGAGATACTCAAAGCAACCAATCTGTTTCAGCCCGGACTGGCAACACTGCATTTTGCCGATCTCACTTGGCGCGATGCCGGACCGACGCTTGTGCGCAAGGACAGCCCAACCGTTTCTGTATTTGAGATATGGGCGGCGCCCTCGAATCTTGGAATACTCTGGTCTGCATTGGCGGGCGCCGGAGGCAAACCTGTGAGTCCGGAAGCTTTGGAGTTGTTTCGGATTGCGTCCGGTGTTCCCCGCTTTAGCGTAGACATTCATGAGCGGCACCTGCCGCAGGAAACCGGACAGCAGCGCGCGCTTAACTTCAACAAAGGTTGCTACATCGGGCAGGAGATCGTAGAGCGGATTCGCTCACGCGCGACCGTGCATCGCACGTTTACTGGCTTCCATGTAGAGGGTCCACTGCCCTCCATCGGCGAGAAAATAGTTGACGCCGAGGGAAAACCAGCAGGCGAGATCACGAGCACGGCATCTTTCGCCTCAGGTTCAGGCGGCGGCAAGGTAGCATTAGGCTACTTTCGCCGGGATGCGGCGGCCGAGGGTCTCCACGCGGGTGAGTCTTTGTTGACGGTTGCTGTATTGCCATTTAAAGATTTTTTTAAGCAGTGAGGACGATTATGGCTGAAAAGAAGCAGGACAATTTCACCGTTACCGATCGCCGTTTGTTCACGACCAGCGGAGAACTCCGTTCCGAAAACGAAGACGCAATCTCTCCAGAGGAGGGAGCACCGGCAGAGCCGCCGACAGCTTCTTCGCAACCTGCCGCAGAAGAAATGCCTGCGCCCCCCACAAATGCGGAGCAGCAGAAACAGGCAGACGCCTACAAGAAGTCTTCGCAGGACATAGATTCCAGGCTCGGCATTAACGGCCATTCGGCCAAAGATTTGGAAGTCAGCTTCGAGCGTTTTCTGGCTTCGCTCTATATGACCGCCATGATGCAACTGGGCCTTATGCATGAACAGGGCGGGCAGCCGCAAATTGACTTAATTGGCGGAAGGCAGACGATTGACACCATTGCCCTGCTGGCGGAAAAGACTAAGGGCAACCTGACCGCTACCGAGCAGAACCTATTGCAGAATTCCTTATACGAATTGCGTATGGCTTATGTGGAAGTTACCAACGCGCTCTCGCGCCCGCCGCAGGCTACCGGCACTGATGCCAAGAGATGAAGGCCACTCTCACCGTGCTCGGCAGCGGCACCTCGATGGGAGTGCCGACCATCGGTTGCGATTGCGCTGTCTGCCGCTCAACTGATCCTCACGACAAACGCACGCGCCCTTCCGTTCTCGTCGAATACGACGGCCATGCTGTGCTGATTGATACAACTCCGGATTTCCGCGAGCAGGCCATTCGCGAAAATATCCACCGCCTCGATGCGGTCCTTTATACACATACGCACGCCGACCACATCCTTGGCATTGATGACTTGCGGCCCATAAGTTTTTTGCACAAACCGGGTAAGCTGCCGCTCTATGCGCATCCCCGGGCGGCGGAATTTTTGCGCAACATGTTCCGCTACATTTTTGACGGGAACTATAAGTTTGGCGGATTGCCATTGCTCGAACTAAAGCCTCTCGATGGAACCGTTAATTTATTCGAGGCGCGTTTTGAACCGATCGCGGTAATCCACGGCGAATCGGAAATTTATGGATTTCGTTTTGGTTCGGCCGCTTACCTCACCGACCACAGCGATGTCCCCGAGACTTCCCTCGAAAAATTGCGTGGCCTCGACATACTTTTTCTCGATGCCCTGCGCCACAAACCGCATCCGACGCATTCCACCGTGGAAAATTCGCTGCGGATTGTAGACCGTGTCAAGCCGCGGCGGGCTTTCTTTACCCATATCTGCCACGAGCTTCCGCATGAGGAAACCAACGCCACGCTGCCGGAGCATGTGCGGCTTTCGTATGACGGCATGAAACTGGAATTTGAAATTTGATTGTTCACGCGGGTAAAGCGGGCAATTGAAGATGCAAGTGTTTCATCAACTCGGCGAAATACCCGCCCACTTTGGCGGCACAGTAGTCACTGTTGGCAATTTTGACGGAGTTCATCGCGCGCATGGCCGTGTGTTGCAGGAAATTTCTACGCGGGCGAAACAGCTTGGCTGCAAATCGGTTGCTGTCACCTTCGGTCCTCATCCAGCGAGGTTCTTGCGCCCCGATTGTGACTTGAAGCTGATCACTCCCCTGCCGGTAAAACTTCGCCTGATGGAGGAGACCGGCATAGATGCGGTGCTCCTCATTCCCTTCACGGCGGAGTTGTCGCTTACCAGTCCGCATGATTTTGCCGCTCACCTGTTGCAAAAAGGTTTGCGCGCCTGCGAAGTGCACGAAGGATTTAATTTCCGGTTTGGACATAAGGCTGCCGGGGATATCGAAGCCCTGACAAACTTCGGCAAAGAGATGGGCTTTTCCGTGGTTACCTATTCCGAAATGCGGCTTCGTGGTGAACCGGTCTCGAGCAGCCGTATCCGCCAGCTCATAAAAAATGGAGAGGTCAACCGGGCCCGCCACCTGCTGGGACGGACGTTTTCTATTCTCTCGGCCCCCACGTCTGGCCGCGGCTACGGATCGAAATTTACCGTTCCGACCGTCAACATAGAACGATATAGCGAGCTTGTTCCGAAGGATGGCGTCTACATCACCCGTACCCGCATCGGGTCGGAGCGCTTCGACTCCGTGACCAACGCCGGCAAGCGCCCTACTTTCGGGGCCGATTCCTACGCCATCGAAAGCCATCTGTTTAACTTTCATCCTCTGGAATTGACGCCTGAAACGGAAATAGAAATTTGCTTCCTCCACCGCCTACGGGATGAGATCAAGTTTCCTTCTGTGGAAGCTTTACGCGCGCAGATCGCCCGCGACGTAAGCAAAGCGCAGCGCTATTTTCAGTTGATGCCGCGTTAGCAATTTTCCTCGAAATCGCGACAAAAAGTTGCTGAAAACGCGGCGAACGGCTTTGCACGCGTAACAACCCGGCACCGGCACCGGTGGTTTGATTCTCTCCGCGCTTGTTATGATAAAGCTCGCGCCTTATACGGCCGGCCCCGTAGCTCAAAAGGATAGAGCACCGGTTTCCTAAACCGGCTATTCCGGTTCGATTCCGGACGGGGCCTCCATTGCATTTGTGGCGCATTCTACGGGGGCAATCTGCTCTACTGGTTTTCCTGTATTACTAACTGATAACACATTGACCCAGGCTCTCTGGTTTGTTACTGTCCAGCATCAGCACAGATTTTTATGGGATCCGCGAATCCTGCGCTTTCTTCCACAACTGTAACCTCTTCCCTTCTGGCTGAAGACAAAATTTCCCTGCAAATGATCGTGGAGGCCACGCGCACACTCCTTTCCGATCCTCGTCTGACCTCCGTTTTACCGCGTCTTTTGGAATTAGCGCGTCAATACATCCCTGCTGATGCTTATGCGGTATGGCGGCAGCGGATAGATTTAGACCGATGGACCGTGCTGGCCTCGGCGGGCCTTTCAGAACAATATCAACATCAATTCGAATCGTCCGGCCCCATGATCACGGAGGTTGTCGCGGTACCCGACATTTACCATTTGCCGAAATTGGTGGAACATCGCAAAAAGTGGTACGAAGCTGAAGGCATCCGCTCTCTCGTCATCGCTCCTTTGCGCATGAGGGCCGGGATTCACGGCACGCTCGTGTTTTATTTCCACCAGCCGCATACATTTACTAACCAGGAACTCAAGCTGACGGACACGCTGGCGAACCTCGCGGCGCTCGCGGTGGACACAGCAGAATCTTATGAAGCGCTGGAGAAAGAAAAGCAACGTTCGCAATTTCTGGCGGAAGCCAGCAAGCTTCTAAACTCCTCGCTCGACTACGAAAGCACCCTGTCCAGTGTGGCGAAAGTAGCGGTCCCGCAAATTGCCGACTGGTGCGCGATCGATCTTCTTCAGGATGACGGCATTCTGCGGCGGGTCGCGGTGCAGCACGTGGATCCCGCAAAAATTGAGCTGGCAAAAGAAATCATGCAGCATTACCCGCCCCATCCGGCCAGCGGCGTTTACCAGGTCCTGAGGGCGAAGACTTCCGGCTTGGCTCCGGAGATTACCGAAGCCATATTGGCCGCGGAACAGCGGGACGAAGAACACGGCAAAATCATGCGGTCGCTGGGGATGAAATCCGCCATCGCCGCTCCGCTCATCGCACGGGAACGCACACTGGGGGTCATTACGTTTGTCATGGCAGAATCGGACCGCCGCTTCTCGCAGGACGATGTTGGTTTTGTAGAAGATCTGGCCCATCGCGCCGCCGTCGCAGTAGACAATGCCCGCCTTCATAGTTCGCTGGAGCATCACCGGCATGAGCTGCAGCTTTCCAATGACAGGCTTGAGCACCGCGTGGAGGAACGCACGGCTGAATTAAAGCGGACAGCGGGCGAATTACGTGAGCTCTCCACTCGCCTGCTGCAGATACAGGATGAAGAACGCCGCCGCATTGCCCGCGAATTGCATGACAGCCTGGGCCAGCACCTGACGGCGGCGAAAATCAATATTGATATGTCGCTGGCGGGCACACCCGAGGGCAGAGCCAGAGATATGCTCGTTCGCGCACAGCAAGAGGTGGAACAGTCCGTACAGGAAGTAAGGACGCTTTCGCATCTGCTGCATCCGCCGCTGCTCGAGGAAGCCGGACTTCCTTCCGCTCTCGACTGGTATGTGCGCGGATTTGCCGAACGCAGCAACATCCCTATAGATCTCGAACTGGACCCCAAGCTCGGGCGTTTATCGCGCGAACTTGAAACCACCATATTCCGCGTGGTGCAGGAATCATTGACGAATGTCCATCGTCATTCTGCCAGCCCGCGCGCCAGCATTCGTGTTCTACGCCGGCCGGAAGAAATCTCGGTTGAAATCCGCGATTTTGGCAAGGGAATGCCGTCCGATCCGCTCCCCGGAGTCGGGATTCAGGGCATGAAAGAACGCGTGCGCCAGTTGGGCGGCGATTTACGGATCGAATCTCAGGATCAAGGCATTGCGGTCTGCGCGGTTATGCCCATTGCCTCTTAAGCTGGCTTCAAAGATTTTTCCTCGGCAGGTTTGGGCTGCGCGGTAGTTTTCTTCAGCACCGCTGCTATAGCGATCCCGGCGATTAGAAAGCCTACAACTTTATCGAACATAAACCCGAAGGTGTAATCCGCGGGAAAACCATACCAGTTCCAATATTCAACATTGGTAGTGATCGCCGCCAAAATCCCCACCAGTACAACCAGCCCCACGCGCGTATGGAATCCTGTAAGCTCCTTTGCTTGTGAAACGACGATCGCCAGAATCATCACTTCCACTAAATCCAGCACGAACTCAATGAGCAGTTGCCGGGGCGACCTGGGATTTGTGCCATCGGGGTGATAAATCAGAATTCCGTAAGGTCCACGCTCATATTTCTGTTCAAATGCTTTCATCGCCGCAGTGCGTTGCTTCGGCGTGGCGTTTGCGGCAGGCGGGGCGCCCATGCCGGGGAAAAAATAAAAGCCCGCTTTCGGAATATTGGCTTGCAGGGCCGCGAGCACCGGCTGCTCCTGCGGAAGCTGCTGCACACCTGTATTGCCCAACCCAATCGCCATGTGCGACAGCGATCCCCAGGAAAAAAGAAGCACACCGCCGACAAATCCCGCCAGAAAAACTCTTTTCATTTTGTCCGATTCTCCGTACCGCTTGTTTTTATAAGAATACAACTACCGGGTGGGCCAGCTGACTTGTCCATCGCTCGCACGCTAAACTCCATTTATAATTTTTAGTTCTTCCTACAACTCTCATTCTCTTACGCAATAAGCAACAAGGCCAAGGAGCGCGAAATGACGGAACCGCAAAATGCCACCCGTACCGAAAAAGACTCCATCGGAGTGAAGGAGATTCCCGCGCACGTCTACTACGGAATCCAGACGGCGCGCGCGGTGGAGAACTACCCGATTTCCGGAATGCGCGCGCATCCCACGCTGATCCGCGCCTTCGGCATGGTGAAACAGGCTGCTGCGGAGGCCAATAAGGAACTCGGCCTTCTCGATGCGAAAGTTGCCGATGCCATCGCGCAGGCCGCGCAGGAGGTGCAACACGGCAAGTGGGACAAAGAATTCGTCGTGGACGTCTTTCAGGCCGGCGCGGGCGTCAGCTTCCACATGAACAGCAACGAGGTCATTGCCAACCGCGCGGTAGAGATTCTGGGCGGAAAGCTCGGCGACTACACCAAAGTCCATCCCAATGATCATGTGAACTACGGCCAGTCCACCAACGATGTCTTCCCCACCGGCATGCGCCTCGCGGCATTGCTTGAGCTGGAAAAACTTTACCCCGTGCTCGATTCCCTTTCTGCTGCGCTCGAAAAGAAGGGCAAAGAATTCCACGACATTTTGAAGTCAGGCCGCACCCACATGCAGGATGCAGTCCCTATGCGCCTGGGACAGGAATTCGCCGCCTACGCTGGCGCTATTCGTCGAGCAAAAGATGCGATCCGTGCTGCTTCTGAAAATTTGCGTGAGTTGGGACTCGGCGGCTCCGCCGTAGGTACTGGAATTAATACTCATCCCGATTACCGTGAAAAAGCGATCCGCAATTTGGCGCGCATCTCCGGCCAAAAGCTCGCTCCGGTGGACGACATGCGCTATGCCATGCAGTCGAATTTTGCCATGGCTTCGGTTTCCTCGGCGCTGCGCAATCTGGCGCTCGAAGTAATCCGTATTTCGAATGATCTCCGCCTGCTCTCTTCAGGACCGAACACCGGCTTTGCCGAAATCAATCTGCCTGCGCTGCAACCCGGTTCTTCGATCATGCCGGGCAAAATTAATCCGGTCATGCCGGAGCTTGCCGCCATGGTTTCTTTTCAGGTAGTGGGAAACGATGTAGCCGTGGCTATGGCCGTCCAGGCAGGCCAGCTTGAGCTCAACGTCATGATGCCCACCATGGCTTACAGCGTAATGCAGTCCATCACCATCCTTACCAACATGCTGCGGCAATTTACTGACCGCTGCGTAACCGGCCTCACCGCCAACAAAGCCCGTTGCGATTTCTATGTGCAGGCCACAGTTTCACTCGCCACGGCGCTGAATCCATACATCGGTTATGCGAAAGCCGCCGAGATTGCCAAAGAAGCCGTCGCCACCGGCCGCTCGATCATTGAAATTGCCCGCGAGAAAAAACTGCTGAGCGAAAAAGAGATCAACGAAATCCTCGATCCCGTCCGCATGACCGAGCCAGTGCGCCCGCTCGAAGCGGCCGCCAAGCGCGAGGAAGTAAAGGCGAAATGAGGCGGGATTGCAGCGCGGGGCGTAAAGCAAAGCTTGCAAAGCAAAAAAATAGGCTGACCTTTATGGTCAGCCTGTAATTTTCCTGCTTACATTTATTTACCGGCAGAGGACTTTTTCTGCCGAAGCTACGCTACGACCGAAGAGGAATGAGAAGCGCGGGATTCGGAGATATCCACCAGCTTGTGCGCCAGGTGCTCGCGCTGGGAGCTGAATTCCTTGAACTGAACCACCTCCCCAGTAATGGCCTCTAATGTTGCGTTCGACTTCCGCAACACCTCCAGTAAGTACTTCTGGGCCATTGGGCGGTCCGTCGGATGAACCAGCTTCCACCAGCGCCGCATAGACTCCTGCACCTCTCGCTCGCTCTTTGAGCCTTCGACCAGCGAATCAATCAGACGGTATACCCTGCTTTTTACCGCCTGGTAGGAAACAGATACTTCTTGTCCCATTGTCGCTTTCCCCCTGAGGCTTCTAGGCCTCGCGCTTCTATATTGCACGGCAGTAGCCAAAGCTTTCCCGTAATATTATCAATAACTTAGCCTATATACAATCCAACTTGTAGAAGTCCGGTTACATAAATATACAGTTTTTTGTAGAAATAAAATACGGTGCAACTGCTTGAAATGTCAGAGCTTTGTCACGTCGGTATCCGTAGACCCCTTTATCGCCGATTGCACCTTCGGCTCAAAGACGCGTTCTGGATACACGAATGGAATGGTCTGGGGAGGCTTTCGTCGCTAACCGACTGTTTATTTTGTACTTAGCACCAGCGATGCTTGATTGGCTAGGCCGCCCGAGTCACATTGGCCGCCTGCGGTCCTTTTTGCCCTTGCACTATCTCAAACTCTACCGGATCGCCTTCCTGAAGGCTCTTATAGCCCTCTGACGTTATTGCGCTGTAGTGGACAAAGACATCGGGACCATCTTCCCGCCCGATAAATCCGTATCCCTTCGCATTGTTAAACCATTTCACAGTACCTTTCAAACGTTCCACGTACGCCCCCTGGCACGGTAGTGAGCTTCATGCCCGTGCTTTTAGTTCCGGTCATTTTGATGCTGTCTGGAGGCAGTGTCAAGAGAGGTTAGGGCATAAAAAGTTGAATTTATGGGCCCTTTCGGGATTTCTGCTTTTGTGCCAGCCAGAGAACTCCCGAAATGGTTTTCGCGTCGCGGATGGTTCCATCCATTACCATCTGAATTGCCGTCTTGAGCGGCACGAAGCGCACTGTAATCACTTCATCATCTTCCGGTTGGGCTGTTCCGGCCTGCAAACCTTCGGCAAGAAATATAGACATGGCCTCCGCCACAAAACCAGGGCTGGCCCAGAACCTTATGATCCGTTTCCAGCGCCGGGCAGCATAGCCGGTTTCTTCCAGCAACTCGCGTTTGGCAGCGGCCAGTTCCCTTTCTCCCTCATCAATGCGCCCCGCCGGCAGCTCCCAAAGGTAGCGCTCCGCGGAGTGCCGGTACTGCCGCTCCAGGAGAACGTAGGGGCCATTCGCGCGTTCATCCACCGCCAGCACCACGACCGATCCTGTGTGGCGGACAATGTCCCGGCGGGCGCGCACGCCCGAAGGTTCCTGTACTTGGTCGGTCGTGACCCAGAAGGCTGGGCCGCGGTAAACAACTTTCGAAGAGAGCACGCGTGCTTTGCTTTTTTTGCGCGAAGACTTAGGCATGCAATAACTATAACCAGAGAGACAGCAAAGGTGGAGTGCATTGCTGAATCCCCGAGAGGGGAAGCAACTCACCTCCCAAATCGCTTCTCTAAATATAGGGAGGCTTTCATGAAAACCGCTCTCATGTTTGGAGTTCTATTCTGTTCGTCTTTGTTCCTTCTGCCAATGACGTTTGCTCAGTCTGCGCCCTCTGCCCCGAATGGTCAGAGCCAAGCCAACCCAGGCCAGACCACCATTGTTGGCTGCCTCTCTCAAACCGGAAACACCTACACGCTGATTGACACCCGTGGCCGCGTCTACGATCTCACCGGGGACAGCGCATTGTTAGCTCCTTATGAAGGAGCCAAGATTGAAGTTTCCGGAGTCTTTGCCAATGCCGCGCCGCAGGCAAGCAGCCCCTCCTCAGTCCCCGGATCAACAGCCTATTCCGGGACGGCAAATACTGGCGCAGGGATTTCCGAGCAGGGACATGGAAGCTTTTCCGTCATTGGCGTGACCAAAGCTGCGGATACGTGCAGCATGCATAACTAGAGATCATTGGGCACAGCTGATAGCGGTAGGGGCTGTCAGTATTAGCTTCTAGCATTTAGCATTTAGCTTCTAGCTTCCGCATTCCCGGGGAGGACTCGACTTTTCAGTACCGTATGACCCAAGCCACAGCACGCCTCAGCCACTGAGGTTCGCCTTCTCTGGATTTTTCTCCCGTATAGATTCGTTCAGGGCTCAACACCGTTCAATGAAGAACTGATAGCGGCAAAGGTAATGCTGTGCGCTTCCAGTGTTGTGCTGTTCCAGCCTTCCTCTGACCGCATGTTAAAATCACAATCTTCAATACCAGTCTGTGCCTTCACATCGCCGGGCTGCCAGAGCGGGACATTTGCTCACAAAGTCCATTCCGGATGCGTTGCCCCGCGCTCAGGTCGAGTGCGAGCCTGGAACCTTGTTCGATGCCATTGTCATCGGCGCTGGCCCCACCGGTTTGGCCTGCGGCATTGAAGCCCTTCGCGCGGGTTTTAAAGTGCTGGTCATTGATAAGGGATGCGTCGTCAATTCCCTCTTTCACTATCCCGCGAACATGTCGTTTTTCACCACGCCGGAGCTACTGGAAATCGGCGACATTCCCTTCAGCACCGCGCACCAGAAACCCACGCGCGAGGAAGCCCTCGAATATTACCGGCTGGTCGCGCAGCACTACCAGCTTCCCATCTGCCAATATCAGGGAGTTAAAACCGTGGTGGGCAAGGACGGAGATTTTCACCTTACTACCGTGGACCGTCTGGAGCGGATTTACGATTACCGCACGCGCAAGCTGATCGTGGCCACCGGCTATTACGATCTGGCCAATCAGTTGGGTGTTCCCGGGGAGGACTTGCCCAAAGTTTTTCATTATTACCGCGAGCCGCATCCGTTTTATGACAACGATGTAGTCGTCATCGGCGGTAAAAATTCCGCCGCTATTTCCGCGCTCGATTTATGGCGCCATGGGGCGAGAGTCACGCTGGTGCACCGCGGCCCCAAAATGCACAATCATGTGAAGTACTGGATCCTGCCGGACATTGAGAACCGCATTAAGAAAGGCGAGATCGCGGCCTACTTCAATAGTACGGTGCGGGAAATCCTCCCCGACCACGTTGTGGTGAAAACCGGGGCGGGCGAAATCAATATCAAGAATGATTTCGTTTTTGCCCTCACGGGTTACCATCCTGATTACGATTTTCTCCGTTCCATGGGAATTGAACTTTCACCCATGGAATGCCGTCCGGTTTGCGACCCGGAAACGCTCGAAAGCAATGTTCCCGGAATTTACGTTGCCGGGGTCATTGTCGCCGGCTCGCGCACTAATGAGATTTTTATTGAAAACGGGCGCTTTCACGGAAAACAGATTGTGGCAGACCTGCAGCGAAAACTAAATCCTTCCAAATGAAAGACCTGTCCGGCGGACGCAACTCCTAGGCAAGTGTTGGGTTTATAGGAGTAGCGAGAACCGGAGGAAAGTTGAAGAGACCGCGATTTTTTCCAGGCAAAAATTATTCATCTTTTGCAGGCTTAGTTTTTGCAAGCTTCATTTTCATCTGCATCGCAGCGCAGCCTAGCCATGGTCAGGGCAAAGTCCTGAGCCCTTATCCGGGAGAAAGTGATGGCGTGAGCGCCGGAGGCAATTGGATCGTATTTCATGCGGAAGACAAGATGACCGGCGCCAAGAAAGTCCGCTTTGAGCTGTTAGCCAACAATTACCTGAGCCAAAATCCAGACTACAAGCCGCGTATCGAATTGGTCTGCACCGACAAAAAATACACTTCTGCCGAATTTAATCCCGGAATCCGGCTGGGACCTCCCAACCGCCCCGGGTTCTGGGGCCAGCCGCAAATGGAAGTGGAAGTCCGCGCGGATGACTCCCACAGCTTCCATGGCTGGAACTGGGAGCGGGACAGTTTTCTCTCCATGGACAAAGGCACCGTCCGGGAGTTGATCGGCGCGCGCATCTTCAATGTAAAAATCAACGGCCGCCGCAGAAGCGAAATTGCAGAATTCTCCCCCGTGGGCCTGGATCTTTCGCTGGTCAAACAATCCTGCGATTTGACTCCGAAAAAGACCAGCAAAAATTAATCGCCCGCTGGCACCAATTTTCAAATGAGAAAAGGCGCGAGAGGAATTTGGGCCGTCGCTCTGAATTGTTAAAGTTCCGCCCGGCTGTTCCAGCTGCTTATTTTCCCCATTCACCTGCCGCAAGTTGCCAAGTCGTAGGCAAATACGAGAACATATCCGTTTGCATTCACATCGGAAATTTTAATAGGGGAACTGCATAGAATGGCGAAGCAGCGGAAGGACACTCCTGAAACGGGCAAGCAGTCCAGCGATATTCAACCAGCCAAAGGCAAGCTCGGCATTATGATTCCGGGCATGGGCGCGGTGGCCACAACATTTGTGGCCGGCGTCGAGGCCGTGCGCAAAGGCTTGGCAAAACCCATTGGCTCGCTCACGCAAATGGGGACCATCCGCTTGGGCAAGCGGACAGACTCGCGCTCGCCGAAAATTAAAGAGTTCGTGCCGCTCGCCGGCCTGAACGACCTGGTATTCACCGGCTGGGATTTATTTGAAGACGATATGTACACGGCCGCATCGAAGGCGGGCGTGCTCGAACGCGAGCTGCTCAACAACATCAAGCCCTTTCTCAGCTCCATCAAACCGCGCAAGGCTGTCTTTGACCGCAACTACGTAAAGAAGCTCGACGGCACGCATGTGAAAAAAGGCAAGAACAAGATGGAGCTTGCCGAAAAAGTGCGCGACGACATTAAAGAATTTAAGAAGAGTTCTGGCGCCAGCCGGCTTATTACCATTTGGTGCGGGTCCACGGAAATCTTCCTTCAGCCTACCGCGGCCCACCAGTCTTTGAAGGCATTTGAAAAAGCGCTGCAACAAAATGACGAGGCCATTGCGCCCTCTATGATCTACGCATACGCCTCACTCATGGAGGGAGTGCCTTTCGCCAATGGCGCGCCCAACCTTACCGTTGATCTTCCGGTTATGCGCGAGCTTTCCCGCCAAAATGAAGCGCCAATCTGCGGCAAGGATTTCAAAACTGGCCAGACCCTGATGAAAACAATCCTGGCACCCGGATTTAAGGCCCGCCTTATCGGCCTGCATGGCTGGTTCTCCACCAATATCCTCGGCAACCGTGACGGCGAAGTTCTCGATGACCCTGGGTCATTTAAGACCAAGGAGGAATCCAAGCTCTCCGTACTGGAGCACATTTTGCAGCCGGAGCTCTACCCCGACCTCTACGGAAAATTCAGCCACAAGGTGCGCATTAACTATTACCCGCCGCGCGGTGATAATAAAGAAGGCTGGGACAACATTGATATCTTCGGCTGGCTCGGCTATCCCATGCAGATCAAGGTGGACTTCCTGTGCCGCGATTCCATTCTGGCCGCGCCCATCGTTCTCGATCTCGTGCTCTTCCTCGACTTGGCGCGCAGAACGCCGGAGCTACGCGGCATCGGCATCCAGGAATGGCTCAGTTTCTACTTTAAGTCGCCCATGTCCGCACCGGGACTTTATCCCGAGCACGATTTATTCATCCAGCTCATGAAGCTGAAGAACACCCTGCGCCACCTGCGTGGAGAACAACTCATTACGCATCTCGGGTTGGAATATTACGACTGAGGCGGAGGACGGGCAGAAAATATATAACGATAAATGGCTGTGCGGAATCTTCCGGCACAGCCATAATTTTTGCGTCTTACTGTTGCGTAATGTTTACGGTGCTTCTCACCTTGCCATAATCCACCCGCATCACGCAGACCTTGGGCTGAACGTGGCCAAAGTAAATGAGCAGTTTGTCCTGTGTGTAGCCGAGCTTTTCCGTAGGCATGTTGTCCCGCGCCAGGTCTTCCTGCTCATTGTAAGGAGCGCCCTTGGTTACGTTCTTATTGACGACCAGGGTCCACGCCGCACGTCCGGGAATAAAGTACATGGCAAATGCGCCAATCGGAATATTTTTGCCGCCAATAATCAGCGGCGTCTCTGTGAATAGGTCCATGCGCGTACCGCCCGGCATCCACAGTTTTCCTTCCGTAGCTTCTTCTTTTTTGACTTGCGGCTGGTTGTAACGCACGCTTACCTGCCTGCCATCGGCATAGGTGCAATAGGCGAACCCCGTCATGGAAGATTCTCCCTGCGACGCCGTTTGCGCCCAGCTTGCTGCGGAAAAAACCAGGACTGCCGTGAACATCCCCAATGTCAACCAACGCATGATTGCCCCCAGAACAATAGCGATTTAGAAATGTGTTGAAAATGCACAGACATGGTACGACCGCGAGCGGAGCTGTTGCAAGGCGCTCCGCGAATGGCACGTAAAACTTTTACTTATTTTCTCGGGAGAGTTAGTCCAGTTGCCTCGCGGCAACGGTTGTATCGTTGCGTCCGAATAAATAACGCAACTGCCATCGGCGCAATGTATTTGCGGACTGGCCCCCGGCAGGCGCAAACTTCCAGTTTCGCGAAGCTTCCAGGGCGAGCCGCGCGAAATACCGGCTCGGGCCGGGAGAATCCAGCGATGCTTGCCGCACATTCCCATCAGAGTCCACATTCACATTCACGCTCACGTGAACTCTGCCATGGATCGTCCTGCGCGCGCTGGCGGGCACCGGAGGAAGAAACCTGCTGACCACGCCGGCCTGGCCGCGTGCCGCGCTGCCACCTCCAGTGCGGCCCTCCGGTGGCGCAGATTCAGCAACAGTCTTTGCCGCTGGATTTCCGGGCGTGGAAGAGGCGGAAGAAGGCGAAGGCGCATCGGTCCTCTGTGGCCCGTTCTCTTCCAAATCCGCCGGATGCGCCTGGGAGAGATTGAGCGTTGAATCCGCTCCGCCTCGGTGCATAACCGCATAGCCGATGAGGGCTGCCGCCACAATAAGAATTACAAACGCCGCCGTGTAGCGCATGGTTGCGAATTTCTTACGGGGCCCTGTTTTTTCTGCGGCAGCATCTCTCGCCGATGCCGATTTCGAATCCCCATCTCCAGTGAGTTGCTTCGAGATTTCGCTCAACCTCCACCGCCGCTGTGGATCGTAGCTGAGGCAGCGGGGAACAATAACATCAAAGGGCGGAGGTAAAGGCTTGGACAATCGTGGGTCTTCGTGCCCCGACAATTTCCACGCGGGCAGGGATTGCGTGAGCGTCTCGGTCAAAGTGACGCCAAGCGCCCATATATCGTTCGACGGAGCGGCGGTTCCGTTTACAGCTTCGGGAGCGATGTACAGGCTTTGCTTTGATCCGAACACCTGGTCCCCGGCACGGCAGATTCCATCGCTTGCAAGCTTCAGATGGTCTCCGGCGGCCAAAATATTGGCTGGCTTCAGATGTCCATGGACCAGGCCTTTGCCGTGCAAGAACATAAGAGCTTCCACGATAGGGCCAGCCATTTCAGAAACTTCGGTGGCGCTGAGCGGGCGTTGCGGAAGAATTTCCGAAAGGCTCTCTTCCGCGTATTCCATCACGATGAAAATCAGCGCCTGCCCGGGCAGCTGGCATCGGCCGAAGCTGAAGACCTTCAGCAATAGCGGGTGCGAAATGTCCGCGGCGATTTTCCAACGCGCAAGCTGAAGAGCGGCGTCGGTAGAAGATTCCCGCAGAAGTTTTATGGCAAACTTGGCGTCCCGTTCGCTATTTCCCCCAATTCTCTCTGCGAGAAAGACCGCCCCACTCTCGCCCGATCCCAATACGCGCAGCAGGCGGAATTCATCGTTGACGGCTTGCCCTTCACACTGTTTCCAGAAATCGCTCATCAAAATCTCATTTTCGACGAAAAGGTAGAACTTTCCCTGACATCTCCCTGACAGAAGAATCAGCCGCTATTCTAATCTCCATCGCCCTGTTCATTTCACGCAGGAAGGGCATTCCACATATAAAATTCGGTACATTGTCCGAATTCCATCCGATTGCCATCCGCATCCTTGACCCAGCGCCTTGACCCAAGCCATACCGGAAGAATAAAGTTGGAGGGCGGTGGACGAGAATGTCTCCTACTACGAGCAAATACATTAAGTTTGGTTCCGCGACCCTGGTGATCGTTTTTTCTTTGGGCTATCTCGCTTACACCGGCGTGCAGGACAGTAAGAGTTACTACGTCACGATTCAGGAGCTGCGCGCCATGGGCGCGAGCGCGCATACCAGGCGCCTTCGCGTAGCCGGAAATGTCGAACCCGGCTCCATTCACCGCAGCGGCCTCGAATTGCAGTTCGTATTGCTCGAAAACGGACAAAGATTGCCGGTTGCCTACACCGGCGCGGACGCGCCACCAGATACATTCAAGGACAACTCCCAGGCGCTCGCCTCGGGCAGCCTGGGTACAGATGGCGTTTTTCATGCCAGTGAGCTTCAGGCAAAGTGTGCTTCGAAATATGCGCCAGCGCAACCGGGAAGCGCCCCAGGCGGTGCGTCAAGTGCGCCCGCGAAAAGCATGAGCGCGATTACGAACGGCAGCCCGGCAATGGCAAATTGAAACTCTCCACTTCTGATGGAAGCCGCACACCTCAACAGTTCCGCCGAATCCATTATCACGGTCCAAGGGCTTATTAAGCAGTTTGGCCGTTTTGCAGCCTTGCGCGGCATTGATGCGGAGTTCGCGCCCGGCAAACTTTATGCCGTCCTCGGCGACAATGGCGCCGGCAAGACTAGCTTACTTCGGACTCTCGCCGGTTTGTCACAGCCAACACGCGGGAACGTCACCGTCTTCGGCAGTAGCGATTCTTCTTCTATTCGTCATCACATCGGTTACATGGCTCATCCTTCGCTGCTTTATGACGAGATGAGCGGAATGGAAAACCTCCGCTTTTTCGCGCAGCTTTATGGGATTCAAGAGGAAGGCCCCTGTGTCAGGGCCATGGAGATTGTACATCTCGACCCGAACTTGAGCCGTCCCGCCGGACAATATTCCCAGGGAATGCGCCAGCGCTTATCTCTGGCGCGCGCGCTGGTGCACGGTCCCGAACTTCTGCTGCTCGACGAACCCTTCTCTAATGTAGACGCACGCTCGGCGCAGGAGATGGTCCGCCTGCTCGCGGGATTGCGCGATGCTGGGAAAACGATTTTTGTCGTTACCCATCAAGCGGCGTTGCTGGAAAAAGCGGCAGATGAACTTCTCTACATGGAAGTGGGCAGGATTACTCGGCGCGCGCAAAACTACACTGAGGCAACCGTATGACTCTAACGGCTCATACGAGCGATGTGAGCGCTTCGCAGAACATGGCCGCGCCGAACCAGGGGACAGGAAATAATTTCAAAAGCAATCGCCCTCTACCGCCCATCAGCGGATTCCGCACGACCGTCGCGAGCCTGGTCAAAGACATCCGCCTGGAGTGGCGCTCGAAAGATGCCATTAACTCCATGCTGTTTTTTTCGCTGCTCGTGGTCGTCGTATTCAGCTTTTCTTTCGATCCCACAGCGCAGGAATCGCGCCGGATTGCCGGCGGCCTGATATGGGTGGCATTTTTATTCGCCGCCATCGTTGCGCTCAATCAAACCTGGGCGCGCGAAATGCGGAACCAGGTGCTGGACGCCTACCGCGTCTCCCCAGCTCCCGCCAATTCCCTTTTCCTCTCCAAGGCAATCGGCAATTTTCTGTTCGTCCTGTTGCTTGAGGCCGTCATGACGCCGCTGTTCATAATGTTCTACCAGCTTCGCGCTCTCGGCCCGGCATGGCAACTTGTTCCAATCGCCGTGCTGGGGACCTGGGCCATCGTCATTAACGGAACATTTTTTGCTTCCATCTCTCTGCGCACGCGCAGCCGCGAAATCATGCTGCCGCTTTTGCTCTTCCCTATTTCGATTCCAGCGTTGCTCGCGATGGTCGAAGGCACGACTTCCATCCTGAGCGGAGAACTGACCGCAAGATTTTGGATCGCCTTGCTTCTGGCCTACGATGTAGTGTTTACTATGGCTAGTCTTCTCCTATTCGAAACGGTACTCCACGCGGAATGAAGCGACTCTTTCCACTTTTTGCCATACTCACGGCGGCATTATTAAGCTTTGCGCTCTATGAATCGCTGATCGTCGCTCCCGTGGACCAGCTTCAGGGCAACGTCTACCGCATTCTTTACTACCACGCGTCTTCCGCATGGACTGCATTCATCCTCTTCGGCATCAATTTTGTGGCTTCGGTTGTATATCTCGTGCGGCGTAATGAAAAAGCCGATGTGCTCGCCTTCGTCACCGCCGAAGTAGGAGTCGTCTTCTGCACCGTGGTACTCGTCACCGGCCCGCTATGGGCGCGGCCTGTCTGGGGCATCTGGTGGACATGGGACTGGCGGCTCACCTCCACATTCGTTTTATGGTTGATTTATGTGAGCTATCTGCTGCTGCGCCGGTTTTCGAGCAGCGGACAAACGCCAGTCCTGGCCGCCGCGCTTGCCGTTTTTGGCGCGCTCGATATTCCGCTGGTTTATTTTTCCATCTGGTTCTTCCGCACTCAGCACCCGCAACCCGTAATTGGCGACGGAGGATATATGGATCCAGGCATGTTGCACGTGCTTCTGCTCAACTGGCTGGCTTTTTCCTGCCTGGCATTTATGGTCTGCTGGTCGCGCTACAACCTGGAAGTGTTGAAGCGTGAACTGGAAGAGGCGCAGGCGCTCGAATCCCTGCTTGAAACCGGAGGCGCAAGATGAACTATCTCTATACCGCATACGCCGCCGTCTGGATCATCCACATTATCTACCTGAGCTCGCTGGCGCGCCGCTACGGCCGATTGCGCGATGAGATTAAAAGTCTGGGCAAGAAGTAGCTTAACTTTTCTGGAAGTTGTTTTTGGAAATCTCTCTACAACTCAGTTTTTCTGGAAGTCGTTTTTCTGGAAATCATTCTTCTGGAAATCATTCTTCCGCAAGTCAATCTGTCCCGGCGCAATCGCTTTTAGGAATTCATAGTCCTCAATCACAGCCGCAATTCCGGTCCGCGAAACCGGCAGCGGAGTCTCCACCCGAATCACCCGCGCCGCGAACTTTACGCGCACTGAGCCGCTCATCGTGATGTGCGGAGGAAATGTCATCGTAATTTCAAGCTGGCTGCCTTCCGCGAGCGCCCTGTCCAAATAGAAAAATATTCCCCGCGCGCTCACGTTCTGCGTCTCAGTCCAGAACTCGTGCGCCTCATGGTTTTGCGAGGAAGCCTCCTGCATCTTGCTGGCGCCCTCGATTGCATGTTGAAAAGTTTTCGAAGCTTGTGAAGATTGCGCCAGCCGGATCAGCGCAGGGAGGTGCATATCAAAACGGCGCATACGACGGCGTTCTTGTGTCGTGTTCATCATCAATGGGTTTAATTTGTACTGAGAATGCCAGTTTAACGGCTGTTTAGAATCTCTCGCAGGAATCATTTATTCCCGCAAACAACCGGCATCCCGAATAGCCGGAAAAACTTCTCTCTGAGGATCAACGACTTGGCTTCGCAATGCAAGGGAAAACTTGAGGCGAACTTTATACGTCACCTTCCCCTGTCATGCTGAGCGCGGCCAGGACTGGCAAAGCCAGTCCTGCGAAGTCGAAGCATCCCTATCGCTATCCGAAAAAAACACAAGCAGGTAGGGATCCTTCGACTTCGCAGTCGCTGCGCAAGGCGCAGCGGCTACTCCGCTCAGGATGGCAACATCAGGAAATCAGTTTCTGAAATGACAATGCACAACTTCAGTGCTTTTCCCCAAAGCCCTGGAAGCCCTTGCGCCGTTGCGCGCTGTAGCGGTGCAGCGCATCCAGAATAATGGGATACGCCTCCGCCGGCGGGCGAATATCATCCACCTCCACGGCCTTGCCTTCGAGCTGCTTATAGTCCTGAAAAAAACGCCGCAGCATCAGCAGCCGGTGCGTGGGCATCTCTGCCGCCTCGCGGTAGGAATTGAACTCCGGGTCCTCGGTGGC
>JAICKN010000205.1 GCA_025927855.1 Terriglobales bacterium
GACGATAACTACGCAGCCTGGGGAGGCAATCGCGTGATGGCGCAACAATGCGGCCAGGTCTTGCTAAATACCGCGCTGGAAGTGAACAAATATTTCGGCGGCGCGAATCCGCAAATCCCTTACATGCAGGTTGTCACCTGGAATGACTATGAAGAAGGCTCCGAAGTCGAGAGCGGGATTGACAACTGCTACACCGTAAGCGCTTCCCTTTCCGGTAACCTGTTGAGCTGGTCGCTACTTTCGTCTGATCTCTACGCTTCCCCCGCCACGGTTCACCATTTCAACGTTTATTTCGCCGATGCCAGCGGCAATTTATATCCGGCCGCTACGAACTTGCCCACTACGGCCGCATCGCTCGATCTTTCTACACTCGTTCCAAGTGGAACATGGAACATTTACGTAGAAATGGTCGGCCAACCATTAATCCTCAACCGCATGTCGGATGGTTTGACCTACATCCACTAGTTGCTGTTGTGGTAATTGGCCGGGGATGCACGGCTCAGATTTTTAGCCTGCTCCCCAGCATTGTGCATGAAGGTCGCGGCTTCATTTTTTGACCTGCTCCCAGACATTGAGCTCGGGAAGGGCACGACTTTAGTTGTGCCAAAATCGAATCCTTATTGAGCGCCTTTAGCCGCTGAGGTCATTCGGCATACATCCTTCCATTTTTTCAGCAAAGAACCCTTGCCCGACAAACTAATTCTTCCGCATGGGCTCATCTACGCGAAGTCTTCCGCAGGTTTTTCTTGCCCCCGCCACGCCTCTGCGATAAAACTGCTCGAATGCGGCTGCAAGACATCCGCTTACAAAACCATCTGTCTGGGGACCCTGTGACCACCACTGCGCTCAACCATTCCAAACAAGAGAACGCCGTTAACAAATCCTTGCTGCCAACCATGCCAACCCGCTACGTGGGGATCGCGGTGGCTTTCCTTATGCTGGCGCTCATCGGCCAGCTCGCCTATTCTGTCTCCCATGAATCGCTCAGTTGGGACGAAGGCGATCACATCTTCGCGGGATACATGTCTTGGAAGGGCGACTTTGGCATGAATCCGGAGCATCCGCCCCTGGTAAAGGCCGTGGCCACATTGCCTCTTCTTTTTATGGACCTCAAAGTCCCCAAATTACAGAACCGTTATTTCAAGCACGAATCGAGCTTTGACGGCAGAGATCTTATTTACGGCAACGACCCCGCAAAGGTTATATTCCGCGTCCGCATGGCTGCCATGACCTTCACCGTCCTGCTCGCTCTTTTCGTGTTCGCAGCCGCCCGCGAGATGTTTGGCTCTACAGCCGGCCTCATGGCCCTGACGTTCTTTGTTTTCTCGCCGAACATACTCGCCCACGGAGCTCTTGTGACGACCGATATGGGCATTACCTGCTTCATGTTCGCCAGCGTCTACGCCTTTTATCGTTATGTGAAGAAGCCAACCGTACCTCGGCTGCTGCTGGCGGGCCTGGCAGTGGGCATTGCACTCGCCGTGAAGCACTCCGGAGTATTTGTTTTTCCTGTTCTGCTTTTGCTGGCCCTCGTCGAGATTTTCCGCAACTCCCAAAGCACCACGAACAACTCAGAAACTAGAATTCAGCAGGCGCGCCGTCTTGCGCTTGCGTTTGTGGCGATCGGCGGAATTTCCTTTGTTATTCTTTGGTCCGCTTACGGCTTCCGCTATTCCATGCGGCCGCACGGTCAGACCATCAGCCCAAGCCTCGCCGATTTTGCCCAGGAGTTGCGCCACCCTGCCGTTGGGCACACGATTATGACGCTCGCGCGCTGGCATGTGCTGCCGGAAGCCTATCTCTACGGACTGATTGATGTGAAAGTTGTGGCCGACGAAACCGCCACATATCTATTCGGAACCGTTTACCAGCACGGCCAGTGGTTCTACTTCCCAGCGCTTCTGCTCATCAAATTGACTATTCCGGTACTCTTGTTTCTTTTGCCATTAGCCATAATCCTGTTTCTTCGCCGGACGAGCTACTCCAGAGAAGTCCTTTTCCTTGCCATTCCCCCCGCGTTTTATTTCATCGTCGCAATGTGCTCCAGCCTGAATATCGGGGTCCGCCACGTCCTTCCCATGTTTCCTTTTCTCATGGTGCTGGTCGCATATGCCGCATGGACGCTGGTCCGCGCCCACCGCCGCTGGATCTATGTCGTAGCCGCTCTGCTTCTATTTCATGTCGTCTCTTCCGCGCGCGCCTTTCCCACCTCCTACATTCCCTACTCCAACGAACTCTGGGGAGGCCCCTCGCAGACCTACAAATATCTCAGCGATTCGAACGTGGACTGGGGCCAGCAAATGCTTGCCACCAAAAAATACGTAGATGCCCATGGCATCACCTCCTGCTGGTTCGCCTATTTCCCCGAGTCCGGCATTCGCTTCCGCGACTATGGCATTCCCTGTAAAACCCTCCCTACACCGGACACGATGTGGTTCGGCGAGCAGACCGACGTTCCTCGCGTCATCGAGGGCACTGTGTTCATCAGCGCCTCTGACCTCGCCGGCTACGAACTGGGATCAAACGTACTGAATCCCTACCGCAGCTTTCAGCGTCTGCATCCCTCCGCCGTTATCGAAAATGGAGTCTTCGTGTTCGATGGAAAATTCGAGGTGCCGCTGGCCTCCGCGCTCGGGCACGTTCAGCGCGCGCAGATAGCGTTAAAGGACGAGCAATTCGACGAAGCTTTGGCAGAAGCGCAGGCCGCCGTAAATATTGCCCCCGATGGCGTGCGTCCCCAGTTGACCTTGGGAGACGTTCTCGCAACCATGCACCGCGACGCCGAAGCCCGTCCGGCGTACGAAAGAGTCCTGGCCCTCGCCCAGAGCATGGAACCCGGCGCGAAAAAATCATGGACGAATACCGTCCAGCAGAAGCTGGCTCATCTGCAACCATGAGCGCTTCCGAATTGCGATTGCACGCAGAACAAAGATGCCCCTCCGCGTAATGCGGAAAGGCATGGCACTTTTTTTACGCCGCTTTTCGTTTGCTCTGGTAGATCGGCAGAAACGTTTCCGTAACAAATTGCTCATACGACGTTGGCGTCGTATTGCGCGGAGAGCGTGGCTCTATAAATTTCACGTATCCTGAATTTATGCTTTCCGCCATTTCCGTCAACCCAGCAGCCATATTTTCCGACATGCCGATGCGCACCAGCGTTTGCCGGAATTGCTCTGGCGAAAGCTGCGAATATTTCACATCAGGCCTTCCAATCGCACTCCCGATCACACTGGTAATTTCCGCGTAGCTGAGGTCGCGTTGCCCATGAAGTTCCTGTACCCGATGTCCCGCAAATTCGAGCCGCGAAAGCGCCTCGCCGGCAAAATCGCCAATGTCGCGCGTGGCGATCAAAGGAATTTTCAAATCAGGCCGCAGCAATCCCACGGTTGAGCCCATCTGCGCAATCGCGTCCGCCTGCCCCAAAGTATTTTCCATAAAATATGCGGCCCGCAGATGCAGCGTATGCAGCCCGGAGATCCGGTTCAGCCGCTCCTCCAGCCGGTGCAGGCCAACAATCGGCCCGGTTTTCTCCGCTTTGTCCGCTCCCATGCTGCTGAGCGAGACCGCATATTTCACGCCATTTTTCTCAATTGCGAAGGCGTAGGCCTCCGTCATCTGCTCCGCCTGCGCCAGGTAATCCTGTGTCTTTTCATTCGGCGGAAACATCACGTACACCGCCTCCGCTCCGGCAAATGCCTTCGTCACGGAATCCTTGTCCATGACATTCGCCACAAACGGCTCCGCCCCTTTCAGCGCGAGCGGCTTCAGATGTTCCAGGTTCGTTCCCACAGCTCGCACCTTTTTTCCCTCGACAATAAGTCTGTTCGCGGCCGCATACCCCGTATGACCGGTAGCTCCAATAATTACGTACATAGGTCCTCCTGAATTTGGGTTCTGCGTTTTCGATGCGTGCTTTTCAGGAGCGGTGCGATGAATATCTGTAGTTAAAAATACTTAGGGCAGCGCCGATGAAATTGTTCTGGAGCCGGCGCCTCCACCTCGATCTTCAGCTCCGATCTTCAGCTCTCAGCAGGGTCAAAGCGGGGTGAATTAAGACTTCCATCCCCGCCCGATTTCGACCGCGCTCTATTACGCTGGCGATTGGGACCAAACCATCCCACAATTCGTCAGGTCAATCGTGGCAAATGCGGGTGAGTTGGAAGAGGCGTCGGTTGCAGTGATCGTCACCGTCACCGTGGATGTTGAACCTTGCGCACAGCCCGGCAAATTCTGCCCTCCCGGCCAGCTAAACGGAAGGTCTACCTTAATGCTGCCATCGGACGCTGCGTTGGTCCCACCAATTGGTTCAATCGTCGCATGCCCCGGCGTATTCGTTGCAGAAAAATTCACATGGCCTCCTCCCGTGAATCCCTGTCCAGAGATATGAAGTGTGCCGCCAACTGAATTAGGCGTGCTGCTGACCTGAATCGCGGGATTCTTGGGACACGCCGTCAATATGAGCAGTGCAGCAAATACCGGAAGCAAACCCAAATGTGCAAAAAGCCTGCGCCCCCAGTCATTGGCACCATGCAGCAATCCGCCCGTGCCAAAATAAAAGTTTTTCATACTACCTCCTCGGGTTGAAGTGGGTGGCTCCCCGTTCCGCGGCGCGCTCTCGAGAAAGCTGCACGAAACTATGGCCGAACCCTGTAGCCCGGTATGTAGTGACATTGAGGCGCAAGCCGTTTCATGTGCTGCTAAATTTAGATTGCTAAATTTGGGCTGTTGAATTTCTTCGCGACCGCGCGAGTTTACCTCCCCCCTCCCAATTTCTGTCAAGCTCCCAAACCTTCCCACATCTCCGCAACTCACTGAATCAATGGCAATAAAGGTTCCTTCCTCTAACGTCCCATTCTTCCCCTCCCATTTGCTATGCTGAATCTATAGGCTGAAATCCCAGCACAGGCAGGCGCGGGATCACTCCGCGCCTTTTTCCTTGTTCATAATCCACACAAAACCAAAGGGGACCCAAACCAATGCCACGCAGCACTCGCATGTATCAGGACAAGCTCGATGATCATCCGCTCTTGCTAGGTTCAGCCTTAATAGCTCAGCAAAATTCTCAAATCGCGCAGATTGTTGCCGGTGGGGCCGGTCACAATGTCATCCCTAAGCGAGTGAAAGAAATGATAGGTATCAAACGCGGCGAGATGCTTTTGCGCACTCATACCCTGGGCATCAGCGCGTTTTAGAGTAGAGCCATCCGCCAGCGCGCCCGCTGCAGGACTGTTGCCATCAATTCCATCTGAACCCGCGCTGAGAACAACAATCCGCTGGCCTTCGATCAATTTCGCGCAGGCGAGGGCAAATTGCTGATTGCGGCCCCCTATTCCTCCATTCACGACCTTTACCGTCACTTCCCCGCCGGAAATCAGGCAAGCCCGCTCAGATTTTTTACGCAATTCGTGCAGCTTGCCCACGAGATATTCCGCTGCCACCTGGTAATCCCAGTCATCGCAACCGTTATCAATTTCCACCAGAAACCCCTGCCGCACGGCTTCTTCCGCGCAACGCGCCAGCAAAGCCTGATTGGAGAGCAACGTCCACCAGCGTGAACGCGAAAATGCTGGATCATCCGATTTCGGGGTTTCTTCGAGCGCCCTGCATTCAAACAATTCCCGCACCGATTGCGGAAATTGCGCAAGCAGCCCGTATTTTACGGCGACCGCGTAACAGTCCTCTACGATGGTTGAATCCGGCATTGTGGGACCGGAAGCCAAGGCGTCGGGAGTACTGTCGGGCACATCCGAAATAAGCAAGGAAACCTGCTGGGCTGGCGCAGCCGCTTGCGCCAGCCGCCCGCCCTTCACGGCAGAAAGATGTTTTCGGATGGCATTGATC
>JAICKN010000184.1 GCA_025927855.1 Terriglobales bacterium
GGATCAACGATCCATAAATTCTGCCGATGAAAGTTCATTCATCCGCTGCGTCGCAGTTTCTCCTCTTTTCAGCGCAGTGCAGCAGAACCCCTCTGCAAAATCGTCTGCAGTTGATTTTTGGCAAATTAAAACAGGATTGTACCTGTTTGAAATCATTGCTCGGGGAGAGGGTTTGAACCTCCGACGCGTTGGTTCCGAACCATGTCCAGTTGCTTGATCCGCTTCTCCTGTTCGACATCGGGCCGCGCGGCTGCGCTTCTCCCCCCAAGTGCAGCCTTGGCTCCTTCTTCCACTTCGTCTTTCCAACGGTAGTAAAGCGCGGGAGCGATCTCATACTTGCGGCAGGTTTCAGCCACGTTGCCGCTCTTGAGACCTTGCAACACAATCTGCCACTTCTCTTCCGGGGTTCTCTGAACTTTCGGCTTTCTCGCCTCCTGGCGGAGGGGGATGGGCCATCGCCACCGAAGCCAGTATTGCAGAAGACCAAGCCGAACGTGTGGGGTGCCAACGAAAATCCGTTGCCAGTGAGATTTCCACCTCGGACCGCAGCGAATGAGGTTGCAATAATACCAGCCAAATCAAGACTGGGGATCACCGAATCAGTTGATCCGAGTTGATATGCGCCTTTCCAAGAATAAGTCGAAGGATGCCGTGATAGAAACGCCCTTCTAGCGCCGTTTCAGATGCTCACATCTATAGCGGTCCTTCGCTCCTATAGCGCTCCTTCGACTGCGCAGGAACTTCGCTGCACGAAGTTTTCGCTCCGCTCAGGAAGACTGAGATTAGGGTCTTGGTTCTTTGCGGCGGTCTCTTTAAGGTTGAGGTCAGGATTCAGCGTTTGGCGGCGCGTGCGGCCAAAGCGGGTTGGTAGTCTTTTAGCAGCAGTTCGCGCGCGCTCTCCGGGGGGACCGGAGATGAAAACAAATATCCTTGCGCCATTTCACAGCCTAACTGCTTCAGTTCGGCAACCTGGTTTCCGGTTTCGGTTCCTTCGGCGACAATTTTCAAGCCCAGATTGTGCGCCAGCATAATGATCAGGCGGACGATTTCATGGCTTTCCCTGTCCGCGTTCATCTCTCGCACAAAAGCCCGGTCAATCTTCAGGGCGTCAATCGGAAAGCGGGGCAACCGGCTCAAAGAGGAGTATCCTGTTCCGAAATCATCAATGCTCAGCTTGACGCCGGTCTGCTTCAGCGCAGAAAGCATAGAAAGCGCGCGATCCGGGTCGCTCATCGCGATGGTCTCCACAATTTCAAGATTCAAAGCGGAAGCCGCTACTCCGGTTTCTTTTAAGATCTCCAGAATTTCCTGCGGCAACTCCGAGCGGGAAAACTGCCGTGAAGTGACGTTGACGCTCATGGTTAAAGGCGGATTGCATGGGAATTCGTTCTGCCATGTACGGAGTTGCCGGCATGCATCGAGAAACAACATACGGTTGAGCGGCAAAATGAGTCCGGTTTCATCTGCAACTGGGATAAATTGGTCGGGTGGGATCATTCCGCTGGGGTGCGGCCAACGGCTCAGCGCTTCGAACCCGGTGATTTTTCCGCTTTCCAGCGAAACAATGGGCTGGTAGTAAGCAATGAGTTCGCCATTTTCCAGAGCGCGGCGAAGGTCCGTTTCCAGCTTCAGGCGGCGCACCGCGCCGGAATGCATCTCCGGATCAAAAACTTCGTATCGTGCCTTGCCCTCACGCTTGGCGCGGTACATGGCAATTTCGGCGTCCCGCAGCAGGTCCTCGGCCCGGTCATAAGAAACGTTGCTCGAAGCTACGCCGATACTGGCGCCAATCACAATTTCCTGGCCAGCGATGGAAAACGGAATCGCCAATCTTTCCTGAATGCGCTGCGCGACCCGCACCGCATCGCTCAACTGGAAAACGTCTTCCAGCAGGATGGTGAACTCATCGCCTCCAAGCCGGGCAATGTCTCCATCTCCCAGCCGCGGGTCACCGTTTTCCGCATTCTGGTCCGTGCGGGAAACCGTGTCGCCTTCGCGGAAACCGAGGTTTAGCCGCAATGCAATCTGGATCAGCAGTTCGTCTCCCGCAGAGTGCCCGAGGCTGTCGTTGATCACTTTGAATTCGTCAATATCAACAAACAGCACCGCGAATTTGAAGTCCGAATGCCGCCGCGAACGGACCAGCGAACGCTGTACACGGTCCAGAAAAAGCGCGCGGTTGGGAAGATCCGTTAATTTGTCGTGGAAGGTGTTGTGCGCAAGGTCCTCTTCAGCCCGCTTGCGTTCCGTAATGTCGCGATTGACAATTACGAGTTTTTCGAAGTTTCCGGAGACATTCTGAATGGGGCTTGCCGTAGATTCCAGAATGCGCCATGAGCCGTCCTTGTGGCGCATGCGATATTCCAGCCGCTGTCCCTGCCCGGTGGTACGCGCTTTGGCGGCGGCCTGCATAATCCGTTCACGGTCGGAGGGATGTATCTGGTCAATTGAACTTCCGCTGTTCAAATCCTCCGCGGTGTAGCCAAGTACTTTTTGATACGCGGGGCTGTTATAAAGTCGCTTCCCTTCGCTATCCACCACCGCAATCATGTCAGCGGCATTTTCGGTGATGAGCTGGAATAATTCATCGCGCTCGGCAAGCTGCCGGCGTAACTGCTGCAATTGAAAGTGCTGATACACGGTGTAAATATCGAAGATAAGCACTAGCGCGGCCAAGCCGCGAACCCACTCGCGCAGGTCATAGAGAACGGGGATGTTTGTTTGGGCGTAATCTCCGGAAAAGGTAAGCAGAACAATTCCAGCCGTCAAAACGAGGGTGACGAGCACTGCGAACGCCCAAAGCCACCACTCCCGGCCTTCAATCTGGCGTTTTAGCGCAGGGCCGCGCCTGCCGTTTTTGAAAGACTCAGAACTCATGCGGAATAGGACATTCTAATCCGCTAAAATTTAGGCTAAAGATTACAGAGGTGGCCTGCGCTTTCGTTTTGGAATAGTTCTCAAAATCAGACAACCGGCGGCAACGCACAGACCTCAACCTGCCGACAGAGCGGCACACCGTCCCGCAAAGGCTGTACCCGCAACTACTTACAGAAGAGTGCAGCTACTCCTGGGAATTTCCCCACGTTGGCACATCTTGTTGCACTAAGTACAGCAAAGTCTGCGCCCGCGATCCCCAGTCGCCTTGCGGATAAGAACTCGCGACCCTCTGGGCCAAAGAGATGGCGCGGGACTTCGCATCTTCTGATTTTTTTTTCTGGTCTTCTGTTATGTAGATCTGGATCAATGCCGACCAGCGCCATGCGGCGTTGTAGAGCGCCTCGGCGGCAGCGGGCGATTGCGGATGATCTTTCACATAGTCTTCGTAATATCCCGCCTCTTTTTCGGGACACTTCGAAGCTCCCTGCCAGTCACCGCAGAGTTTGTTTTCTATCAAATGGAATGCCGCCAGGTCGGCCCATTTTGTATTGGGAAATTTCTTCATGACCTGTTTCATCAAATCTTCATTCATCTTCCCGCGGAGAAATGCCTGCTGTTCCCTGGCGGATGGGCGGGTCATAATGTCCGCGCGGTCGAGCTGCCATTGAATGTCCGCTGCGCGGTATAACGATTCAGCGGCTAGAGGGGATTTCGGGAAGAGATCGTAGATGCGGTAATAGAGGCGTTTCGCATCCTGCGCGGCACCCGCGCGCCCCCGGGCGCGGCTCGCCTGGTCTTCAGAGTCCACTGCTTCGCCAAAAACGATACGGTCGCCATTCGGAGTGGAGGCGCGCACCACCCCCTTGTCAAGCACCCATCCGGTCACAATGCGCGGCTCCGGCTGGTCTTCATCGTTGCGCTGACGCCCGGCGAGCACGGCTTCAACGTGGACCCAGGAGGGCGTGCTATCGAGCGCGACTAGGTCGCGGCCTCTTTCTACGTCGGCAACCTTGGGAGAATTTTTGTCCGGAGAAATGTAAATAACGCCCTGCCGCACAATCGTGCAGTGTTCGCCTTGCGCGAAGGCAAGTACGTTCGAGCCAAAAATAGCCAGGAAGAGAACAGCGCTTTTAAGTTTCATGAATTTTGTGTATGACTTTCCGGCGTTTGCCTGATTTCCCTCAGTAAATTCGGGTCAATATTTCCGCCGCTGATCACTGCAACATTTATCTCCGTCCGAGGTAATTCATTCCCGTGAAATAGGAATGCCGCTGCTGTCACCGCCCCGCTCGGCTCCGCCATGGTTTTAGGATCTTCGGCCAGCCGCCGCACCGCTTCGCGAATTTCATCTTCGCTTACCGCAACAATGTCATCCACGTACTTGCGGATGTGCTCAAAAGGGATATCGCCCACGTATTGCGCCCGCAGTCCATCCGCAATCGTTTGAATGACCTGCTCCACCGGGAACTGCACAACCTTTCCAGCCCGAAGAGTTGCCTGCGCGTCCGCTCCCAGTTCCGGCTCTACGCCGATGACTTTGACGTTTGGCTGGCTGAGTTTGATCGCGGTTGCAATCCCGCTGATTAGGCCTCCTCCACCTACAGGAACCAGCACAGTTTCCACTTCCGGCAAATCTTCCAGAATTTCCAGACCGATGGTGCCCTGGCCCGCGATGATCTTTTCGTCGTTAAAAGGCGGAATGATGATGTATCCGTGCTTTGCGGCCAATTCCTCCGCTTTGAGCTGCCGCTCCACCCCGGAAGGTCCCACTAGTACGACTTCAGCTCCTAAGTCTTTGGTTGCCTGTAGTTTGATTGCCGGAGCAGTGGCGGGCATCGTGATCACCGCTTTGATGCCTAAAGCACGCGCGGCATACGCGACTCCCTGCGCGTGGTTGCCGCTGGAATATGTAATCACGCCGCGCTTGCGTTCTTCTTCGCTAAGAGAAGCAATTTTGTTGTATGCCCCACGCACCTTGAATGCCCCAATCGGTTGCAGGTTTTCAGGTTTCAGGTAAAGCTTTTTACCGGAACCTGCCCCATCTTGGTCATGGATGCGCGACTGCAACAATGGAGTGCGCGCCGCCACGCCGCGTATGCGGGCCTGCGCTTCACGAAGATCTTCGAGAGTTACGATGACGGCCTCTTTCTCATTCCGGCCTCCACTATATCGCTTTTGCAGACTTGCCTCCGCGGAGGCGCACCAGGAATGAACTGGAAGATTCACATTTTGAATTATTTGGGCTGAATCCAGCTGATTTCGCCGCAGGAGTAACCACCTAAGTGCTCGCCGTTCACTGGCTTACGGGCGTTCCTGTGATTGGACTTTCGATAGCTGATGGAACAATGGCGCGATGCTAGACTCCCTCCCATGCCATTGTCCGCTGAAGATGTTAAAGAAGTCAGGCAGGGGGATACGGTGCACTCCCTGGTGCAGCTGTTGCGGCACCGCTCTTATGAAGAGATCCGCCAGCGCATGTACGACAGTCCGCCGGGAAGCCCGTGGTGGGCGGCCTGCAAAACGGAACTCGAGATTCGCAATGGCGAGCAGATGGCGGCGGGGGCGCTCGGAACCTCCCGCGTGGTTGAGAAATTACGCAGTTCGACCCAGCATTTTGAACAACTTGCAGAGACGCTCTCCGAAGTTTCCTACCAAACCAAAGACCTTCTGCGCGACACCAAAGAAGCCGGCCGCCGACTGGAGCTGGCAATTTATGTGGCCATCGGCGTGACCTTGGTCCAGTTTTTCAATCTGTTATTTGAGATTTTCCGCAAGCATTAGCCCAGCGAACGCTCACCCGGATTTTTAGCTGGCCAGCTCTCTTCCTATGAAAATACAGAAATTTAAAGCTATGGCTATTGCCTTGTAAGTAGGATACAATTTAGTTGCGTTTGACCTTGTACGGTTATTTTGCATTTTGCAGTATCTCCGCTCAACCCAGCGTGACCTGCCTTGCAGAAGTCCAGCGAGTGATTCAACCGCAACATCAAATAAAGGAAATAAGCAACAAATGGAAACAGGAACAGTGAAGTGGTTTAACGATGCCAAGGGCTATGGATTTATCAGCCGCCAGAACGGCGAGGATGTCTTCGTGCATTTCTCCGCCATCCAGGCGAATGGCTTCCGCAGCTTGCAGGAAGGTCAACAGGTACAGTTTGACGTAGTGAAGGGGCCCAAGGGCTGGCAGGCAGAAAACGTAAAATCTGCTTAACCACTTCTCAACAAATCGAAAAGGCGGCCTTACCGGGCCGCCTTTAGTGTTTTGCGAGAAAATTTTTATTTGCAAATTGCTGAAATCGGAATGGCTCATTTTTTACCTCTTTGTTTTTAGGATGCTTCGTGTTTCAATGTCAGTACCCAGCCAGGTAAATTCCCAAAATTAAACTGACTAAGCCCATTCGTTTATGAGAATTGAAAAGGTCCATTCGCATCTAAACGGACGAGAATGGATACTCGTGCATGAACGGAAGATATGGTCTGAGATTGAGAAAGTGATCTCTGTAATTGATGCGAAAGCATGCAAGACAAAAGTCAGCGGAGAGAAGACCATGAAAGACAGGCTCCTGTACTCTCCGACAGCAATCAATAAATGCTTCAAAACCGAATTGGCGAAGCTCAATTGGGGTGAAGTACGAACGGACTATTGGGTAACAGATGATTTCGATCTGATAAGAAAAACCATAACTCTGCCCGCAGCCGAACAAAAAAAGCGCATTGAATCTGAGCGCAAACAACCTATCAGATCGTACAACCAGACCGATTTTCAAAAGAACCGAGTCGCCATTGAAGTACAGTTTGGGAAATATTCATTCATA